>UQMR01000039.1 GCA_900542255.1 uncultured Porphyromonadaceae bacterium
CATCGAGGGCCTTTACCTCTACGATGGCGCCGGTATAATAGTTCAAGCCGCGGGCAAGCGTGAGGTCTATGTCGAGTTGTGCGCGCAGCGGTTGTTTGTCTATCTTGTCGAGGATATATTCGAGTTCCTCTATTCCTTTGCAGCCGACGGCAGAGTGTTGCAGCTCGTTGCGCAGTACTTGCAGCTTGCTGCGGTTGTCGCCTTGGAGCGAGATGATGGGTTGCAGGCTGGCAATGGCCGTGTCGTCGAGCCCCTTTTCGCGCAGTTCGCCGTTTACGTTATCGAGGCCTATCTTGTCGAGTTTGTCTATGGCTGTTGTGATGTCGATGATTTTCTCGGGCGCGCCTATGATTTCGGCAATGCCGCTCAATATTTTCCGGTTGTTGAGCTTGATGGCAACGCGGATTCCGAGGCGGGCGAATACATCGTCGATGATGTGCAGCAGCTCTACTTCATTGAGGAGCGAGTCGGAGCCTATAATATCGGCGTCGCATTGGAAAAACTCGCGGTAGCGGCCTTTTTGGGGTCGGTCGGCACGCCATACGGGTTGTATCTGGTAGCGTTTGAAGGGGAATGTCAGTTCGTTGCGGTGCATTACCACATAACGGGCAAAGGGTACCGTCAGGTCATATCGCAAGCCTTTCTCGCAAATGCGGGCTGCCAGCCGTCCAGCATTTTTGTCTTGCCAGTCGCTCTCTTGCGTGCCGGACATGAAGTCGCCCGAGTTCAATACTTTGAAAAGCAGTTTGTCGCCTTCTTCACCATATTTTCCCATCAACGTTTGCAACGTCTCCATGGCCGGGGTTTCTATTTGACTGAAACCGTATAGGGCATATACTTGGCGTATGGTGTCGAATATATAGTTGCGCTTGGCCATCTCTTCGGGTGAGAAGTCGCGCATTCCTTTGGGTATGGATGGTTTCTGTGCCATGATATTGTGAGAGTCTGTTTTTTATGATGTGCAAAGATAATATAAACGGGGGCAAAACGGAATGAAACTTCCGCTTTATTTCGTTACCTCTTCGCCTACATGCCTTGCGGGGGCACTCCTGTTGAGAAACAGGCTTGCCCCCGGTAGTTGCACAAAATGAAAAAGTTTAATAGAATCTGTTATCAGTCTCTTCTTCCGCCCAGGAAGATGATGATGTAATATACCAATGTGGCAAGTGAGCTGAGGGCAGCTACTACATAGGTGTATGCAGCCCAGCGCAAGGCATCCTGTGCCATCGGTTGTGTCTCTGTCGTCGTGATTCC
The DNA here is from genome assembly GCA_900542255.1 of uncultured Porphyromonadaceae bacterium. GTDB lineage: Bacteria > Bacteroidota > Bacteroidia > Bacteroidales > Barnesiellaceae_A > Barnesiella_A > Barnesiella_A excrementipullorum. The sequence goes on from UQMR01000039.1 coordinate 1,255, forward strand.
GGCATTATTGAGCCAAGCCAAAGCGCGGCGGCTTGCGTTTATTTCTACCGGAAGTGTCACGAAGCTGAAAAGGGTGGTCAGTCCGAAAAGGATGATACCTACCAGCAATATTTGGGGAAAACTTTGTACCGTGAGTATGCCTATGAGCAGTATCCATTGCATCCAGCTCGATGCGAAACTTACGGCGGGGACCAGTGCCGAACGCATGCGCAGCGGCGCATAGGCCTGAGCGTGTTGCAGGGCGTGCCCGGTTTCGTGGGCGGCAACGGCTGCTGCGGCTATGCTGTTGCTGTTATATACGGCACTGCTTAAATTGATAGTGTGATTGGCGGGGTTGTAATGGTCGGTGAGCGTACCGTCTATTTGTGTGACGGTTACGTTTGTTATTCCGTTTTCATGGAGCATACGCAGGGCGATGTCTTTTCCTGTAAGTCCGTAGGGAAGAGGGACCTTGGAATATTTTTCAAATCGGCTCTGCAAGCTTTTCTGTATAGCGAAGCTGATGAGAGCAAAGACTATAAAAATAATGTATATCATATCCGTTTCAATTTATATAGAAAGTTTTGCCACGGTTTTTATGGATTGTTGCGTTGCATCTCTTTCTTTGTTTGCTCACAAAGGTATCATTATAGCGGATACAAGATGGTTAACGCGCGCATAAATTATGTTAATATGGTTAATTCTGTCTGGGCGCGATGCTCAGAGACCTCTCAAATAGTTTTCGAGAGACATTCCCGATGTGAGTTTCAGTTTCTTACGGATGCGATACCGCGATGTATTTACTGTTTCGGGCTGGATAGACAACATCTGAGCTATCTCTTTTGCGCTCATGCCTATTCTGATGTAGGCGCATAGCCTCAGTTCGGTTTCCGACAAGTTAGGATGCTTTTCTTTGAGAGTGACAAAAAAGTCGGGATGCACTTTCTCGAAGTGCAGTTTGAAGTATTGCCACTCGTCATCGGCGAGGATTTGCGATTTGATGTGTTTTTTCAGCTGTTGCCCGTTATTCCCGTCTATGGCGCCTTTGCTTTCGAGGGTCTCTACGTATTGCGACAACTCATTGAGCATGGCGTTCTTTTTGGCGATAATGAGTGTGTTCGATGTGAGCTCGCGGTTTTTCGAATCGAGCTCCAACAGATATTGTTTGTTGAGCAGTGTTAATTCCCTGTTTTCGGCCTCTTTCAGTTTTTTTTCGATGGCTATGCGCCGTTTCGAAAGCCACAGTATATAGAATATGAGGCAAGATAGTATGACAACAGATATGACCGATATCCAGGTGATGCGTTTCTGATACAAGGTCGTTTCGTGGGCTTGTTTCAGGTCTGATTCGTATTTTTCTATGACGGCTTTACTCTCCAATTTGCTTAGTTCTATGATTTTTTCTTGGTTGAGCAGCGAGTCTTCATAGGTATTTGCCAATGTAGTGTAGTAGTATGCACTGTCGATGTTGTTCAGTGTAAAGTGTGTCTCGGACAATTGTTTGAGTATGGGGACAATCTGGTAGACGTTGTTGTTGCTGAAAGCCGAGTCGAGAGCCCTTCTGAAATAAAACAGGGCGCTGTCGGGCTGGTTGTTTGAGAAAGCGTTGATACCCAGGGTCTGCAATGTGAGGGCGATAAGGGGGGTGTAATTGAGTCTTTCGGCCAGTTGGAAAGCCTTCTGCGGGCTTCCTTTCTCGGTTTTGTCCGATACGGAGTATAGCGATACGAGCACATTCACCAGGTAGTTCGTGTCTTGTTGCACGATGGGATTCTGTTCCAGCTCTTTGAGTATGCGCAGGGCCTCTTCCTTTTCGCCGAGCATATACATGGTGTTGCTTATGTTTATCTTATTTTTGGTCATGCAGTTGTAGCAGCCGATTCCTTCAAAGAGGTCGTTGCCTTTGCGGTAGTATTTCAGAGCCTCGTCGCTCTCGCCCAACTCTTGCAATATGCTTCCTATGGCGACCGAAACCTTGGCGGCATCGAAGTCGGCGTTTCGCTGCGTGAAGAATGCCTCTTGCTGCTTGTATATCCGGTAGGCATCGGCCCATTCGCCGTTGTTTCTTTTGATGTCGCCCTCCAAGAAACGAAATCGGGCGAAGTCGTATGGGTATTGGGCCGAATCGATGCAGGCAAATGCCAGCCTTAACAGTGAGTCGGGTGTGTGGGTGTCGGTTTTTATCTGCACCCATGCATCCCAATAGAGCGCGCGTGCCTTCATGGCTTTGTTTTGCGGATGGCGACGGCTCATGTTGTAGAGACTCTCTATTTGGGGAAGAATGCTTTTGCGGGGGAAGTCGTAGTATACGGCCTCTTCGCAGATATATGAGGCCGAGTCGAATGCGGCGTCTATATGGTGCCAATGGTAGGGTATCTTGTTGGCATGAGCCGAAAACGCGAGTAGCAGAAATATGACGGACAAGAATGTGGCAAGTGCATTTTTCATACGACAAAGGTAATAATTTTATCCTTGTACATTATTTGTCTATGATGTTTTGTCTGATTATATGGGATATATATCATAATATTGCAGTCACTACATAAAACAATCACTAAAAAAATATGCTTATGAAGAAATTATTATTCATTGTAATGGTTGTTTGTCTTGTTCCTGCTTCGTGGGGACAGTATGTGGCTTTCGACCAGTTGACACAGAAAGGGCATTCTGTAAAGAGAGAGCAAGTGACCGGATATGCTCCCGGAACTTATGAAATGATGAAGAATAGCCTTTTGCAAAGTGCAAAATATGTTCGTCTTAACGAGCGTCGACAAGTTCCTTCGGATATGGCTGAAGTAATTCTCGAAGCGCACAATGTGTTTGGAACTTCTACCGTTGGTTTTCAAATGTTGCTTGATGCCGATCACTCGGCATACAATTATCTGTTTTTCGAAGGTTCTTATGTTTATTTCGGTACGTATGACGATTTTGAATATAAGATTCCCGAGAATGCCGACCCCTCGCCAAATTCGACCAATATCGTAGGCGACGGAGAGGTTTCCATTTTGATACCGGCCGGTGTCTATGATTATATGATAGTGTCGCCCGATGTAGATGCCGGTACCCTTGTTTTTTCTCATGGAGACTATGCAATGTATGACGACTTTGAATTCCAAGGTGGATGTACCTATCGCTTCCAAGTAGTGTATAGAGATGGAGAGCTGGGATATTACGATTATGTCGATTTATATTGCAATGTAGATGCCGCTCTTACTTCGATCGAATTGCCTCCTAATGGATTGGATATGACGAGCGCCGAGGATATTGCCGTAGTAGTGGTAAATAATGGTATGTCTGAAATCTCGGGGTTTGACCTTTCATATCAGGTAAATGATGGTGAGATTGTTACTGAGACATGTACCGAAACTGTCGCACCCGGAGCCTCCTTGCGTTATGTTTTCAATACGAAGGCCGATTTCTCAGTAGAGACATTGTATAATGTAACTGCATGGGTGACACTCGAAGGCGATATGTTGCCTCAAAATGATACCATAGTAGGTCTATGCAAGCATATTGGTGTAACACAGCTGCCATATAGCTATGACTTTTCTGCTCGAGGACCCGAAAATTTTGAGTTTGATTGGAGTGCGGAAGATGGCGATGGCGATGGCAATAAGTGGACATATACCGAATGGGTGGCCGGTTCTGATGGCATGATGGGAGTAGCTGGTTGCAGTGGATCGCTACTCGCTACGAATAATGATAATCTTATATCCGTCCCGTTGTATTTCAATGCAGGAGACAATAATCTGACGTTTGAGACAAGATGCGTAAATGGCAACAATACAGAGTTGTTGGATGTGCGTTATGGTTCTACAACCAATGTGTCTGAAATGGAGGTTATTGGTGATTATGCTGTCTCCAATACAGATTGGCGAATGCAAGTTATCAATTTCTCGGTTGCCGAGGCTGGCGTTTATTATGTGGCATTCCATGCGAAATCGGTCAAAGGCATGAATGTGTTTATAGATAATGTCAATATCAATGCCGGGTATTATGAAATTGCGCCGAAATTAGAGGTCGAGAAAGTGGTTTTGCCTTATTCTAATTGCGATTTGTCAGACCAAAGCCGTATAGGGGCAGTTATCGTTAACAAAGGTACCGGGGCTTCATCGAATTTCACCCTCACATATACGATAAATGGCGATATAGTAGAGTCTCAGAATTTTACCGAGGAAATTGCGCCGTTTGAGTCTGCAACTGTTTATTTCGATGCCACAGCCGATTTTTCCGAAGTGGGCGAATATGAGGTATTGGTAGAGGTGACGACGGGAACAGAGGTAGAACACGCTAATTATGCTGTGGTAAATAACTACGCACCAGAGACCTCTTTGCCTGTGACGACATTCTTCTACTCCGGTGTTAATTATGATGAATACTGGACGGAGATGACACCGGGCACATGGATATTGGATACTTTCATGGGTAACTTCTCTACTTCTGTTTCTGGCGTGGAAAACGGCCTGTTATCACACTGTTTCGCACTGTCGCATCCTCTGAGAGTCAATTTGGTTTATGGTAATTCGAGCTTTGGAGAAGCATCGAGTTTCTATGTCGCTTTCGGAAAGGCCGGAGCCGATGTGTCGACTTATGAAGTGGTTTATGAAGACTTGGCTGTTCCGAATTCGAATCAAGTGGAGTTTACAGTGCCGATAGAAGAGCCCGGCAATTATAGTATCATGATTGTTGTGACAACACCACAAGATGCAAGGGCAAACTTCTTGCTGTATCAATGTACTTTATCGGAGGTGCTTGATCGGGACTTGAAGTTGAGCAGTATCGATGCCCCCGCTTCATTGTACACCCCGAGTGACCAATTACAAGGAGAGGGTGTGTTCTATGCCGAAGTTGTCAATCGCGGTACACAAGATATGACCGGTGTGAAGGCTATGTTATATAATGGAGAGACGCTGTTGGGTACAACAGAAGAGGGCGTGAATGTTGCCGTTTCTGATACGGTAATGGTACCTGTTAAGATTGCCATGCCTTCTGCCGCCATCGGTGAGACGTTGAATCTCTCCATGAAGGTGCAAAGTGATGAGCCAGACCAATATGAAGAGGATAACTTCGTGAATCTGCAAGCGATTAATGTAACCGATACGGTGAGAGCAACAGAGAATATAACCGATTTTACGACAGGTACAGGTAATTGGGGCGCTACACTCTTTGTCGGAAATGTATATAATTTAGCAGTTGCCGATACGCTGACTTCGGTTTCTGTCGGGTTGGCAGGAGGAGATTCTTCGGTAGAGCTCAATCGTATAGGTATTGCTATCTATAAAGTTGAAGCCGATGGTAAAACTCTGGGTATGCAGTTGTATAGCAAGACCATGAATCGTGGTTTGGGTGGCGGCTTTACCAATATAGAGTTCGACCCCATGATACTCCAACCCGGTAAATATTTCTTCGAGGTACAACAACTTGAAACGTCAAACATGGGATTGTGTGTCGATGCAGAATCACCGGATAACTACTGTTATGAAAATGTCAATGGCGTTTTGGTCCTTACCACGGGTGTAACATTGGCCATACGCGCCAACTTTGCCCACGGCGCTGCCGTATATGCTGTCGATGCAGCAGTAGATGAGTGGATTGCTCCGGAGAGAAAGGAAATGCTCTATTCTTCCGATGAGACCATTTCGGTTCGTGTAAGGAATAGAGGTGTGGACAAAGCCGATTTCCCCGTTGTATGCAATGTAAACGGTACGGAATATAAACAAGAACTCTCTTTGTTGCCGAATGAAAATGTTGAGGTGAAATTCGAACATATTGATTTGTCGGAAGTGGGCAGTTATGTCGTAGAGGTAAAGACCATGTTGGATGGTGATGAAAATCCCGGTAACGATAGGCTGACCGAGACGTTGGTTTCGTTGGAGGAGGCCAATCCGTATGTGATGGATTTTGAGTCGTGTTACGATTTCGATGCGGCCGGCGATACGTTCAATCCTCGTTGGTGGACCGTAGATAGGCTCCAACATGCGACAGACTTCTTCTGGGAATATAGTTATCCGCATAAAGGAGAATCGGCAGGATTTATAGCATTCAATCCCGCGGCGACAGTACCTTCGATGGTAGATAATGGTTTTGAGGGTTTCTATCCTCATTCGGGTGAGCGCTTCGGTGCAGCATTTGCATTGGCTTGGGGCGAGCATGGCTATACCGCGAGCGATACATGGTTAATATCGCCCCAATTGCAGTTGAGCACCAATTCGACTCTCGAACTGTATGTGAAAACCCGCATATTGGAATTCATCGATGCGAAATTGGAACAATACCGTTTGTTGATTTCAGATACCGACGATAATTTCGACAGCTTTGTGGTGTTAGGAGACGACGTACGTGAAGCACCCGTAGACTGGACGAAGGTGGTAGTAGACCTGAGTGCTTATGACAACAAGCCAGTGTATGTGGCGATACAGTATATTGGCGAGTATCTTAACAATGTGGCGCTGATGGTAGATGATATACAGATAACAGGTGACGGAATAGGCGGTGTAGATGGCTTGCCGACAGATGGCGATGTGGCCGTTTACTACATGCCGTCAGAGCGGATATTGGCAATAGAGGCCGCATCTGAGATTTCTCGTATAGAAGTCTACAACATACAGGGACAACAAGTCTACTTGGCTGCTAATGTCGGGAAGTGTACCTATCGTGTACCTCTCTCGGGCTTGACCCGTGGCGTTTATGTAGCACGTGTAACGACGCCTGTCGGAACTGTTGTAAAGAAATTTGTGCTATAATATAGATAATAGTGTGATCATGTAATGTGATGATGGGGCTAAAAAGTCGTGATGACTTTTTGGCCCCCTTTTTTGCTGTATGCTGCGAAGAGCCGGTTGCCGGAATGCCGGGCCAGATTATTTTTTATCATGGCAGAGACCGCGCGCGGATTATATCTCGGTGCCGTTTCTGCCGTTTTATTATGTTATACCCTCTCGCCGGCCTGAAAGGGTATGAAAATGCGTAGCGGCCGCACCCCTCGGGGTGCGGCCGCTTGCTATGTGAGGAAATCGATTTATCGAAGGTATCGGTTATTTGTCGCGACCTATGGTATAGTCGAGGATAGAGAGCAGGGCTGTGCGTGTCTCCGAGGCCGGGAAATCGGCCAGTTGGGCGGTCGCTTCGGCGCGCAGGCGGTGCATATAGTCGTTGGCATACTCTATGCCTCCTTTGCGTTTGGCGTAATCTATGAGTTGCTCTATCTCGGTCGTGGAGAGTTGCTCTTTTTCGAGTAAATGGCGCATTTCGCGGTTCTCTTCGTCGTCGTTGTGCGTGATAGCGTAGAGGAGCGGCAGCGTTATCTTGCCCTCGCGCAGGTCGTTGCCGGTGGGCTTGCCTATGGTTTTGTCTTCGTAGTAGTCGAAGACGTCGTCTTTTATCTGGAAGCAGAGACCCAAGAGTTCGCCGAAGGTTTCGAGGCGATGTCTTGTTGCATCATCGGCATCGGCCGATATGGCTCCTACGTGCATACATGCCTTGAAGAGCGATGCCGTTTTGCGGCGGATCACCTCGAAGTAGGCTGTCTCGGAGAGTTTGTGTGTGCGGGCATTGTCCAGCTGGTCTATCTCGCCGTGAGCCAACTCTTGCCCCAAGGATGCCATCATGGCAACGATGGGCATACGGCCTGTCTCAACGCCGCATTTGAGGGCGCACGACACGAAGAAGTCACCTACCAATACGGCTATCCGGTTGTCTTCTTGGGCATTGATGGTGGGTTGCTGGCGTCGGAAGGTGGCGTTGTCTACGACATCGTCGTGTATGAGGCTGGCGTTGTGCATCAGCTCTATGGCTGCCGCAGCGGCAATGGAAACGGACGATATGCCCCCGGCCATGCGGGCGCAAAGCAATACAAGAACAGGCCTTATCTGTTTGCCTTTCGATTGCAGATAACGGTCTATGATTCTGTTCATGAGGGGGCTCGATGTGTGCAGCCGGTTCGCCAAGATGCGGTTTAGCTCGGCAAGCTCCTCCTTGATGGGCTCTTGTATGGCAGATAGTGTGTCCATATCTATTATTTCGGCTGCAAAAGTAACAATAAAAACCGAACTATACCTACATTTAAGGTCTATTATCATTGTTCTATCTGCGCTCGGGTCGATATTTCCCATGAAGTGCGGCAAGGCTCTTTTTTGAAGTCGGGCAAGGCGCTGTTTGCGGGTTATCGCCTGTCTCTTGCAAAGATAGGATGCGGCTCGGCATAGCCGGCGCTTGAAAACTGCGTTTTCGTTTGGCTCTGCACTCGCCTTTCACTATCTTTGCACTATCGCCGTACTTCCGGCAATAGAAAAGAGAAACCGCCGCACTCAGAAAATCGCCTGCCGCAATTTTTTGTTTGTGGCATTACCCATATAGAGATGAATGATAACGACACACAAAAGTGCAACGAAGTAAAACGGTTGTTTTTGATAGATGCCTATGCACTGATATACCGTTCGTACTATGCTTTTATAAAGAATCCCCGTATCAACTCGCGCGGGGAGAATACCTCGGCCATACTGGGCTTTGTGAATACCCTCGAAGAGATTCTGAAACGCGAGAATCCCACGCATATTGCCGTGGGGTTCGACCCGCAGGGCCCTACGTTCCGTCACGAGGCCTATGAGAAGTACAAGGCGCAGCGCGAAGAGACCCCCGAGGCGATACGTTTTGCCGTGCCTGTGATAAAGGAGATTATCAAGGCATATCGTATTCCTATCATCGAGGTGCCCGGGTATGAGGCCGACGACGTGATAGGGTCGTTGTCGCGCCAAGCCGAGGAGGCGGGATTTGAAACCTATATGATGACTCCCGACAAGGACTATGGGCAGCTGGTGACGGAGCATACATTTATGTATCGGCCCCGTTTCGGCGGCGAATATGAGGTGCTCGGTGTGCCGCAGATATGCGAAAAGTATGGTATAAAGTCGCCTTTGCAGGTCATAGATATATTGGGCTTGATGGGGGATACGGCCGACAACATACCCGGCTGTCCCGGCGTGGGCGAGAAAACGGCCGTGAAGCTGATACAGGAGTATGGCAGCATAGATAACCTGCTTGCCAACACCGACCGCCTGAAAGGCGCGTTGCAACGCCGTATCGTGGAGAACAGGGAGATGATAGAGTTCTCGCGTTTCCTCGCCACCATCAAGACCGATGTGCCGGTCGTGCTGGACGAAGAGGCCTTGTTGCGTTCGCCTGTCGATGAAGAGGCTTTGCGTAGAATATTTGTCGATATGGAGTTCCGTTCCTTGGCCGACCGTATTCTGGGTAAGCAGCACCCCGAACCCAAGGCAAGGAACGTGCAGCCCACCCTGTTCGATGCCGTGCCCGAGGCCGCACCCGTTGTAGAGGAGGTATTTGCCACCTGTGCCGATACGCCGCATACCTATCATCTTGTTGAGAGTGAGGAGGAGATGTGGGACTTGGCTGCATTACTGGGGTGTGCCGATGCTTTTGCTTTCGATACCGAGACGACCGGCATAGACCCCATGCGTGCCGAGTTGGTGGGTCTGTCATTTGCCATGAAGGCGCACGAGGCCTACTATGTGCCTGTGCCCGAGGGGCACGAGGCCGCGATGGCAGTGGTGGAGATATTCCGCCCGGCACTCGAAAACAGAGCCTCGCTGAAAGTGGGGCAGAACATAAAATACGACTATATCGTCTTGCGCAACTACGGCGTAACGGTGCGGGGCAAGATGTTCGACACCATGGTGGCGCACTATCTGCTGCAACCCGAGCAGCGGCACAATATGGACTATCTTGCCGAGGTTTTCCTGCACTATCGTCCCATAGCCATAGAGACGCTTATCGGTGCGAAATCGAAAGGGCAGCTCTCGATGCGTCAGGTCCCGGTTGCCGATGTCTGCGAATACTCGGCCGAGGATGCCGATGTGACGTGGCAGTTGTATGAAGTGCTACGTCCCGAGCTGGCCAAGGAGGAGATGACCTCCCTTTTCGAGGATATAGAGATGCCACTGGTGCGTGTCCTTGCCGAGATGGAGATGGCCGGCGTATCCATAGATACACAGGTGCTGCGCGCCTCGGCGCACGACATGGAGCAGCAGATAGCTACACTCGAAGAGGAGATATATGGGTTGGCCGGCATACAATTCAACATATCGTCGCCCCGGCAAGTAGGAGAGGTGCTCTTCGATAGGCTCAAAATAGACGAAAAGGCGCGTAAGACCAAGAGCGGGCAATATGCCACCACCGAGGAGGTGCTTGAACGGTTGCGGCCGGCGCATCCTATCGTGGGCAAGATTCTCGATTTGAGAGGCTTGCGCAAGCTGCTCAGCACCTATATCAATGCCTTGCCCGAGTTGATAAATCCTGCGACGGGCAAGATACATACATCGTATAACCAAACTGTGACGGCTACCGGACGGCTTAGTTCCAGCAACCCCAATTTGCAGAATATTCCCATCCGCGATGCCGAAGGGAAAGGCATACGACGTGCTTTTGTGCCCGAGAAGGGGTGTAAGTTCCTGTCGGCCGATTACTCGCAGATAGAGCTGCGTATCATGGCGCATATCAGCCAAGACCGTCACATGATAGAGGCGTTTTGTTCGGGGGCCGACATTCATACCGCCACTGCCGCCAAGATATATAAAGTGCCTATCTCTGAGGTGACGGCCGATATGCGGCGCAAGGCCAAAACGGCGAATTTCGGTATCATATACGGTATTTCGGCATTCGGGCTTGCCGAGCGGCTTAATATTTCCCGGGCCGAGGCAAAACAACTTATCGAGGATTATTTTGCCTCTTTCCCGCAAATCAAGGAGCACATGGCGCAAAGTATCGAGGTGGCGCGCAAGCAAGGCTTCGTGACGACTTTGTGCGGCCGTCGCCGCATGTTGCCCGACATCAACTCGCACAATAGCGTGGTGCGCGGTTATGCCGAGCGAAACGCTATCAATGCGCCCATACAAGGCAGTGCCGCCGACATTATCAAGATAGCGATGGTGCGCGTCTTCGAGCGATTGGAGCGCGAGCATTTGGAGGCACGCATGATATTGCAGGTACATGACGAACTCGACTTCAATGTCCCCCAAAACGAGGTGGAACAAGTGACACGCATCGTTACGGAAGAGATGGAGAGTGCCTATCGTCTGAGTGTCCCGCTTGTCGCCGATTATGGTGTTGCCGATAATTGGCTTGATGCACATTGATTTAGGGCTGATATATTATCTATATTATATCTTTATTTTATTTATATTTCATCATCGTATTGCGGTGGAAAGGTTGTTGAAAGTATGGAATTGTCGGAACTGAAATCGGTTATCAATACCCCCTCGCGGCAGAAGGCTTTTGCCCGTGTTCTTACAGACGAGAAGATACGCCGCATCTCGCTCGACGGGCTCGAAGGTTCGTCGGTGGCATTTGCCTTACTCCATCTGTTGCAGTTGCCGGGAGCATCGTTTGTCGTTGCCAATGACAGCGACGAGGCCGGCTACTTGTTTCATGATATAGAGCAGATAGAGAAGGGCGAGCATGTGGTATTTTTCCCGTCGGGGTATAAAAGGGATATCAAGTACGGGCAGATAGACGCTCCCGCCGGTATCATGCGTACCGATGTGCTGAACCGCCTGAAACGGAAAGAACCTCTGCTTGTGGTGACCTATCCCGAAGCCTTGGCCGAGAAGGTTGTGCCCGAGAAGGTCTTGGAGAAAAACACGCTGCATATTACCCGTAGCGAGCCTGTCGATGTGTCTTTTGTGGGAAACGCGTTGCGCGAATACGGTTTCAAGAAGGTCGATTATGTGTATGAGCCCGGGCAGTATGCCGTCAGAGGTAGTATTCTCGACGTATTCTCTTACTCTAACGAATACCCCTATCGCATAGATTTCTTTGGCGAAGATGTCGAGAGCATACGCACATTCGATGTAGAGACGCAACTCTCGCGCGAGAATTTAGAGGAGGTCTATATCATCCCCAATGTCTGCAATCAGGTCGAAAAAGGCATCTCGATACTCGATTTCATCGAAAAAAACACCTGTATTGCTTTTCGCGATGTGCAGTGGACCTTAGCCCGCATACGGGCTACCGCCGGCGAAACCCTGGCCGAGCAGGCGTTGCTGACCGAGGAGGTAGATACCCATGCCATGGAGAAAGTAGTAGATGCCAATCTTTTTGCCCGGCAGATAGAAGAGTTCCGATGGGTAGAGTATGGCAAGCACTCTTTGCAGCAGCCGCAAGCCACCATCACATACCATTGTTCGTTGCAGGGTATCTATCACAAGAATTTCGAGCTGGTCAGCGAATCGTTTTCGAGGTTGATAGCCGATGGTTACAGCTTGTATATCACCAGCGACAGCGAGAAACAGACCGACCGTCTGCGCGATATTTTCGGTGAACGGGGCGATGAGATAAAGTTTGTCCCCGTATTGCGCACCCTGCATGAGGGCTTTGTCGACAACGACCTGCGCATTTGTTGCTTTACCGACCACCAGATATTCGACCGTTTCCATAAATATAGCCTTAAAAGCGACCGGGCGCGGTCGGGCAAGATGGCTCTTTCGTTGCGGGAGTTGCAGCAGATAGAGGTGGGTGATTATCTGGTACATGTAGACCACGGTATAGGGCAGTTCGGAGGCTTGACACATACCGAGATTGCCGGGAAACGCCAGGAGGCGATAAAGGTGATATACAAAAACGGCGACCTTATTTATGTGAGCATCCACTCGTTGCACAAGCTCTCGAAATATCGCTCGAAAGAGGGCGAGGCTCCTAAACTGAATCGCCTGGGTACCGGTGCGTGGGAGCGGATGAAGGAGCGTACCAAGAGCAAGATGAAGGATATAGCACGCGACCTTATCAAGCTCTATGCCGCCCGTCGCGAGGAGAAGGGGTTTGCCTTCTCTCCCGATAACTTTATGCAACACGAGCTGGAAGCCTCGTTTATTTACGAAGATACGCCCGACCAGCTGAAAGCTACGCAGGAGGTGAAAGCCGATATGGAGAGTGCGCGTCCGATGGACCGTCTGATATGCGGCGATGTGGGCTTCGGCAAGACCGAGGTGGCCATTCGGGCTGCATTCAAGGCGGCATGCGACAACAAGCAGGTGGCAGTGCTTGTGCCTACGACTGTGCTTGCCTTCCAGCATTACCGGACATTTACTGAGCGGCTCAAAGAGTTCCCCGTGCGCATCGAGTATTTGAGCCGTGCCCGCAAGGCAGCCGATGTGAAGGCGTTGCTGAAAGAGTTGGCCGATGGCAAGATAAATATTCTTATCGGGACGCATCGCATTATAGGAAAGGATGTGAAATTCAAAGACTTGGGGCTGCTTATTATCGATGAGGAACAAAAATTCGGTGTTGCCGTCAAGGAGAAGTTGAAGCAGATGAAGGTCAATGTGGATACCCTTACCATGTCGGCGACCCCCATACCCCGTACTCTGCAATTCTCGTTGATGGGGGCCCGGGACCTGTCGGCCATCACAACGCCCCCGGCCAACCGTTACCCTATTCTTACCGAGGTGCATACCTTCGGCGAGGATATTATCCGGGAGGCCATCAACTTTGAGATGAGCCGCAACGGGCAACTCTTTTTTGTAAACAACCAGATAGAGTCGTTATATACGTTGCGCGATCTCATCAAGCGACTTGTACCCGATGCCCGTGTGGTTGTGGGGCACGGACAGATGCCGCCGGCCGAGCTTGAAAAGGTAATCATGGACTTTGTGCATTACGATTATGACGTGTTGCTTGCTACCACGATTATAGAAAACGGTATAGATATGCCCAATGCCAACACGATAATCATCAATCAGGCGCAGAATTTCGGATTGAGCGAGCTGCACCAGCTGCGGGGGCGTGTAGGGCGGAGCAATCGCAAGGCATTCTGCTATCTCTTGGTGCCGCCTCAACAGACATTTACCGAGGAGGCGCGCCGTCGCTTACAGGCCATAGAGAGCTTCTCCGACCTGGGCAGCGGCATACACATCGCCATGCAAGACCTGGATATACGCGGGGCCGGCAATCTGCTGGGCGCCGAGCAGAGCGGTTTTATTGCCGATTTGGGCTACGAAACCTACCAAAAGATACTGCAAGAGGCGGTAGAGGAACTGAAAACGCAAGAGTTCAGCGAGCTGTACTATGGCGACGGTAGCGTGAGTGAGAACCGTGAATATGTTTCAGACTGTCAGTTCGAATCGGATTTGGAGTTGATGCTCCCCGATGATTATGTGCCGCAGGAGGCCGAGCGGATTTCCCTATATAGGGAGCTCGACGGATTGGAGCAGGAACGCGAGGTGGCAGCGTTTTGCGAACGGCTGCGAGACCGTTTCGGGGCCATTCCCGCCGTGACGCTCGATTTGGTACAAGTCGTCAATCTGCGTCGTGTCGCCAAAGAGCTGGGTTTTGAGAAGGTGTCGTTGAAGCAAGGCAAGATGTACCTTTACTTCGTGGGCGATGAGCATAAGGCATACTACCAGTCAGAGGTGTTTGGCCGGGTGCTCAATTATCTGCAACAAAATCCGCGGCGGTGCAAGCTGCGGGAGCTGGGAGGCCGCAGGTCTATGGTGGTGCAGTCTGTATCTACGGTGTTGGAGGCTGTACAGATATTGAAGGAGATGAGCCGGACGGTTGCGGTGTGACGGCGGTTGAGCCCGGCGTATTGTCGTGCGTCATGCCATAGGGTGCGCCGGCAATATGTTCGAGCCTGTATCCTGCCGAGAGGAGCGACTGTGTGATATAGTCGCGCCCCGATGCGTTTTGGAACGGATATAGTTCAAAGCGTGGCATGATGGCGGCAATGTGTTCGAAGATTTCCGATTGGATAGATTCGTAGCTTACCCAGTCGGTAGTTTGGGTGAAGCAATATATCTGTAAGGGTATGCCGTTCTCGGTAGGTTCGAGGCTTCTCACGATGAGTGTATAGCCCTCGCCGTGTATGTTGGGGTTGTTTTTCAGGTAGAGTGTAAGATAGGCTCTGAACAGTCCCAGATTGGTGTCGATAGAGCCGTTGACACAGCCGGCAGGGTCGTCGGTATTGATGACATTCCCCGCTGCCTGCTCGGCTCTTTTTTGTGCGATAAAGGGTTTGAGCAGTTCTATGTCCGACAGGGAATCGAGCATCTCGGGGCTACAAAATCTCACGGTATTGAGGTCTATCGTGTAGGAGCGCATGATGCGCCGGCCGCCCGATTCGGTCATGCCCCGCCAGTTTTGTACCGGTTGCGAGATGAGGGTATAGGGCGGCAGCGTGATATAGGTATTGTCGAAGTTCTGCACCTTTACCGTGTTGAGTGTCACGTCCAGTACGGTACCGTTGACGGGGGTTCCCGGAATCTCTATCCAGTCACCCTTGCGTACCATATCGTATTGCGACAGCTGTACCCCCGAAACAAAGCCGAGGATAGTGTCCTTGAAAATCAGCATGAGAACGGCGGCAAAGGCGCCCAATCCTGTTATAAGGGTTATGGGAGAACGGTCGATGAGGATAGAGACCGATATAATGACACCCATGGCGATGAATATGCCTTGTATAATCTGGGCCAGGCCTTTCATGGGCCGGTTGCGCAAGTCGCCTTTTGCCGATATGACATTCCATATTGCCGTTATCAGCGTGTTGATTGCCCATACGGTGATGCTTACCACTGCTATGGCGCAGAGCCGTTCGACAAACTGTAATGCCGGGGAGAGATGTGCGAAAGCAAGTTGCAGCATAATCAGCACAACGAGTGGGGGCAATGTCCACAGAAGCCGGGCAATCAGCTGGCTGTCGGCTATCTCGTGAGAGAGAGTCCCTTTCTTCCGGTGACGGAGTTTGGCGCAAAGCTGCGAGGCAAAGAATCGCAGAATACACATGGCTGCAAGGGCTGCAAATGCTACGATAACGGTGTAAATCCATGGGTCGTACACACCTTGCAAGGCATCGGGAAGGCCGCAATGCGAGAGAAATCTCCTGATTTTGTCCAACAACGAGTGTGCGAAGGCTTCGGATTGTACGGTTTCTGCAACTATTTTCATAAGGGTGGCTATTTACGACAATATCCCCGACAGGCTTGTCTGATTTATAATAACGGCATAAACAATAAAGGAAATTATCCCCGTTATTGTTTATGATTCCATCTTCTTCCTCAAATTAAAAGAACCATCACACTCGAAAGGTCTGGGTATCCATCACATGCCTTATACTGTTCATGGTTCTGATTATTGGGCGTTATACTGCAAAATTAGAATAAGTTTTTATCTGGGCAATACGATGAGCGTATAATGATGCTGCGATAGTTCATTGATTTATCATCCCCGAGGCCTATGTTGTATAGGCGTATAGGCGCTTTCTGAGGATGCGGCGACACCTCCTTGCCGCATAAGGTGGAATTGAGCGGGTTGCAGCCGTGTCGTTTCGATAAAAAATCGTAATTTTGTGCCGCTTTATAAATAGATTATCAAACAAGTAAAAAGATGTCATTGAAGTGCGGAATAGTAGGATTGCCCAATGTGGGAAAATCTACGTTGTTTAACTGTTTGTCGAATGCCAAGGCACAATCGGCCAATTTCCCGTTTTGTACGATAGAACCCAATGTAGGCGTTATTACCGTTCCCGATGAGCGGCTCAATCGTTTGGCAGAGCTGGTACATCCGAAGCGTATCGTCCCCACTACGGTAGAGATAGTAGATATAGCAGGTCTTGTAAAGGGTGCCAGCAAAGGCGAAGGTTTGGGCAACAAATTCCTTGCCAATATCCGGGAGACCGATGCCATCATCCATGTATTGCGTTGCTTCGATGACGATAATATCACACACGTCGACGGTAGTGTAAATCCGGTGCGCGATAAGGAGATTATCGACTTCGAATTGCAGCTTAAAGACCTCGAAACGGTAGAGAACCGCATCGGAAAGGTGCAAAAACAGGCACAGACCGGCGGCGACAAGATGGCCAAATTGGCCTATGAAGTGCTGAGCCGCTACAAAGAGGCTTTGGAGCAGGGCAAGGCTGCCCGTACCGTGGTATTTGAGGGAAAAGATGAGCAGCGTATTGCGCACGACCTTTTCCTGCTGACCAACAAACCGGTGTTGTATGTGTGCAATGTCGATGAGGCAAGCGCCGTGAGCGGCAATGCCTATGTAGAGCAAGTGCGTGAGGCGATTAAAGCCGAGAATGCCGAGTTGTTGATTCTTGCGGCCAAGACCGAGTCGGAAATTGCCGAGTTTGAGACTTACGAAGAGCGGAAAATGTTCCTCGATGAACTGGGACTTGAAGAGTCGGGCGTGTCGCGTCTTATACGGTCGGCATATAGTCTGCTCAACTTGGAGACCTATTTTACCGCCGGTGAGCCCGAGGTAAGGGCGTGGACCTATATAAAAGGCAGCAAGGCCCCGCAATGTGCCGGTATTATCCATACCGACTTCGAGAAGGGCTTCATCCGTGCCGAGGTGATAAAGTACGACGATTACATAACACTGGGTTCTGAGGCCGCTTGCAAGGATGCCGGCAAGATGAATATCGAGGGTAAAGATTATGTGGTGCAAGACGGCGACATCATGCACTTCCGTTTCAACGTGTAAGTTTGTGAACGGTACAAGATAATTTCGGCTCTTGCCTCCACCGGGGCAAGAGCTTTTTTATTTATAGGGTGGGATTGTTGCCATGCGGAGGTAAAATATGACTATCTTTGTCCCGAAACCCTGAAAAACCGTCTGTTATGAAAAAGACAATGGTGGCACTGCTGTGCCTTGTAGCGTGTTGTTTGCCGTTGTGTGCGCAAGTTATCAAGATAGAAAACGGTATGACACTCTCCTCCATGACCCGTAACGAGTATGATTTCTTTACCCATACCGCTACCGGATATACCGCTCGCGTGGGAATAGATTGGTTGGAACACCGTTGGTTTTATCTGTCGAGCGAGGTGGGGTATATGGCTACCGGAGGTATGGACCAAATAGATATTATGACAGAGTATGGTGTTGCGGGTGATGCGATAGATTGGCACTACCGACGCGACAACCTGCACTTCAATACCACATTCCGTTTCAAGTTGGCATATTATGATTTTCATGCCTATGTAGGCATAGGGCCCAAGGTAGATATTCCGCTGGGCAGCTCGCTCAATGAAGAGCTTTTCGATAAAAGTGTCATGTTCGGTATAAAGACCGAGATAGGGTGTGCCTATGACTTCTCGCACTTTCGTTTGGGAATCAATCTGGCCTATCTGCCCGATTTGACGAAACAAGCCGTACCCGTATTGCAACAGGCGCGCAACAATATCTTCTCGGTAGGGGTATCGGTAGGGTATATCCTCTGAGAAGCGTGGCGGTTTCCCTTTGCGGGGTAATCAGAGCACGGTTGTGCTATTTCTGTTTCGGCTGTGCCGGCGACAGAATCTCTTTGTAGCGGGCCGGGTTGTCGAGCACCTCTATGGCAGTGTCTATGTCGCTGTCGTTGCGTTGGCTTACAATCATTTCGCCCCGTTGGAAATAGTAGCGTTTCACAATCTCGGTGGTGAGCAACTCCTCTATCTCGGGACGGAAAGTATCTAAGTCTTTCTCTATGTCGTGGTTGAATTGTGCGGCGAGGCTGTCGCACAGTTGCCGTGTCTTGTCGTCGAGGTATCCTTCAAATTCGGCTACCTCGCGCAGCGAGTCGAGTATCTTGTTGCTTTGCTTGTCGTATTTGAAGTCGCGTTTGTGTACGAACTCCTTGAAGTCGGCATAGTCGCTGTCGGTGAGGTAGAACCTCTCGGGCGAGGCGATAGAGTCGTGACGGGCTGCGTATTGTGTGGCGAAGTCGAAGATGAGGAAGTCGCGCATCAGGTAGTACGAGAGGTTGCTGCCCTTTTTCACTTCGGGCTCGATGTCGGGCTTGATGCCGCCGCCGTCGCGGACAATGCGTCCGTGTGCGGTTTTGAACTCATTGGTAAGTGAGTCGGGGATACGCGCTACCGTGCCGTCGGGGTTGCGGTGGCTGTAATCGATGGCTTGGATGAGGCGTCCGCTGGGAATGTAGTAGCGGGCTATGGTCACTTTGAGCATGCCGTTATAGGGTAGCATGCGGGTTTGCTGTACCAATCCTTTCCCGAAAGAGCGTTCGCCGATGATGACTGCGCGGTCGAGGTCTTGCAGAGCTCCCGAGACAATCTCGGACGACGATGCCGTGTTACGGTCTATGAGAATGGCAAGCGGCATCTCGGTATCTATGGGCTCTTGTGTCGTTTTATATGTCTTGTCCCACTGTCTGATTCTGCCCTTGGTTTGCAGCACTTCTACGCCTTTGGGTATAAAGAAGTTGACGATTTGTATGGCCGCCTCCATGATACCGCCGGTGTTGCCTCGCAGGTCGAGAATGAGAGCCTTGATGTGCTTGTTGTTTTTCAGGTCAAGGAAAGCCTCTTTTACCTCCTCGGCGGCTTTGTCGGTAAATGAGTTGAGGTAAATGTAACCGATGCTGTCACCTACGATGCCGTAGTACGGTACGGCGTTCATCTGTATCTTTTTGCGTGTCAGGTTGATGACGATGGTATCGTTGCTTGTTCCCGGGCGCAGCAGGGTAAGTTTCAGGGGTGTATTAGGTTGTCCTTTGAGGCGTTCGCTCACCTGTGAACTGCTCCATCCGGTTACCGTATCGTTATCTATCATGATGATTTTGTCTCCGGCACGTACCCCTGCCAGTTGGGCGGGCTGCCCCTCGTAAGGCTCCGATATGAATACGCCGCCGTCGCGTTGCATGATATAGGAGCCTATGCCTCCGTATTCGCCCGTTGTGTGGGTGTAGAAGTCTTTGCTTTCGGCTTCGGTGATATATTCGGTATAGGGGTCTAAGCGGTTGAGCATGTAGTTGATACCGTTGTTGACCGTTTTCGACAGGTCTATGGTATCGACATAATAGGTGGTGAGCTCTTTCAGCAACCGGGTATATATGTCGAGGTTTTGCGAGAATGTGAAATTGTTTTTGTCGTTGCTGTGGGAGTCGGCAACGGCCGGCGTTATAGAGCCTGTGAGGGCTAAGGCCGCACAAATCATGAATATATGATGACGTTTCATACCAATACTGTGTTAGAAAATGATTACGAAGATAGTAGAGAGCTTCTGCATCTGATGTAGTTGCCTTGTTTTTTTAACTTTATTTGTTGAAACCTGCGCCTTCTACCGCTTTTTTCTTTTTGCAGTTTGCCGTTTCGTCTGTTGCATCGTGCCGTATATATGTGTGATAGAGCCGCAGTCGCTCTCAGAAAGATGTGTGAAGGGGATAAAAGTTACTTTCTTAGTAAAAAAAGAGGGTAATCTATTGCACAATTGACAAAAAGGCCTTATCTTTGCCACGCCTTTCGAGGCAGGAATCTTCTTCAGTAGCTCAGTCGGTTAGAGCATCTGACTGTTAATCAGAGGGTCG
>UQMR01000040.1 GCA_900542255.1 uncultured Porphyromonadaceae bacterium
TTCAGCGTTTTGGAGGCCGAGAGCAACGATACGTTGCAACAGATAGCCGAGAAGGCCTCGGTGATGCTCTCGTCGCACAGTGACGATATGCTCATGAACGAGGCTCTGTTTGAGCGCATCAAACAGGTGTATGACAATAAGGACAAAGAGTCGCTCGATGTAGAGCAACAAAGCCTCTTGGAGCGTTATTATAAAGATTTCGTACGTGCCGGAGCACTGCTTACCGATGAGCAGAAAGCCCTCTTGCGCGACATCAACAGCGAGATGGCTACACTGGGACTGCAATATGGCAATAACGTGCTGGCCGAGAACAATGCCTTTGAATTGCTGATAGAGGATGAGGCCGACCTCGCAGGACTTCCCGAAGGTGCGATTACCGCTGCCGCCGAGGCTGCCGCCGCTGCCGGATATGAGGGCAAGTGGCTCTTTACCCTCTCGGCTCCCAGCCGCGTTCCCTTCCTGCAATATGCCGATAACCGCGACTTGCGCGAGAAACTCTATAAGGCCTACATCATGCGCGGCGACAATGACAATGCCAACGACAACAAGGAGATTGTGAAGCGGATGCTTGCCTTGCGCTTGGAGAAGGCCCGTTTGCTGGGCTTCGACACCTATGCAGCCTTTGCCCTCGACGACCGCATGGCCAAGACCGACTCGGCTGCCAACGCCCTGATGATGAACGTGTGGAAGTATGCCGTACCCCGCGCCAAAGAGGAGATTGCCGATATGCAACGCATCATAGACCGTGAGGGCGGGAACTTCAAGCTCGCTCCGTGGGACTGGTCGTACTATGCCGAGAAGGTGCGTCAGGAGAAATATGCGCTCAACGAAGATGAGTTGAAGCCCTATTTCTCGGTCGACAACGTACGTGAAGGCGCTTTCATGGTAGCCGAGAAGCTCTATGGCGTTACTTTCAAAGAGCGCACCGACCTGCCTGTATACCATCCCGAGGTGAGAACTTTCGAGGTATTCGATGCCGAGGGCAAGCACCTGGCCGTATTCTATTGCGACTACTTCCCCCGTGCCAGCAAACGCAGCGGTGCGTGGATGAGCAACTTCCGCGAGGCCTATACGGATGCCGACGGTACCGATGTGCGCCCCGTAGTGTATAATGTATGCAACTTTACGAAACCTACGGCCGACGAGCCCTCGTTGCTGACCATCGAGGAGATAGAGACGCTGTTCCATGAGTTCGGTCACGCACTGCACGGCATGCTCACCCGCATGCACTACCCGTCGGTAAGCGGTACGAATGTGGCTCGCGACTTCGTGGAGCTGCCTTCGCAGATAAACGAGCATTGGGCTACGCATCCCGAGGTGCTGAAACTCTATGCCCGCCACTACAAAACGGGCGAGGTGATACCCGATTCGCTGATAGAGAAGATAGAACGCTCGTCGAAGTTCAACCAAGGCTTTGCCACCACCGAGTTCCTCGCTGCCGCCATCCTCGACATGCGCCTGCACGAGTTGACGGATTATAGCAACTTCGACGTGCGCGCTTTCGAGAAAGAGCTCGCTGCCGAGATAGGTCTTCCCGCCGAGATATGCTACCGCTATCGCAGCACCCACTTCACGCACATTTTCGCTAACGACTATTGTGCCGGCTATTACAGCTATCTGTGGGCCGAGGTGCTCGATGCTGATGCCTTCGATGCTTTTGTAGAGCATGGTGTGTTCGATAAGGCTACGGCCGACGCTTTCCGTACCAACATCCTCGAAAAAGGTTCCAGCGAAGAGCCTATGACCCTCTATGTACGCTTCCGTGGCGCACAACCCAACCCCGACGCTTTGCTGCGCGGTCGCGGACTGAAATAACACGGCTTGCAACATAATAAACGACGCGCCCCTGCTGCGATATATGGCAGCAGGGGCGTATTTTATATGTATGCGTCTGTATGATTATATTATATTATATTGTTAGTTCACAGTATGTGTTACTGTTATGAATGAGCGTGATTTACATTCTCCTTTTTTCAATATAGATTGTAATGGGATAGTTCAACAGTCGATTGCGGTAGTGGCTTGTAAACAGAAAGAGGTCATACATATTTTTATTGCATGACCTCTTTCTGTTATTATTCATTGAATATCAATCGCAACGCATGACTTGTAGGCTAACGGAAGAGTCTTTTTTGGAAGCATCTCCGGACTCGGTGCTGAAATTCCCTAAATCCTTTGTCTCACCTCCTTTGAGTACAACAGTGCGAGTGTATTGTTTTTCAGAACCCTCAGTTGAAACAACAGTAATGGTTACATCGACAGTAACCATGTAATTGTTGTAGTTCTGTAAAGAAACAGAAATTTGACAGACGTCGCTTGTAGATGTTATACTTGGCTCTACATTGCCTGTTGTTTGACACATTTGTGCATTGGCACTTAATCCCATACTCATGATGGTGAATAATAATAGAATTAATTTTTTCATGATAAATAAGTTTAAAATTGGTTTATACAAAGTAAAGGAGATTTTGTATAGTTGATATACACAATATTTGTTATATTTGCCCTATATTTATGAGTATTAATCGGTATTTTATGACTATGGCAACAGATTTGAAAAAAACAGTTGGACGAAGGCTCAAATTGCTTCGTTTGGAAAGAAATCTTACGCAAGAACAGATGGGTGAAAAGTTGAATTTATCGACCAGTGCATATTGCAAGATAGAGTACGGTGAGACGGATTTGACACTGACGAGATTGAGTGAGATTGCCGAAGCATTAAATATGTCTGAGATGGATTTGTTCAGTCGAATTGAAGGGTCAGCATATATTAATGAGCCGCGTGACTGTAATTGTGTTTGGATTGCCAAGGATAGCAGTACGGTTAATGTCGAGAATAGTAAGGATATATACGATTTGATAAAAGCAAATATAGCTCTTGTAGAGAGTTTGACAAAGCGTGTTGAATTATTGGAAAATCTGTTGTTGAAAAAGTAAATTTCGTTTGTACATTTATATGGACTGTTTTTTGTGATGTACAAAAGAATAGAATGATATAAACATTTTAGAGCAAGAGTGGATATAAAAGCAGAAAGTGAATAAAGCTTTCTGCTTTTTATATCTGTGCATTGTTGTAGCGCGTATAGAGTGCGCGAATAAGGACAGACGATATTAAAAGTGTCAGACTTGTACGATTTTCTCTAACGAGAGATACCAGAGGAAGCCGTCGACCTGCCGGTAGCCCATGTCGCGCACCAATGCCATGTAGTTGGCCAGCTGCTTGCGGTAGGTGGCGTCGCGCTCGATGTTGCCGAACTTGTAGTCGATGATGACCACGCGGTCGCCGTCGATGATGACGCGGTCGGGGCGGTAGAAGACCGATTGCGGTTGCAGTATCTCGGTCTCGGTAAGGACGGTGATGCCGGGGGCGTACCACTGCCGTGTCTCGGGCAGCGAGAGCCACTGTTGCAGCCGGGCTACGGTAGAGGCTTCGTCGGTCGCGGGCAGGGAGCCTTCGCCTACAAATCGCCGCACGGTGGGGGCTATGTCGTCGTAGTAGCGTATCTCGGCGAGGATGTTGTGCATGAGCGTGCCGTAGTCGCGGGCGTCGTTGCCGGTGATACCCGTCGATTTGAGCCGGAGCCGCATCCGCTTGCCCGGGAGTGTGATGTTGTAGGCACTCTCTTGCAGGGGAGATTCGGGTTCGGCCTGTGGGGTGGAGGGCCTCTCTCTGTCGCCGCCCATTTCGAAACAGGCCTCCTCTTCGGTTTCGGTGAAATATTGCGACAGGTCGGTCTCTTCGCTGTCGGTTGGTGGGGTCTCTCCCGGTGTGGTGATGACCTTATATATAAGGTCGCCGATGGTCTCCGATTTTGTGCTTTCGCCCTTCTTGTTGATCGGGGGAAGTTGTGCGAAAATGGTCAGCGACTCTATGGCCCGTGTGAATGCGACGTATGCCAGGTTGAGGCTGTCGATGTGCGAGTTAATCTTCTCCTCGAAGTATTGCCGGGCAAAGAGGGTGTCGGAGAGCCGCTTGCTGCTGTATGTAAGCGGCAGCACGGGCATTTGGTCGAAGGGCGTTTCGCGGGTAGAACACCACAGGATGGTTCTGTTCTCGCGGTTGAGTTGCCACGAGGCGTAGGGTATGATGACGACGGGGAACTCCAATCCCTTCGACTTGTGTATGGTGAGTACCCGTATGGCATCGATGTCGTCGGGCGACTTGATGGTAAAACTGCTGTCGGCGTTGTCGTGAGAGCGTTTCTCTTTGGCATCCCACCAGGCGATGAATGAGTGGAGGTCGGCATTGTGGGTGCGGCAGTAGTCGGTCACGATATCCTGAAAGGCCTCTATGTATGCTACATACTGCCGGGTGTAGCCGAACTGGGAGAAGTAGTTGATGATATGCTCGCACATCTCGAAGAGCGGCAGCTCCCGTATGCTGTCGATAAACTCTTGCAGGTCGGTATCGAGGCGCTGGTCTTGGCGCCGTTGCTCGAAGTATGCTGCCAAGGCCTTGCTTTCGCCGTGGCTGGCTGCCAGCCGCATCAGCTCGTGCTCGTATGAGAGGAAGAGTTCGTAGATGGGGGTGTCGGGGCGGTTGATGTAGCGCAGCATACCCATGATGAGCTTGACGGGTGGGGCGTTGGTGATGAGAAGCGCTTCGTCGGAGATGACCCTCAGGTCGTGCAGCGAGGATGTTCCTTCTGCGCTGAGCGCCAAGAGAAACTCTACGATGCGTTTGGCCTCGGCATTGGTGTTTACAAGGAAGGCTATGTCGCGCATGCGATAGCCTTTCCCGAAGAGCTCCTGCAACAGCGCGGGGATGCGCAGCTCGACGGTATTGTAGAAATCTTCGCTTTTCGAGCCCTCCTTTTTCAGGAAGTGTATGGCTACATGGCCGCTTGTGTCGCGGTTGGCGGGGGCTGTTTTCTGCGTAAGGTGGGCGTAAGCCGATGCTATCTCGGGTTCGGGACGGTCGCCCGTAAGCGATTGGCTTATTTCGTGGGTCAGACTCTCCTGCAACAGCTGTGCCGCGGTCTTGAAAAAGGAGTTGTTGAAGGTGACTATATCGGCACAACTGCGCCAGTTGGTGTCCATGTTGTGGTGCGCGAAAAGCGGGTTGCGCTGGCTGTCGAATGCCGAGTGCAGCAGCCTCCAATCGGAGTTGCGCCAGCGGTAGATGCTCTGTTTTACGTCGCCTACAATGAGGTTGTCGTTGCCGTTGGCGATACTCTCGGCTACGAGCGGTGCAAAGTTCTGCCATTGCAGCCGTGAGGTGTCCTGAAACTCGTCGATGAGGTAGTGCTCGATGCGCGTGCCTAACTTTTCGTATATAAAGGGTGCATCGCTTTGGTTGATGATGCCGTTGAGTATCTCGGATGTCTTGGACAGCAAGAGGGTGTTGTGCTCCTGTTCGTATTCCATGATATACTTGTCTATGTCGGCAAGTATGCCCAGAGCATAGAGGTGCTGGGAGCACTCTATGGCGGTGCGATAGCGTGTGTATGGCTTGCCCAGGCAGTCGACGAGAGCCTCCATGGGTGCTGCTATGGCTGTGATGACCGCTTCTGGGTCGATGCCGCTCTTCTTTATTTTGGTCTTGGCAAACCATTTCTCCCGGTCGGTCGCATATTTGAGGAACTGCATGACATCGGAGGTAGTGAACTTGGCGTGGGGATTGGCAAAGAGGTCGAGCCGCTTTGTCCAGCTGTAAGTGAACAGCTCGGTGTCGATACCCGTATCGGCGATGGCGTCGCGTGCTTGCAGGGCGTATGTGCGCAGCGTGTTGCGGTAGTCGGTGCATAGGCCGCGCATCGTTTTGAGGTATGCCGTAAAGTCCTCGCGTCTCTTTCTCAACAGCCCGTCGCGGTGTTTTTTGTAGTTCTCAGATGATAGCTTGCGGGCCAGCTGCTGGATGTCTGATGATTTCTCGTTGTTGTGGCCGTATATATCCCACGAGCCGCCCTCTTTGATATTCTCCTCGGCATAGTGCATGAGCCATTCGAAGAGGTCGTTGTTGGCGCTGTCGTCGAGGTCGTCGAGCATGCGGTCTATGGCGGTGGCGGTGACAAAGGAGTTGTCCATCTCAACGTCGAATCCGCCTTGTAGTCCCACCTCTTGTGTGAAGGCTCGCAGCACTTGCTGGAAAAAGCTGTCGATAGTGCTTATATTGAATGCCGAGAAGTCGTGCAGGAGTTGGTATAGTACCGTTTGGGCGATTTGTTGCAACCGCTCTTCGGAGCAGCCGAATGCTTCGCATAGCGGTTTCTTGTAGGGGGCGTGTGCGATGTCGTGCGACAGCAGGTCGAGTTGCTTGACGATGCGCTGCTTCATCTCGTCGGTCGCTTTGTTGGTGAAGGTGACGGCGAGAATGCGCCTGTGGGGTGACGATATGTTGTCGTAGAATCGGTACAGACCGTTCTCGCCGCGCTTGCCGAGTAACATCTTGATATACTCCAAGGTGAGCGTGTAGGTCTTTCCCGAGCCTGCCGAGGCCTTGTAGATGTCGAGCATGAGGTATCGTTATATGATGCGGGCCTTGTAGCCTGCGTGAGTGAGCAGTTCGAGCACTTTTTGCCGGTGGTCGCCTTGTATGATAATCTCTCCCTCTTTGTCGGAGCCTCCTACACCGCAATGCGTTTTCAGCATCTTGGCAAGGGTTTTCAGGTCGGCGGCCGTTCCTACAAAGCCCGTTATGAGGGTGACGGCTTTCCCGTTGCGGTTGCGCTTGTCGAGTTTGATACGTAGATTTTGTCGGGAAGGAGGTAAGGTCTCCTGCTCGGCTTCTTCGCCGGTGTCGTATTTGTAATCGGGGTTGGTAGAATATACTACGTTGAGGCGGTCTTTCCAGTCGTTGTTATTTGCCATGTGTTCTTTTTTGTGTCTATGCAAAAATACGATAACAAGATGTAATAGATAAAATAACGGACGCAAAATAATGCGTCCGTTATAAGTTTTAAGTTTTATTTGGGTTTGCTGTTGCCCTCCTATCGGGGTCCCAATGGGGATGGTTGTATGGCGTAACTCTCTTTATACTGATTATTTGAGATATTGCCGCAGGAAGGATGCAATCTTATCGAAGGGAATTTTTCCCAGATTGTCATACAGGTCGGTATGGCTGGCATCGGGAACGATGACCAATTCTTTGTTATCGCCTTTGAGCTTTTTGAAGGTGCTTTCGCTGAAATAGCGTGAGTGCGCTTTCTCTCCATGTACGAGAAGTACGGCATTGCGAATCTCATCGGCATACGATAGGATGGGCATGTTGAGGAATGATAGGCTCGATGTCTTGTTCCATCCGCCGTTTGAACCGAGTGAGCGCTTGTGATACCTCTGGGCGTTTTGTAATATGCATTGTAATCTTTTACGAATTGGGGCGCATCTTCCGGAACCGGATCTATGACACCGCCGGCCAGCTTGTATGTGCCATTTTTGTAATCTTCTGTTCTCTGAGCATTCAATTCCTCTCGCATGGCATTGCGGGCGTCGGCATTATCAGCTTCGTCAAAGTAACCATTTGCTGTAACTCGCGACATGTCATACATGGTTACGGCGACGGTTGCCTTTATGCGGGTGTCGATAGCTGCTGCATTGACGGCCATGCCTCCCCATCCGCATATACCTATAATGCCTATTCTGTCGGGGTCTACGTCGCTGCGTGTAGAGAGGTAGTCGATTGCGGCGCAAAAATCTTCGGTGTTGATATCGGGCGATGCCACATAGCGGGGTTGGCCTCCACTCTCACCCGTAAACGAGGGGTCGAATGCGATGGTCAGAAAGCCCAGTTCGGCCATTCGCTGTGCATAAAGTCCTGAAACTTGTTCTTTCACGGCTCCAAAGGGGCCACATACGGCAATGGCGGGTAGCTTGCCTTCGGCATTCTTGGGTATATACAGGTCGGCTGCCAGTGTAATGCCATACCGGTTGTGAAAGGTTATTTTGCTGTGGTTTACCTTGTCGCTTTGGGGAAATACTTTATCCCATTCTTCTGTTAAACTTAACTTCTCTTCCATGATACTATTCGTAAATGAGGGGTTTTCTTGTGCTAAGATGCCTGCCGTACTGAAAATACAGAAAGACAATATCATGTATGATTTCAGAAGATATCTTTTCATGCCTTGCAGGTTTTATGTGATTCATCGTATAAAATTGGTCATGATGCTTTTCTCCTTTTCGGGATGGGGATGTAAATTGTTTTGCAGGCTTTTCAGCATCCATGCCATGTTATTGCCTAAGGTGCGCATGGTTTGTAATCCCTCGGCATCTTGTGATGCTTCGCCCGGTAAACAACCGTGTACGCTGTTCCAGTATTGCGATGGTACAACCGGCATATTATTGATGGTAAAATATTTGTTTAGCCGATCGAATGTGGCACTTGCGCCTCCACGGCGGCAAACGGCAACAGATGCCGCCGGCTTATATTGAAGAAGTGGTGAAGCCGAGTAGAAAAGCCTGTCGAGCAAGGCGCACAACGAGCCGTTGGGGCCGGCGTAGTAGACGGGGGAGCCTATAATGATGCCGTCGGCGGTTTCTAATTTTGTTCTGATAGAATGATACAATGCGTCATTAAATACGCAGTGTCCCAGTTCTGAGCAACGGTTACAGGCTATGCAGCCCTGTATCGCTTTTGTGCCGATGGAAACTATTTCGGTATCTATTCCCTTCCCTTCAAGAGCCTTGGCTACCTCACATAAGGCAATATATGTATTGCCTTTGCTTCGAGGACTTCCGTTGATGAGTAGTACTTTCATTGTAGCAGTATGTTTGGGTTATGAATGCAGATAGAGTTTGTAATACCAAGTATCACTCTGTGCCTTGTTGAGCGATAGTACATAATTATGAGGTTTTTTTTATATCATTGTTGCTGTAAGGCTCAAAGAGTGTTGCTGTGAGGCTCATTCGTAAAATTTAAGGTTATCAGTTGTACCTGTTATATTGCGTTATGGAGTATCTTGAAGTTATGGAGCTTGTAGTTGTTTAAGAACCGGTATGCTAGGGGCAAATGGCTGTGGGGGGAATGCCGTATTGTTTCTTGAATGCCGATGAGAAATGAGAGCGGTTCTTGAAACCGACCTGTGTATATATGTCGGCAATTTTCATGTCTCCCTTTTGCATCATATTGTATGCAACTTCGAGGCGTTTGCGAATGAGCCATTTCTCGGGCGTGAGGTCACTTATTTTTTTGAAGTCTCTCTTGAATGTAGCAAGGCTCCTGCCTGTGTAGTGTGCCAATTCTTCGACCGACAGTTTACACATGTAGTTGTGATTCATAAAGTCGAGAATATCTATTTTCCAAGGTTCGTTGAAGTCGAACAAGGTGGCTGCAAATCGTTGGTCGATGTGTAGCAAAGCGAGTAATCCTTCCTGTAATTTTAGATTCATGAAGTCTTCTTGAGGTTTTACCTCGGGATCGAAGTATGGAGTCATTGAGGCAAAAAGACTCTTCAATTCGGGTGTTTGTGGAAGTTTTATTACCTCTTGCTGCATTTTGGGGAGATTGAGGCCGACGCGGTTTTTATATCGCGAATACATTTCTCTTAAAAAGTTACGGGTGAAGTTCATGAATATGCCGCAATACCGTTCTCCGTTGAAGGTCTTCTTGTACATAGTGATGTGGTGATCGCGAGGAATATATACGCATTCACCTTTTCGTACGTTGATTTGTCTTTTCCCATTGTCGAGTACCATCTCGCCGGAATATACGTAATTGATGGCATATTCTCGAGACCGATGCACGCATCCGCTTGTATCATCGTAGAAAAAACTGTAGAAAATGTTGTTGTAGTTGAATATCATTTTCATGGGACAACTGTTCGTCCCCTCTGTGTGTCGGTCGTTCATAATGATACGTGGATATATGGTTTCTTAGTGTAAAGATAGAAAAAACCGATATATAATGGGAGTGCCGGGTAGAAACAATCTTGTAGTGACAATAGAGTGGGGCTTGTGCGGCACATTAGAGCGTATGGAGCTTTTTTTGATTGTTAGATATAAAATTTGTCTGATTGTTGCTTCTTGCAGCGGGGAATGGAATTGTTTTATTGTTTGAAATGATAAAATTGACGATTTGAAACCTTTTTCTATGCCGGAAAAACCTAAATTGCATACGGAAAAAACAGTGATACAAAAGGAGCGGCATCGATAAAAACATATAGATATGAAAAACATGATTTTTATTTTTTGTGGCATTGTATCTTGCGCCTCCGTGGCGGCGCAGGTACAACAATTTGAAGTGGCATTCCCTTCGCCGGTGGCATTCTATGATTTGGATGGTGATGGGGAAAAGGAGTTTGTGTATATGTCGAATTATTCCGACAAACTGCAATTCTATGACGGTATCTCGCAAAGTTTCGTGCTTTTGCCCGAAAAGGAGCAGATTGTAGATTATATGCAGTATGGGGAAGTTGTCGGCATAAGCGATGTCAACGGTGACGGAATCGTCGATATAGCGCTTTACTCGGAAGAAAATTATGGACGGAATGTGCAGAATACGGTGGTAAGCAACGGCTCGGCACATGAGGTCAAAAGGATGCTTGTCTATCCGCTTTGGGATGCCGACGGCGATGGCGCTGCCGAAGCCGTAGAGGACAAGGGCGGTTATTACCTTATATGGAAGCATCTGGTTGACGGTGTATGGAAATCGTGGCAAATGGATTTGTGGGCCTACGAAGATTATCAGGGCGATTTCGACTCGGCTTCGTGGATGGAGATGCAGGAGTCGGCAGCGGTGGGAAAGAATCCGGCCGGTGACTCCCGCCGCATACTTACCGGAGCCGCTCTCGAACCATCCAGCGCCCCGGTACCTATCTCTTCGCCCGATGTGACGATAGACCTCAACCGCGACGGTTATGTCGATTTGTTGGAGACGGCGTCGGGTACGCTCTATTACGGTACGCCCGAGGGGAATTATGTGGTATCGACAGTGGGCGGTACGGTGGTGGCAAAGGACCTGAACGGAGACGACATTGTAGATTATATTGTGTATGGCGGCGAGTTGAATGAGGTGAAGACGTTGCTCTATGAAGGGGGCGGCGAGTTTCGTGAGGAGACTCTGATAGATAACCTCGCAGCCGACAATCCCGTGTGGTGTTACGACTTCGACAAGGATGGCGATGTGGATATCCTGTTGACATTCAGTTCGCTGAATACCGATGGCGAGACCTGTTACACGCTCTTTTTCGAGAATGACGGCACGGGTAACTTCACGCGTCACGAAGAGTATCAGGAGCATCGCTGGCAATATTCGCTTTGTCGCGATGTGGATAATGACGGTTATTACGACCTCTTGCTTTTCTCTTATGACAACCCCGTACCGGCTAATATACAATATGACGATTATGAGGTGCAGGTGATGTTGCGGCGCGGTAATGGAAACCTGTCGTTCGGTGAGGCCGAGGAGCTTTTCTCGGTTACGACGACTTACTATAACGCCTTGCGTCCCGACTATCCCGACTATGCGGCTCTGTCGCATTGGTCGATTCATGCCGAGGACCTCGATAACGACGGGTATGCCGAGGTGTGGCTAAGTGCTTCGCCCGATTTTAACAGCCTGCCTATGCCTGCGAGTGTGGCCAAGGTTCCCGGGCGGGTCAATACTCTCCCTGCCGCGCCGACGGGCTTGCGTGCCGATTACAGGCCTTCTACCGGGAAGCTCATTCTCTCATGGAATGCCGCTACCGATGCCGAAAGCAGCAGTAAGGACCTTACTTACGCCATACGCATCGGCTCGCAACCCGGGCAGGATGATAAGGTGAAAGGCTATGCCCATGCCGACGGTAGGCGTGAGAACTTTGTCGACGGCAATGCCGGGAGCTTCCTGGGTAGAGAGCTGGATATTCGTTCGTGGAAGCCCGGCACTTACTATGTGAGTGTGCAGGCGGTCGACCCCAACCATGCCGGCTCGCCGTGGAGCGACGAGATAAGTTTTGTGCATACCTATCTGCCGGTCGACTTCACGATGTCGGCTACGCAGATATCGACGGTAGACACGCTGACGGTATATTATACCTACGACGACAGGTTGGCATACAGTTGGGATGCCGGAGATGGCACCGTGGTGTCGGACGAGCAGGGCAAGGCTTGTATAGAGTGGAATACGGCCGGGTACAAAGTGCTTACGCTCGTGGTCACGGCTGCCGACGGAACGACGGCAAGAAGTTCACAAACCGTGAATGTATTGGCCAATCATGTCGGATTGGGGGAATATACCCCCTTTGTTACAGAGAACATAGCTTCGCAGCGCAACTTCTATGACTACGACAATGACGGCCTTACCGATTTTGTGAAAGGCGACGGGTTGTATAAAAACAACGGTGACGGTACGTTCGGCAAAGCCAAGGGTATATTCAATCAGGGGCTTGACATAATGTATTCACGGTGGATAGATATGAATATGGATGGCCTTGCCGATTTGTTGTATAACATATACGATACCCAGGTAGGCCGTTACAGCATAGGTGGCATGTTGGAGAATGAAGAGAATGGCAACTTCTCTAAAAATTCATCTCCCGATATTACGGTAATAGGAAGTGACGGGGGCGACAACGGCAAATATATGCTGGTGTCGGAGGCCATAGACCTTGATAACGACGGCTTTGTGGATTTTATTTCCGACAACAATTATGTATATCGAAATGAGGATAACAGAACCTTCACGCAGACGAAGATGAAAGACATGTATATGTCGTCGGTGTATATAGACTGGGACCGTGACGGCTTATGGGACAATGTGGGAGAATTGCAGCGAAACGGTAGCGACTATACTGCCTTGACGGTGTATCGCAACAAAGGAAACTTTGAGTTCGAGACATTGACGATACCTATCGAGGAGCCTGTCACGAGCGAATGGAATTATAATCTGCACCTCGAACCCATCCTGTCGGACCTGAATGGCGACGGTTATCTGGATATGGTATTCTTCCAAGACAAACATACGGTGCTGGTGCTTTATAACGAGGAGAATCTGCGTTTTGTGCCCGGCTTTGAGATAGCGATGGGAGACGATGTAACCGACATACCGATGCCTACCGAATGTTGTCTGTTCGATATGGATAACAATGGGTATGAAGATATCTTCTTCTTTGCCTATAATAAATTGCAGCAAGACTCGGTGGGCCTGTATGGTGTATTCATAGATGCACAGGGCGTGTACAACCGGGGTTTTGTGACGCCCGGAATACGGTATCATAACAGCATAGCCATGGCAACATTGGCCAACGGGGAGGCTCCGGAGGTATATGCCGGCTATACTACTAATGACGCGTCGTATCTCTATATGGCCGATAACCGGACAAAGGCTACCAATACGCCACCGCAGGCACCTGCGATGGTAACGGCTGTGCAAACCGACAACTCGTTGCTGATAGAGTGGAATCCTGCCGCTGATGCGGAGACTCCGCCGTCGAAGTTGCGTTATAATCTGTCGGTCAAGAAGAAAGGGGCAAGCGGCGATGACAGTTACATCATCTCTCCGTTTAATGCCGGCAGCCATACGACAGGGCCGTTGTTGGGTGGTATCTCCTCGTCGGCAACCGGATGCCTCATGACGTCCTATTATTATCCCGTTGCGACGCGGTATGAGATACCGGTAGACAGGCTGCCCGTCGGTGAGTTGGAGATACAGGTGCAGACGATAGATTTATGGGGCGAAACCTCGGGATTTTCGGCTCCTGTAACCGTGAAGATAGAAAACCGCCCGTTGCTCGAAGCCCCTCGCTCGGTATGTTTTGGCGAAGTGGCAACGATAGCATATAAAGGTACCGTGGCAGAAGGTGTTGTGCCTGAATGGGATTTTGCCGGGGGAGAGGTGCTGTCGGGTAGCGGTTATGGCCCTTATGATGTTGTATGGGCGAGCGAGGGTGTAAAACAGGTGACGATAGATGTGGCCGGTGCCGAATCTATGGTAAACATCGTCGTGCAGCCCGATTACAATGCCGCTTTTACACTGCCCGAAAGAGTCTTCTATAATGCCGATTTTACTATCGCACTGCCCGAAGTGCCCCGCAATGCTACCTTTGCATGGTCGTTGAGCGGCGAAGACCGCGAGGGCGAGGATATAGAGGTAGAGGGCGAGCCCGGCATGATGCGTGCAACAGCACGTATCGTGGGGCATCCCGAGCTTGCCGAGCGTACGTTGACGCTCACCGTGGGCCTTAACGGTTGTACCAAGGTGCACCGGTGTGTGTTGCAGGTTCTGCCCGAGCTTGCGCCTCCCGTGCTGACATTGGTAGAGAGCGAGGGCACAAGTAATGTCGTGACATGGAATGCAGCCTGGATGGATGCCGATTGCAGCGATATTGTAATTTATAAGGAAGGGGCATACTTGAACGATTTCATAGAGATAGGCCGTGTACCCAAGGCCCAGGGACGGTTTGTCGATATGGTATCAGACAACACGGTGTGCAGCGAGCGGTATGCCATAGCCATGCTCATGAATGACGGGACAATAAGCCCGATGAGCGACATACACCAGACCGTGCTTCTTACCATCAACCGCGGTATGACGGCAGGCTGTTATAACCTGATATGGAACGGTTATGTAGGGCGGGAAATAGCCTCCTACCGTATTTTGCGCGGTGCCTCGCCCGATGCGTTGCACGAGATAGCCACTCTCTCGGGGGCTGCTACGAGCTATGTCGATGAGGCGGTAGATGCCGAGCCTTACTATTCGCTCGAAATTATCCCCGAGGAAAACTACTATCCCGATGCTTCGGGTTACCGGAGGGTAGCAGCCGGTGACGAGCGAACGAGGTCGAATGTCGTTTACTCGGGCGATGCCCGTGATATAACCTATATCGAGCAGTTGAGGATACTGACCGTGGGCAATATCTATGAGCTGACGGCTGAAAATCCTGTGGTGTACCTGTATGCCGAAATCCTTCCCGTGACGGCTTCGCATGCACAAGTGGTATGGGAAGTGGTAAGCGGAGAAGAGTTTGCAAGTGTCGATGCCTATGGCAGAGTCACTGCCAAGAATAATAGCAACGATGGCACGGTTACCATCATGGCGACGGCAGTGGACGGCAGTGGCGTTACGGCTTATATCTCTCTCGATGTGGAGAAAAACTCGGGTGTAGAGATACCCGCAATGAGCTATGCCGAAGTGAAAGCCTATCCCGTACCTGTAAGAGATGTGCTGCATGTGTCGTCGCGGGTAGCGATAGAGCGTCTGCAACTTATCGATATGCAGGGGCGTGTGGCGAAAGATATCCGTGGCAATAATCGTATGCTCGATGTTTCGCGTATTCCGCAAGGTACCTATCTGCTGAGGGTAGAGCTGTCGGACGGCTCTGCGGTGTCGTTGAAAATCGTGAAGAAATAAGTGATTTATACGTGGCAGGCATGCCCCCTCAAGCTATTAGTCCGGCTTTGGGGGCATGTCATTTTTTATATGACTCCATGACGTATTTTTTATGCCAACTTATCGTAGAGGCATGCAATAAAATGACGATGATGCCGTTCTAAGATGAGAAGAAGAAGATAAAGATGTTGCTTAAATATACGTTGAAACACTTTTTTTGTAAAGCTGCTTCACCATACTATGTCGCATGGATTGTAACAATAACCGCGCTGTGTGCCGTTTTGGGCGGTGCAGAGCGCGTTGTCGCATTGCCGGTGTCGCACTATGCCGAGCACTCGGTATTGTCGTCGGGGTATTGGTATAAAATCTCGGTTACCAACAGCGGCATACACGAAATCAGTTACAGCAGATTGCGCGAATGGGGATTTACCGACCCTTCGCGGGTGCGCATCTATGGCTATGGCGGTGCCATGCTGCCCGAGACGGTGAGTGCCGATGATGTGGATGATTTGCCGCAAATACCTGTCATACATTATAATAATCGCATCCTTTTCTATGCGCAAGGGACCGTTTCGTGGTGGTACGACCCCACTTTGCGAGAGATGCTGCATAGGCAGAACGTATATTCTACGGCGGGATACTATTTTATCACCGAGAGCGATGTGGAAGCCGTAGAGCCTGCACCGGCAAGGCTCAATGGTTACACTGCGGGCGAGGAGATTGACGTTTACGACGGGTATACGCTGCATGAGCAGGAGCTGGCATCGCTCAGCAAGAGCGGCCGAGTCTTCCTTGGCGAAGACTTCCGTTATACACAGTCGCAGAGCTTCTCTTTTTCTACCCCCGGGATAATAAACAATACGCTTAACGTAGAGGTGGCTTTCGGTGCCAAGGTTGTAGGGAGCGGAGCTACGTTGAAGCTATATCATAACAACCGGCAGGTCTCCACGGGGTCGGGATGGAATATCGGTGCCAATAGTGATGCCACATACGAGTTTATGAAGTATATATCGCCCGACGTGGATGTTACCTCGACCGATGGCAGCGATGTCTTCACGGTTACATATCAGCCTTCCGGAACGACGGTGGAGGCTCGCCTCGATTACATAAAGCTGCAATATAAGCGCAGCCTGCAACTCTATGACGGTATGGTGCAGTTCCGCAACAATGACTTCCCCTCCGGAGGGACGTTTGTGATAGGAAATTTCAATGAGAGGTGCGTAGTATGGGATATAACCACACAATATAGCCCCCAAACGGTTGCCGTGGAGGTGGCCGATGGCAAAGCCCGTTTCTCCCCGGCGGAGAATCTGCACGATTATGTCGCCTTCGACCCGGCGGCTTCGTTCCCTACGCCCACGGGAGTAGGGCAGCTGTCGAACCAAGACTTGCATGGCATGGCTACTCCCGATATGGTGATACTTGCCCCGCGCCAGTTCTTGTCTTATGCCGACCGCGTGGCGGCATTGCATGAGAGTGTCGACAGCTTGAAGGTGGCGGTGATAGACCACGAGCTTGTTTTCAATGAGTTTTCGTCGGGTGCCCCCGATGCGGTGGCCTATCGCAGGCTGTTGAAGATGTTCTACGACCGTTCGCAGGCCGATGCTTCTGCGACGAAGATAAAATATTTGCTGCTCTTTGGCCGTGGATTTTATGATAATCGTCGTATTATCAGCGAAGTGCGTAATTGCGGATATCCTACGTTGCTCACCTACCAAAACCCGCGCAGCGACAATGAAACCTATTCCTACGTATGCGACGACTTCTTTACCTATCTGAGTGACTCGGTGTCGACAACCAACGGCATGAACAAGATGTCTATTTCTGTCGGGCGGTTCCCGGTGAAAAGCAATAGCGAGGCCGAGGTAGTGGTGGAGAAATTATATAAGTATGTGACACAACCCAACTATGGGGCCTGGCGCAACCAGGCTATCCTGGTGGCTGATGATGGCAACTCGGGTACCCATATGCGGCAGGCCGAGAGCGTAGAGTCGTATTGGAAAGCCGATCGCTCGGACCTTGTGGTGAACAAAGTATATATCGACGCCTACCCCGAGTCGCAGACCTCTACGGGGCGTACTTATCCCGATGCCAAACGACGTATGATGCAGCTTCTCGAAGAGGGACAGCTTGTGCTCGACTACATAGGCCATGCCAACTCGGTGGGCTGGACAGGAGAAGACTTGTTGAATATCAACGATATCCGTTCCATGTACCTCAAAAACCTTCCCTTTATGATAACGGCTACATGCGATTTCAGCCGTTACGACTCGGAGGAGGTTTCGGGTGGTGAAATATTTTTCCTTAACGAGTTTGGCGGCGCCATAGCCCTTTTCTCCTCTACGCGTGTGGCGTGGATAAACGAGAACGGGCGGTTGAACAATGCTTTGGCGCGTTATCTCTTCGATAAAGACGAGAATGGCAGGGTATATCCCATCGGCGAGATTATTGCCAATGCCAAAAACTATATTACGGACTTGTATCTTACGAATCCCGGAAGTTATCATTATCCCGATAGCAACAAGCTGGTGTATGCTCTGTTGGGCGACCCGGCCATGCGGTTGGGCTATCCTTCGTATCAAGCCAAAGTGACAAGGGTGAACGGGAAACCCATAGGAAGCGATATTACGCTCGAAGCCCGTTCTAAGGTTACGATTGAGGGCTCGGTGCTGACGCCCTCCGGCGAGCCTGCCGACGACTACTACGGGCTCGTATTGGTGAATGTATATGATGCTGCCGAGACGACTCTCTCCAACGGATATGAAGATGGCGTGCAGGTAGAGTTTAAGGAGCGCTCCAACAAGCTCTTCTCGGGGCGCGCCAATGTCGATGGCGGTACATTCACGCTGTCGTTTACAATGCCTAAGGAGACCAGTTTCTCCAACGAGAACGGCTTGATAAGCCTCTATGCTTACGATGCTTATGGAAGGGAGGCAAGCGGCTCTACCGAGTCGGTGAAAATAGGCGGCTCCTCTGCGCGTCCGCAGACCGATACGATAGGTCCCGATATACAATATCTCTACCTGAATACGAGTAATTTCCAAAACGGCGATATCGTCAACGAATCGCCCATGCTTATTGCTGCGGTGGCCGACTCGTCGGGCATCAACATATCGTCGTCGGGTATTGGCCATGTCATGACGGTGACGATAGACGGCCGTACGGCCTACTCGGATGTGAGCAGCTATTATACCCCCGATACTACGGGAATGGCTGGTGTGATATATTACCCGTTGAGCGGTATAGCCGAAGGGGCGCACACCTTGGCATTCAGAGTGTGGGACAACGAGGGCAACTCGTCGACCGCAACGCTCGATTTTGTGGTGCAGCCCGGTTTGGAGCCCGAGATATATAAAATCTATGCCGACCAGAATCCTGCCCGTACCTCGACAAATTTCTATTTGGAGCACGACCGCCCCGACGGTATAGTGACCGTAACGGTGACTGTGTATAATCTCATGGGTATGCCCGTATGGCAGACAGAGAAAGAGGGTCGCTCCGATATGTTCAAGACCTTCCCCATAACTTGGGACCTCACTATGAGCGGCGGTGGCAGGGTGCCCGGCGGAATTTATCTCTATCGCGCGACTATTTCAACCGACAACACGCATATCTCCACCCGTTCGCAAAAGCTGTGTGTGGCGCCTCGCTGACAGTATGTGCCGGTGTGTCGCTGACGGACGGTTGCCGCACGGCGTATAAAGAGAATAATCAAGAAACGGGGGTGGGCTTTCAAAAAATATTTGTATTTTTGTACTTTGATATTTTTTGAGAGAGGGAGTGTTATATGACTAACCTTGAAACTAATATGAATATAAAGTTGCCCGAACCTACACTGCGAAGATTGCCGTGGTACTTGGCGTATGTGAAATTGGTACAAGGCAAAGGAGCTGAATACATATCGTCTACTCAAATATCAAAGGCTATCAACGTAGATTCGTCGCAAATAGCGAAAGACCTCTCTTTTATCAATATTTCGGGTAAGACACGGGTCGGTTACGAAGTCAATTCGTTGGTAGATGTATTGGAGGATTTCCTGGGCTTTACATCGAGGCACCGTGCCATTGTATACGGCGTGGGCCGCTTGGGCGCTGCGTTGATGCAGGATTCCGGATTGTTGCAATACGGGCTGGATGTCGTGGCAGGATTCGATGTGAGGGAGCTGTCCGATAATG
The DNA here is from genome assembly GCA_900542255.1 of uncultured Porphyromonadaceae bacterium. GTDB lineage: Bacteria > Bacteroidota > Bacteroidia > Bacteroidales > Barnesiellaceae_A > Barnesiella_A > Barnesiella_A excrementipullorum. The sequence continues at coordinate 19,417 of UQMR01000040.1, forward strand.
CCAATGTCAATGGCATACCGGTGTTTCATGTGTCGCAGTTTGCCGAGCGGCGTGCTGCGCTGGATGCCAAGATAGGTATTCTCACCGTACCCGTAGAGTGCGCACAGGAGGCGACAGACTATATGGTATCTCACGGTATAAAGGCAATATGGAACTTTACTCCTTACCGCATCCATGTACCCGAAAATGTAGTGATACAGAATACGTCGATATATGCCCATTTGGCGGTGATGTTCAATCGTATGAATAATATAACCGAATAGCCTGTAAAATGAAGATTTTAGCCGTAGGATGGAATTATCGGTTGCATAATGCAGAGATGGGACGTGAGGAGTCTCCTGCGGCTCCAACGGTCTTTATGAAGCCCGAGACTGCGCTGCTCAAAGATGGCAAGCCCTTTTTCCTGCCTCATTTTTCGGAACGGATAGAACACGAGGCCGAGGTCGCTGTCAGGATATGTCGTTTGGGCAAAAATATAGCCCCGCGTTTTGCCTACCGTTATTATGATGCACTTACGGTAGGTGTCGATTTTACAGCCCGTGATGTGCAGGCGCGGTTGCGGGAGCAGGGAGCGCCGTGGGAAATAGCCAAGGCCTTCGACGGCTCTGCGGCTTTGGGGACATGGGTCGACAAGACAACTCTGCCCTTGGAAGAGGGTATTCCTTTTTCGTTACAGATAAACGGCATCACCGTGCAGTCAGGCAATACTCGCGATATGATATGCGGCATAGATGAGATTATTGCCTATGTGAGTCGCTTTTTTACACTTAAAATGGGCGATATTATCTATACCGGTACGCCGCAAGGTGTGGGTCCGGTACACATAGATGACCACGTAACCGGATATTTGGGCGACAATAAAGTTTTGGAATTTAATGTTAAATAAGATATGAATTTCTCGAAGACAATAGCAAGCTCGTCATCCCTGACGATAATGAAGATTCTCCTGTCGTTTGCAGTTTGTACTGCGTTATTCCAGCCAGCCGGTGCCTTGCCGGCTACCCACTATGCCGACTGCTCGGTGTTGAGTAGCGGGACGTGGGTGAAGGTAGCCGTTTCGCAGCGCGGGGTTTATCGTATCGATGCGGCTACGCTGCAAGCATGGGGTTTTGCCGATGCCTCGACGGTATGCGTGTACGGGAAAAACGGCTATATGCTGCCCGAGCTCTTTTCTGCTGACGATTCCGACGATTTGGCGCAGATTCCGTCGTATGTCGATGGCGGCGATTTGTATTTCTATGCTTCGGGACAGGTGCAATGGAATTATAATACAATCGTGTCTTGGGAGCATACCAACAATTATTATTCCGATGTGTCGTATTATTTCCTTACTGCCGGAGCAGCCCCGCTGCGGATGGAGAGCGTGGAGGCTGCCGATATAACAGAAGATATGCAGCCGATAACCTCTTTTGAGGAGTATACGGTGTATGAAAAGGATAGTGTGTGTTTGGGACAGACCGGCCGGATGTATGTGGGCGAGAATTTGTTGCAGACCCGAACCCTTTCGTTGCAGGCTCCCGGTGTCGTAGGCGATGAGATGCAGATATATGTGGCGTTGGCTGCCAATGCCTCTTCTTCCTATAATCTGCCTGTGACGGTGAATGGAACGAGCTTGCAGCCTGTCATTTCGGTGAGCTCGTCCGACTCTTACACCTATGCCAAAGAGGGTCGCCGTCTCTTTACCATCCCCGCCGCGGGAGAATTGGATATGACGTTTTCTTCCTCGGGCTCGGGGTCGCTCAATTCTTATTATCTCGATTTCATACGGCTGATTTATGACAGGAATTTGTC
>UQMR01000041.1 GCA_900542255.1 uncultured Porphyromonadaceae bacterium
TACAAAAAAGCCTTGGAATGCTATTTGGCAGGAGAATATGTGTACAAACTGGGTGGAATGTATGAACGAGGCGAAGGCACCACACCCGATATGGAAAAAGCATTTTATTATTATAAGCAGGCAAATGACAATTATAACATAGGGCGAATGTATGAGCAGGGCCTTGGCACGAAGAAGAATTTGCATAAAGCGTTTGAATGTTATCACAAAATTGTTGATAGAGAGATTTATGAGCATGATTCAGAGGAAGAGAAAAACAAAATTCTGTCTGCTCGCAGTTCATTCCGTCGCTTAAAAAAGATATTGTTCGAGCAAAAGGATGAGATATGGATGACGGTTGCTGTAAGGGAACCGCAATCTGTCTGCGGTTTCTCGTTCACCAGTTATGGCGATTGCCAATTTACGATAGATTGGGGTGACGGACAAGTGGAAGAGATAAACAATGAGAAAGGAGAAGAAATTCATGCAGAACATACGTATGCGAGGGAAGGAGAATGGAGCATCTGTTTGAGAAGTGATGAGACACATACTATCACTTCTTTCCATTACACTTGCGAGACATGTACCCTGAAAGTACTAAATGTAACGCTATGTCCGATACTTATCGACTTGTACTGTGTCAATCAAGGATTGAAATGTTTGAATGTTTCCAAAAATCCAAGACTGGGACGCCTGGTTTGCCGCGGCAACAAGTTGAAGAAATTGAATATCCGGAGAAATAATCGCCTTACCCAACTTGACTGTTCTGACAACCCGGAGCTTTATCACGTAGATTGGAATCCACAATACTCAGCATTGACCAAGGTTTGCATGAAGAATATCATAAACTTTGACCAACTGGGCTTTCTCGACTATTTGCTGAAACGGAACAAAGGACAAAAATGCGAACCCATCGCGGAAGCCTCGTTTGATCCTGTATTCTTGCCACTCTCTTATTATATGCGCTGCTTGAATTGGAGTGACGTGAAAGCAAAGATAAAAGAAGGTGGCTATCCAATATGGAAAGAACATCCATGGAAAAAGTATAAATCCGCATTCGATGATATGAGTTCACGAGAAGATTTCCACTACACAGGCATTGACCGTATTGTTTGCGAAGGCGGTTATACCTATTATTGGCTTTATAGCTCCCGTGAAAAAAAGTACGTCCACCAAGATCTTGAAGATGTTGTTATGAATCTTATGCCTTGGAGTGAAACGCTTGATATGCCTGTGGAGATAAGAGAAAAGGAAGGATGGATGATGTTCCCACAAGTGACTTGGGCAGATGTGTTTTGTCCCTGTTTCATTGAGATGACTTGTTCGCACTGGAAAGAAACGGAAGAAATTATTCAATGGGAGCGTGATTATTGGGAGCGACATCGCCAAAGACAGGAGAAATACGAATGAGACTGGATTATAAAGGAAAACGTTTGTTTGCATTTTCGGACACGCACGGTATGCACAGAGAATTAAGCATCCCCAAAGGCACAGATATTCTGATTTGTGCCGGGGATATCGTATCAGATTTTCAAGAAAACGAGTTGAGTGATTTCTTTGACTGGTTCTCTTCCTGTCCAGCACAGCTCCGATTATTTGTGCCGGGCAACCATGAAATCATTTTCGACCTTTATCCGGAAGAAGCTCATCGGTTGATACCTGCAAATGTGACTTTACTTGAAGATTGCGGTATAAAGTATGACGGAATCACTTTCTACGCTATTTCCAGCAGGATGATTCAGCAAATGCAGTGGTTAGGAGGGGAATGTGGATTACCATATCAAACGGATTTCTTGATTACCCACATTCCCCTGAAAGGCATATTGGATGAAGGTACGGGTAGCGAAGTGTTACAACGAACTATTTTGGAACGTCAACCGAAACATCATCTTTTCGGCCACGTACATTCTAAAGGAGGACTATGCGAAGAAAAGTGGAGTACAAAGTTTGACAATGTCTCCACCTTTCAGGCACTTTGCAAAACAGATGGTCAATTCGAGTTATAGCGTTTTCCGTTTTGGTCTATGATGTGCTGGCATACCAGATGGGCTTCCACCCAAAAATCATTTAACCGCAATAAGTCCGGAATGGAGTAAGGCTTGTGCGTGCAAATGTCATGTACGGCATGACACACGACAACATGCTCCAATTCCGGACGGCGTAAATGCCCTTCCGCCCATGTCACGCCATCATCCCATACATCCACACAATGCAACTGTTCATCTGTCATATCGGAAGTGTGTTGGGGCAAATAGCAGATTGAGCATTCTTCTATTTCAGGTATTCCCCCACAGAAATCCTCATTTAGCAAGGAAATCAATTCTATCATATAAGCAAAGTCAGAACCATAATAGCTGTCTTCCGGCAATTCCAATATAGACTCCAGTCCACAGAACATATACCTTAGTGTACCACGGATGACATAATCGTCATCAAAAGCTTCATCTTTTGGGCTATCAATCAATGTACGATAGAGATTTGCCATGCGATGGTACATTTTCTTGGTCAAGTTATTCAGCAATTCGTTTACCGCCTCAAAACGTTTGATTTCTTGCGAAGTGGCTTGGAACATCCGGTTGAGAATCAAGCTCCGTGTACTTACTAAATCTTCTATCTTTTCTATCTGTACTGCACTGATATACCTCAAATCAAGGCTTCCCTTTTCCTGTTCGCCCATGAGCTTTTTGATTTCCGCTTCCACTTCCAACAGCAAAGCCCGTTTCTTGTCCACATTATTTTCTTGATAGATGTAATCCGCCAAATCTTCTGCATATAAATCCATAATCGTCTTATTTATTGAATGATGTGACAAAAATAAGTTCACCTTATGCCAAATGGAAGCACAGGGCTGCTTATTTCTCATAATAACAAAATCTTTTTAGCATATGCTTTAATATGGCATAACTTTATGCGATATTTGCATTATCAAGTTAAAACTTTGCATTATGGAACAAATGACATTCAAATCTTTGCTCGCTCGGTTCAGTTTTGATGACATCTTACCTGAATTTAAAGCCTTATATCAAAAGCTAAGGTCTGATTTGTTTGAACAGACAGACTGGGATATTTATCGAGACTTATATCAAGACTTACGAACACGTAAAGAAAAAGAAGGTAAATCAAAGTATGCCATTCAAATAAATGAACGCTGGGGTGAATCACAAATTGCAGGTTCAAACTGTTGCTTGTTTTATGAAGATGGAAATGATTACGACTATCGGGGAATAGGTAGCTATCCTTATCTGTCAGAGATCTTAGGCTTGGAAATCATTATCAATGGCAATGTCGCGCTTTCATTAGAAGAATTGACCGCAGGCTTGCTTTGGGAGATTACATATGACAAGCGTAATGGATTAACGGATGTTGATCTGGAACATCTGACTTTTAAGTATTTGCTTACACGTTTCAGTTTTGATGACATCTTAAGCGATTTCAAGACCTTGTATCAAAGGAATGCACCAAAATCATTTCTGAAAGCGAATTGGGAAGCTTATCGAAAAGTTTATCTATTCCTTCAGCAACTTAAACTTTCAGAATCAAAGTATTGCATTTATCTGGCATCCCGTTGGGAAGGATGTTCGCCTTTGATTGACATGAATTGTTCCATCTACGATAAAAATGGAGATGAGATTTGTCAGCCCATGGCAACATATCCCATATGGTCGGAAATATTGAACATGAGGATTATCATTGAATATGATATGATAATCAGACCACAAGAACTGACTGCCGGATTGCTTTGGGAAATCACTTATTATGGAGAAACAGACAAAATGATTCAAGAACATCTTGAAAAAATGTTTAAATAGCAGATTTATAATCAATAATAAAATGGAATGTGTTACAGTTAAAATGCTAACAACGGAATTGGGCTTTGAGCATATGCTGCCTGTACTTGGCGCATTACATAACCGATTCGAGGCTCAACCGTTTCGAGATTGTGATGTGGAAAAATATCGGAAGTTATACATGGCACTTCAAGAACAGGAAGCTATCGACTCTGGATTTTCCATTTATGTGACTACAAATTTGTCCGATTACCCGCCATTCAAGATATTGAGTTTGGTGGATATGCACTTTGCTATATACGACAAGAAAGAAGATAGCTTTCATGGCTCAATAACAGACTATCCGTCATTATCAGAACTTTTAGGGATGGAAATCATACAGGGAGGCGAATATGTATCCACTCTTGAAGAACTGCAAGCAAACCTGTTTTGGGAACTTGCTGTCGTTCGCAAAACAAAAAACGCATAGATATTATGACAAAAGATTTATTTGACAAATACATTTGGTTAGTAGACACTATCTACAGAGCCGGAAAAATCACGTTTGAGGAAATCAACGAGCGTTGGCTTCGTTCACGATTGAGTGAAGGGGAAGATATTCCATTAAGAACCTTTCATAACTGGCGCATTGCCATCGAACAAGTCTTTGATATAAATATCAATTGTAACCGGAAAGGTGGCTATTACTACTATATCGAAAATGCAGATGATATGCAAAAAGGAGGTATCCGTAATTGGTTGCTCAATACGTTTGCAGTTAATAATCTGATAAACGAAAGCCATCATTTGAAACGGAGAATCCTATTTGAAGAAATTCCTTCCGGCAGAAAATACCTCACGCCTGTCATTGAAGCCATGCGTGACGGATTAGAATTGGAGCTATATTATCAAAGTTATTGGTACGAAGAACCAAGTACCTATACGTTACAACCTTATTGCATCAAAGTGTTTAAGCAGAGATGGTATGTCATCGGTTTCTGCAAAGAGCGGAATAATATCCGCACCTTTTCTTTGGATAGAATACAACAACTGACCACCTTGGACACGAAGTTTATTTATCCAAAAGATTTTGATCCAGAAGCCTACTTTGCAGACTATTTCGGTATTATGATTGAAAACAAGAAATTGGAAACCATTCGGATTAAAGTCTATGGAATGCATGTACAATATATCCGTGCTTTGCCTTTGCACCATTCCCAATGCGAAATTGAGACAACAGAAGATTATTCCATCTTTGAGTACCGTATGAAACCGACCTTAGACTTCCGGCAGGAATTACTTTCAAGAGGGGCAGTTGTAGAGGTGCTTGCTCCTTTAACTTTTCGGGAAGAAATTATTCAATCGGTGAATAAAATGAGTTCTTTATACAATAAACAGTGATCTTACATACAAATGAAAAAGAAATATACTGATGCTCAATCCTATTTTCAAGATTGGGCACAAGCCAAAAAGAAAGAAGTGCAGAATATGGAAGAATCCATGAGGGAAAATCCGTTATATCAGAAAGAGGTGAATCCTATCGAAGATAATGAAACTTGGTCAGAACGATTCCATTTCATACTTCGCAAGGGACTCTCCGAAAAAGAATGGAAAGCGTATCAACAGAGTATAAGACAAGACCGCTTACGGATATGGGCAATGTTTATAAATGAGAATCCAGACTACGATTATCATTATTTCTTGAATCTGTTGAAATTCAAATTGGAATGGATGATTTTCTATTGGGAGAACTTTGGACATTTAGCTCGTGCGGAGCAAGATATCAGTCGAATGCGGATTGCTACAAGGCTTTTGGATATTATCATGGACGAAAATTCTGATGCTCCAATCCCTTATGTGAATATGAAAAACAAACATCGCTTCCGTGTATATCAGAAATCGCAGGATATGTATGAAATTGATAGTGAATATGAAGTTCGTTTTTGCAAAGCATATTGTTTGTTCTTTAGGTTTTTAGAATATCATCTGTTAGGATGGTGGGATTAAATTGTTGCTTGGTCCTTTTTTACTTACGTTTAATAGCATTTAGGAAGAGAAAAATTAAGTATGGCCGGGAACAAAACGGGAACAATAGGCGCAAAATAAAATCGGCTAAGCATTGATATTCAACTACTTAGCCGATTTGCTCGTACCCAGAGCCGGGATCGAACCGGCATGGAAGTGAATCCACTGGTGTTTGAGACCAGCGCGTCTACCAATTCCGCCATCTGGGCTTAGCGGGGGCAAAGATAGTGCTTCGCGCTGACATGTGCAAATTTTGAGGTGTTTTTTTGTCGAGGATTTCTTTTTGTCTGCTGTATAGGCCTCGCAGGCTTCTCTATGAGGTTCTTTTTCAGCCGTGTTGCGGCCCGGATGGGGCCGGCGGATGGAATGTGATATTAATATAATTTGTTATAACTTGGGTAAAGAAAGTAAGCGGAAATGATGACTCTTTCGGGATTTTATTGTAAATTAGCCCTCTCAATAAGAGTCGGATTATAAAAGAAAATTCTGTCATGGAAAACCGGTATTGTGTTATAATGAGCGGCGGTATAGGCCGCAGGTTTTGGCCATTCAGTCGCACTTCGTGTCCGAAGCAATTTCTCGATTTTTTTGGCAGCGGACGTACGCTGTTACAGATGACTTACGACCGTTTATCCCGTATCATACCCACAGACCATATTTTTATCGTTACCAATGAGGCGTATGCCGCGCTCACGCATGAACAGTTGCCCGAGGTGGCCGAGGAGCGGATTCTGTTGGAGTCGCATCGTCGCAATACGGCGCCTTGCATCGCATGGGCTACGTATCATATAAAGGCTATCGACCCCGATGCGGTCGTCCTGGTAGCGCCGTCAGACCATCTTATATTGCGCGAGGATGAGTTCCGCCGTTGTATCGACGAAGGTTTTGAGTTTGTGGCGCGTCACGATAAGTTGCTTACGCTGGGTATTACGCCCAACCGCCCCGAGACGGGGTATGGCTACATACAGGTGGGCGAGCCTTACGAGAAGGAGATATGCTCGGTAAAGACGTTCGTAGAGAAGCCCAATTACGAGATGGCCTGTGTGCTCTTGGAGAGCGGCGAGTTCTATTGGAACTCGGGTATGTTCCTGTGGAGTGTGAGCAGCATTACGCGGGCTTTGGAGCGTTATCTGCCCAATGTGTCGTCGCTCTTCGAGCAGATAAGCGACCGCATGTGTACGCCCGACGAGAAGGCTGCGGTAGATGAGGCATATAACCTCTGTCCTGTTATCTCGATAGACTTCGGCGTGATGGAGAAGGCCGATAACGTGTGCGTGATGTGTGCCGACTTCGGGTGGAGCGACATAGGCACATGGGGCGGCCTGTATGATGTATCGCCCAAGAATGCCGAGGGCAATGTGACGCAGAACTGCAAGACGCTGATGTATGACAGCCGCAACAACCTTGTTGCCGTCAAGGGCGACAGGCTGGTGGTGATAGACGGGTTGAGCGACTTCCTGGTGGCCGAGGCCGATGATGTGTTGCTGATTTGTCCCAAGGATAACGAGCAGCGCATTCGTCAGTTTGTCACCGATGCCCGCGTGAAGTTCGACGACAAGTATATATAACAGCTGAATATGCCTATGAAATATAAGGGGCTGTGGCATCTTTATGAGCCACAGCCCCTGTTTTATGATTCGGATTGATGCTGTCAGTATCTGAAACTGCTGCCGCCGAGGAACTCGCGTAACAGGGATGTGGGCGGTATTTCGTTCTCGGGCAGAGGCAGGAAGTAGTGCAGGAAGCTGAGCAGGCGGGCTGCCTCGGCATACTCGGGACAGTTGCGTGGTACGACCCGCAGGATGGGGGTGGCGTAGTTGCGGATAACCGAGAGCTCGAATATCAGCGACGAGTTGAACATGGCGTCGGCATTCTCTTGGTAGGGGAATATCCAGCGGTCTTCGCCTTTGCGTACGCTTTTCCAACGGGCGATGGTGTCTTTGGCCGAGCATCCGCGGCTTTGTGCATCGCGTACGATGCGGCGCAGCAGACGGTTGTCGGTGGTGGGCACCCAGCTGTGGTCGTCGATAGAGAGGGAGGTGAGTGCCGAGACGTAGATGCGGAACTTCTGATGCTCCGGTATGTGCGGTGTCAGGTCGGGGTTAAGGCCGTGTATCCCCTCCATGATGAGTACCGTGTTGGGCGTAAGCTGCATGGTGCGCCCGGTCTCGATGCGTGTGCCGCTCTTGAAGTCGTAGGTAGGCAGGGCCACCCGTTCGCCGGCAAGGAGGCGGTTCAGGTCGGAGTTGAAGCGTTCGAGGTCGAGAGCATAGAGCGACTCATAGTCGTAGTCGCCGTTTTCGTCGCGCGGGGTATCCTTGCGGTTGACGAAATAGTCGTCGAGCGATATGGCGGCCGGGGTGATGAGGCTCGTCATGAGCTGGATGGAGAGCCGCTTGGAGAAGGTCGTTTTGCCCGATGAGGAGGGTCCCGATATGAGTACGATGCGGGCGCCGCCGTTTCTGAAACGTGTGGCAATCTCTTCGGCAATCTGGGCAATCTTCTTTTCGTGTAGCGCCTCGGCGACCTGTATGAGCTCGGTGGCACGGTTCTCCTCGATGGCACGGTTGAGTTTTCCCACACCGTCGAGTCCGACAATATGGTTGAAGGCGATATATTCGCCAAAGGCACGCAGCATCTTTTGTTGGTTGATAACCGATGCCGGGCGTGACGGGGCGGTGGTATCGGGGGGTAAGAGCAGCATGCCGTCGCTGTACGGTACCAAGTCGAATACCGACAGATAGCCGGTAGAGGGTACCAGCCAGCTGTAATATATGTCGGCAAGGCCGTCCAGCAGGTAGTAGTTGGTGTAAAGGTCGCCTATCGATTCGAGCAACGCCACTTTTTCAAGCATATTCTGTTTGCGGAATATCTCTATCACCTCCTCGGTGTGCGCAAGTTTGTGCTCAAAAGGTATATCCTCGGCGACAATCTCTTGCATGCGATGTTTTATCGCCTTGATGTTCTCTTCCGTCAGCGGGGCATCTCCGTTTTTCAGTACACAGTAGTTGCCATGCGAGATGGAGTGCTCTATGCGAAGGCGGCTGCCGGGGTGTAGCTCGGTGATGGCCTTATACAGGACGAAACAGAGCGACCGCACGTAGGCGCGCATGCCCGAAGGGTCGGTAATGTCGACAAATTCTACATCGCAAGGGTTGTAGACGCGATAGTCGAGGCTTTCCGATTTGTGATTTACACGGGCTGTTACAGCCGGATATGCCGAGGGAATATCGAGGCGCTTGTATATGTCGAGAAGTCTCTCTCCGCCCTCAGCCTCTATTTGCGAAGCGGTATTGGTGCAATAAATGTGAAATTTGTGTTCCATGCCAGAAAAATTGAATCTAAATACAAAAGAGAAGCGTGAGCTTGCTTATAACTTGTTAGTGCCAATGTAGGAATAAAAAACGAGATATATGGTAGTATTACGTATTTTAACCTATATCGGAGTTCTCGCGGTGAGACAACGGGCGGCGGCTCTGTCTCAGAAACATTGCATCCATGAGGATAAGCTCTGGCGCCGGTTGACAGTTCTCCTTTTGGTGCCCTGCCGGGTGGGTAAGGCTGTTGCTGTATGATGCTTCCGCCCCGTATCCTTATTTAGGCGGTTGTTGTGAGGTGAGAATCTGTGTCAACTCGGCAACCCCTTCCGACGCTCCTTTGCGTATGAAATGGATGGCCATATTCTGGGGTGCATTTACCGGCTTGGGGTCGATAAGGTAGATAGGTACGCCGTGTTTTACGTATTGTAGCAGTCCGGCGGCCGGATATACGTTGAGCGAGGTGCCTATTACTACGAAGATGTCGGCCGATTCGGTAATCTCTATGGCCGGTCCTATCATGGGAACGGCCTCGCCAAACCATACGATGTGCGGCCGCAGCGGGTCGCCATATTTGTCCCGGTCGTCCATGCTTATCTCGCAATGCTCGGGCGAGAGTTCATAGATATGCTTGTCGTTATATACCGAGCGTACTTTCATCAGCTCGCCGTGCAGGTGCAATACCGAGGTGCTGCCGGCGCGCTCATGCAGGTTGTCGACGTTTTGCGTGATAATATGCACGTCGAACTCTTTTTCGAGGGCGGCCAGCTGGGTGTGTCCGGCGTTGGGCTGAGCCTTTATCAGCTCTTTGCGGCGCGTGTTATAGAAGTTCTGTACCAGCTCGGGGTTGCGCATCCACCCTTCGATAGATGCTACATCTTCTACCCGATAACGCTCCCATAAACCTCCGCTGTCGCGGAAGGTTGAGATTCCGCTTTCGGCACTCATGCCGGCTCCGGTGAGTACAACTAAGTTCTTTTTCATAGTCGGTCGTTATATCGTTTGTTACTCTGTCAGTCGGTGCCTCTTGTAAAAGGAGGCCTGCCCCGCCGGCTTGATGCGACTTGCAGGCGGCAAGCCGGTCGTGATGGTATAAATATCGGTAAAATAATTGTTTGTAAGTACCGCAACGCTCGAAATTATGTTATTTTTAACTTCTGTGGCAAGATATTATAGTCGAAAGGCTCTATCTTTGCAGCCGTATGAAATAATTATGAACATAAACCGCAAAAAACATGGATAAGTTAAGTTATGCCTTGGGTATGAACGTAGGTTACAGTTACCTTGCCTCGGGCATTAGCAACCTGCAAGTAGATGATTTCGCACAAGGTGTAAAAGCCGTTATGGAGCAAGCCGAGCCGGCACTCAGCATCGATGAAGCGAAAACGATAATCAACGATTTTTTCATGCAGTTGCAGGAGCAGATAAACAAAGCCGCCGGCGAAACGCTGAAAAAAGGCGAGGAATTTCTTGCCGAAAACGCCAAGCGTCCCGGTATAGTGACTTTGCCCAGCGGCTTGCAGTATGAAATATTGTCGGCTGGTACCGGCCGCAAGCCGTCGGCTACCGACCGTGTACAATGCCATTATCATGGGACATTGATAGATGGTACGGTTTTTGACAGTTCGGTACAGAGAGGTGAGCCTGCCGTATTTGGAGTCAATCAAGTGATTCCCGGATGGGTAGAGGCGTTGCAACTGATGCCCGAGGGGTCGCGTTGGAAACTTTATATACCTTCTAAATTGGCTTATGGCGAGCATCAGGCCGGGTCGATACCCCCCAACTCGGCATTGGTTTTTGAAGTAGAACTTATCAAAGTAATATAATACGAATATGAAAAAAATTTTAGTTTATTCCCTTTGTACGGCCGCAGCGTTGGCTGTGACCTCTTGTGGCAATAAAGCCGCCACTTCTATAACAGACCAGAACGACAGTATCAGCTATGCCTTTGGTGTGATGAACGGGTCGGGTATGGCCGAGGCCAAATCTACGGGTATGTATCCCGAGCTTAATGATTTGGATGTAGACCTCTATATGAAAGGTCTCAAAGAGTCTATCAATAGCAGCAAGGAGCAAAATTCCTACTATATGGGTATGGCACAGGGCGCACAACTCCGGCAATTCTTTGAGCGCATGAGCAATGACCTCGGTGTAGAGTTTGATGCAGATATATTCATGGCAGCCTTTGAGAAATCTGTCAAGGGCGACTCCGCTTTGTTTATAGCTCCGGGTGTGGCTCGCGGCGTATACACCTCGATGTTGCAACAAGCACAAGAGAGAAAAGAACAGGCCGAGCTTGACTCTATCGCTGCTACGCCCGAGGCAAAAGCCAACCTCGAGGCCGGTATGGCTTTCCTCGCAGCCAAGGAGAAAGAAGAGGGCGTGAAGAAAACCGAGTCGGGCTTGCTCTATAAGGTCATAAAAGAGGGCCGTGGAGAGAAAATCAAAGCCAACGAGCGCGTAGAACTCTCGTATGTAGGTAAATTGATCAATGACACTATTTTCGACCAGAATCCCAAGACTCGCTTTATGCCCAGCCAAGGTATTGCCGGATGGAAAGAGGGTCTGCAACTGATGTCGCCCGGAGCAAAATACGAATTCTATATCCCCGCAGAGTTGGCCTATGGAGTACGTGGCGCAGGTGACAGAGTTCCTTCAAATTCTACGTTGATATTTGAAGTGGAAGTCTTCAATCGTGTGAAATAATAAAAACAACCTATATAATAAATTATATTTTTCGGCAGAGGGGTAATTTTCTCTGCCGTTTTTTTATGTTATAAAAGCACAAAACATTGTTCTTTTTTCTTTTTTTTCTAATATACTTATTATTTTTGTAATATAATTGCCAAAACCGACCTATTCGGTTACACTTGTGTAAAAAAATAAATTTTTTTGAGGTATGGATAAGATAGATGACTTAGATCGTAAGATTTTGGAGATTATCATGAATAACGCACGTATCCCATCGAAAGACGTTGCCGTCGTATGTGGTGTGTCGCGGGCTGCTGTACATCAAAGAATACAGCGAATGATAGAGCTGAACATCATTACGGGTTCGGGCTATCATGTAGATCCCAAAGTGCTGGGTTATAATGTATGTGCTTATGTAGGAGTGAAACTTGAACGTGCTTCCTTGTATCGAAACGTATTGTCGGAGCTGGAAAATGTCAAAGAGATTATCGAAAGCCATTTTACGACCGGTCCGTATACCATGTTGTGCAAGATGGTTGCCCGTGACAACGAGCATTTGATGAATCTGTTGAACAGGCGTATACAGGTAATTCCCGGAGTAATGTCGACAGAAACACTTATCTCTTTGGAAGAGAGTCTAAACCGTGAAATTCCTGTCACATACAAAGGAGACGGGCGTTATAAATTCTGAGGGCGGCCGTCCTTTTTCGTAGGAAAAAGTCCCGATAGTATAGTTTTGGTGAGATAGAGCAATTTATAGCAACTTGTAACGTTACTTTTTCAGAATGTGAGTATCTGGTTTTTGTGCAATTCTCTGTATCTTCATTCTGAGTATATTATCATATTTTCTTACACACATTATACGGGGCTGTGATGCAATGAATGCCAATCACAGCCCCGTTGTTTGCAATCGTGTGTAAAAAAGTGCCGGCCGAGCGCCGTTACTCTCTCTCTTGCCAGTCGCCGTTGGCTTTGATGAGAGTTATGAGCCGTTTTACGGCCTCTTCTTCGGGAATGTTGCGTTCTATGCACTCTTTGCCTTTGTACAGTGCGATGCGGTGAGGCCCCGAGCCAACATATCCGTAGTCGGCATCGGCCATCTCGCCCGGGCCGTTTACTATACACCCCATGATACCTATTTTCAGGTTTTTGAGGTGAGCCGTAGCCTCCTTGACACGTTTTATGGTCTGTTGCAAGTCAAAGAGAGTACGCCCGCAGCTGGGGCAGGAGATATATTCGGTCTTGCTGGTGCGCCGGCGAGCCGCTTGCAGGATGGTGAATGCGTAGTCGCATATATCGCCTTGCGGTATCGTGCCGTCGTTTTGCAGCCATATTCCGTTGCCATGGCGGTCTATGAGCATGGCGCCCAAGTCGGCCCCGGCTTTCATTTGCAGCTGTTCGGCCAGCGACTCGTTGTATTGCATGCGCAGAATGACCGGAGCCGTACATTCTGCGGCATAAATACGAGCCAATGCCGCACGAAGCTCTCCTACGGGATTGATGTGTCGTGACGACAGGACAATAACGGCCGACGGAGCCGCTGTTACGAGTGCCAGCCATTCGTCGGTAATCTCGTCGCAGAATGCGGCGGCAAAGCAGACATCGGCCTTGCAATGCAGCAGGTGCTCGGCTTGCGCAACGGTAAAGAGGGGGTACACACCGTGCATGAGACGATAGGAATCGTAGTCGACAATGGTGCGTATGGCAGGTTCTGCGGCCGGCATGTGGCACCCTGCGTAGAGGAAATCGGGGGTGAGGTTGCCTGCGGTTTCGGCAATGACCACCGGCTGGCAATCGGCCCCTATTATATCGCACGTCTTCACGACAGGTGTCGCCTGTGCCGGGGTAGGAGGTGGAGTGATAGCGGGGTGATTGGCGCGCGCTGTTATGTAGTCGACCAGCAAGCGGGCGACGGGGACCTCGTTGCGGGGCTCTTCGCTCAGCGACACCCTGATGGTATCGCCTATGCCATCGGCAAGCAGTGTGCCTATGCCTACGGCCGATTTGATACGCCCGTCTTCGCCGTCACCGGCTTCGGTAACGCCAAGGTGCAGGGGGTAGTGCATATCTTCGGCATCCATCGCTTCTACAAGCATTCGCACGGTTTCTACCATGATGACGGTATTGGACGCCTTGATAGAGAGAACAATATCATTGAAATCTGCCTCGCGGCATATCCGCAGGTATTCGAGGCACGACTCTACCATGCCCCGAGGCGTATCGCCGTAGCGGCTCATGATGCGGTCTGAGAGCGAGCCGTGGTTGACGCCCAGCCTGATGGCGGTATGGTGCTCTTTGCAGATATTGAGAAACGGAATCAGACGCTCGCGTATGTGGTCGAGTTCGGCCCGATACTCCTCGTCGGTATAGTCGTGGTGTGCGAATGTCTTGGCCCGGTCGGTGAAGTTGCCCGGATTGATGCGTACCTTTTCTACGTTGCAGGCAGCGACTTCGGCCGCTTGCGGATTGAAATGAATATCGGCGATAAGCGGTGTCGTGTAGCCTTTCGCCCTCAGTCCGGCGCGGATGTTTGCCAAGTTTCCGGCTTCGCGCCTTCCTTGTGCCGTAAGGCGTACATAGTCGGCTCCCGCATCGATGATAGAGATACATTGGGCGATGCTGTTGTCGGTGTCGAGGGTCGACGTGTTGGTCATAGATTGTATCCTGATGGGATAGTCGCCTCCCATCGGGGTGTCGCCTATCTGTACGATAGAACTTTTGCGGCGGTGATAATTGTATATATCCATGAGGATGCGTGTTTAGGGCTCGGGCTGAGAGGTCGTCCCGGGCGGTTAGCGGATGTGCCTGATGGGCTTATACGGGCAACCGCTTATCAGTTGGTTTTGTAGTCGTAGTGGATGTCGGCCAGCTCTTTGTTGGCTTTCACGATTTTATCGGCGAGGTGTATCTTGTAGTTTTGTACCCGTTGGGCGATACGGGTATCGCCCAATGCCAATATTTGGGTGGCAAGAATAGCCGCATTGAGAGATGCATTGATACCCACCGTGGCAACCGGTATGCCCGGAGGCATTTGTACGATGGCATACAGGGCATCGATACCATCGAGGCTCGATTTGATGGGAACGCCTATGACCGGGAGTGTAGTCATAGAAGCTATTACACCCGGCAGGTGAGCTGCCATTCCGGCGGCGGCAATGATGACCTTGATGCCGCGTTGCTCGGCATTCTTGGCAAACTCCTCGACCTCGGCCGGAGTGCGATGTGCCGACAAGGCGTTCATCTCAAACGGAATTTCAAAATCGTTGAGGAGCTGTGCAGCTTTCTCCATGATAGGGAGGTCTGAGGTGCTGCCCATGATGATGCTTACGATTGGTTGCATGTGTATGAGAAATCAGATAAGTGTAATAAGAAGGAATATATAACACGAGATACATATCCATATGAATCCGTTGGCAAAGCCGCTTATTACCTGCCCCAGCGTGTGACGTTTGAGCAGGATGCGCGAGGTGCCCAGGCATCCCGATGCCAATATGGTGCCTATTTGCAGGTAGAACATGTAATCGGTATACATAATGTATTGCAGGTAGCTCATGATGAATACAAGACCCGTCATGCCGCCTATCGCCGTCATGTGGACGCTTATTTTCCACCATCTGTTTATGATGAGGTCGCATATAAGGGCAACGATACCACCTACGACAAATCCGAACTGTATCCCTCTGAGCCCCGCCAGCCACAGGTACACGGCGCATGCTACGTAGCAAACCAAGAAAATGATGTAGGGCAGCGTGCGCTCCTCGCGGTTAACCAATCCCACGCTCGTAATGAGTTTCATCTTGTAGAGCATCAGTACGCCTATGCAGGGGAATAGGATGGTGAATAGCGCAACGAGCAGCGTGTAGGTGAGGATGTATTGGTCGCCCAAAAGGCTCATGTAAGAGAAAAAGAGCGAAATGAATATTCCTGCTGTCGGAATAATAAGCGGATGGAATATCGTAGAACAGATACGCGCAAAAATCTTCATGATACAGTGGTATTTTGGTATGTCTTTTAGCACGAGGTGTGTTTTTTATGGTGAAAAATTTCGGACACCCGGTAAAAGTTGCTGTGCAAAAATACACATTTTATCGTATCGGGTTGTATGAAACGGGTTTAATTTTGTATGTAGCGGTTGTGTCAACGCTATGTCTTGCCGGTGAGGTGCTCCCGGAAAATCGGGAGCAATGAGTTTTATGGTAGTGATAGAGGGTAACCGCCGGAAACAAAACCGCCCGCAAGTGGATTTTTACGGGCGGTCCTGACAGGTTTGATAGATATGGCTATTTACCATTGGAAACCGAATTTGAGATAAAATCCGGTGTTTTTCCATGTCCAGGTGTCATTATACTCATTTATAGGTGTCTCGTCTATTATAGTTGGGTCGACAATTTCTATTCTTTTCCCTCTTATGTTTAAATATGTCTCGGGGAAACTGTGGTGCATAAGTCCCATGGCAATAGTAAATTTCCACAGGCGAATACCCGCTCCGAAATCGCAATAGAATCCGTTATATGAATAATCTCCTACTCCGACGGCATAACCGAGAGAAAGATTCAGGTATGGTTCTATTTTATTTGAAACAGGGTAGTAACCTTTGACATTGGCAAAAACCGGGAAATGTAAGCCAAAATCGGGGATATATTCTATCCCTTTACATGAATATGTAGCATATTCGGAAGAGGCACGGAACCCGAGTCCAAGACCAGTGAAGAGATATTTATTGATTCTGACACCATGTACAGTTTCTATGAAAGCCGACAAGGGTGTAATATATCCCAGATTAAATTCACCCTGATAGCAAGGATATGTTTTTTCTTTCTCTTGAATATAGATAGATTGGCTTTGTATAATTTGAGCGAAGGAATTTGTAGAGGCGACGAGGCAGACAAATGACAGTAATAATATTTTTTTCATGATTATACGTATTTATGGTTTGTATAAGTGATGAGTGCTTATTTGCCAACCGATTCGGTGTTCTTTCTTCTCGATTCTATGTTATAGAAACTGAGCATCCATTTATCGTCGGCAGTGGCGGCTCTGAACCGTGCGTACGTTGCCGGGTAGCCTTGTATATCTACAATGACCGAGTCGGCATTCATGCGGGTGTCTATAAGGGCACCAATAATAACGTCGGCTTTGTTCTCTTTTTGGAAATCGGAGAGAGCTTTTGCCCGGGCATTCGACAAGTCGACCGTCCCGTCGTGCGAATAACTGTAACGGCCCGAAGCCTTTTGGGTGCTGACATTCAGCTCGGCCACCTGAGGAGCTACAATGACCGACGACTGTGGCTCGATATTGCGAGCCTGTGCCGTAGAGATTTCTACCACCCGTTCTACTTTCTTTTGAGCAGAGGCAGTAGAGGCGCATGCGAGTAGAATGATACCCGTAAGCGTCCATGTTAATTTTTTCATAAAATAGATATGTTTTATGTGCGCCCAACTCCTATGCGCAAATACAAAAAGAAAGTGCAGAGTTGTTCGTTTATTCAGTCTGGAGGCTCCGGATAAGCCCGACACCTAAATAAACAATACCCCGCACTTGTACGCTATATATCAGAACAATATATGGCTACACAAGTTGAGTGTTATTGCTATTCTTTGGTGTCGTTTGAAATTTTCCGGATTTCCAGACCAAGAATATAGCGAAACACTTTCGTTATAATATGTTATCGCCTTTGCGATGAGGCAAAGATACGAAAATATTTCGCTTAATAACGATTGCGGGATATTGATTGTGCAAATTACGGCGATATTATGCAAAAAATCAATATTGAAAACGGAAAAAGATTATCGTATATTGCCTTTGTCTGCGTGTTTCCGTATTGTACAGATGGAGCTTGTGGCGTTGAGAAAGCTGTTTGTGGATGTGTTGAGAGGGGGAAGAAAGCATTCGCCTCCCTTGCGATATATAAGGAGGCGAATGTAATTGTGTTTATAATGTTTATAACTTCTATAACTTTTTCCTGAGCCGTGCCACAGGTATGCCCAGTTGCTCGCGATACTTGGCAATGGTGCGGCGTGCTATGGGATAGCCCTTTTCTTTGAGCATCTCGCAAAGTTTGTCGTCGGAGAGAGGATTGCTTTTGTTCTCCTCGTCGATACACGATTGCAGGATATTTTTTATTTCGCGGGTTGACACTTCGTCGCCGGCATCGTTTTGTATTCCTTCCGAGAAGAAGTATTTCAATGAGTATATCCCGAAAGGCGTTTGCACATATTTGCTGCTGGTGGCCCGCGAGATGGTAGAGATGTCGTATCCGGTGCGTTCGGCGACGTCGCGCAGAACCATGGGGCGCAGGTCGCGCTCGTTGCCCGTGAGGAAGAAGTCGTGCTGCAAGTCGGCTATGACAATCATGGTGTCGAGGAGAGTCTTCTGCCGTTGTTTTACAGCGCTTACAAACCATTGTGCGGCATCTAATTTTTGTTTTACGAAGAGCAGGGCATTGCGGCGCTCGCGGGTGCGATTGTTTTTGTTGGCGTTGTAGTCGTCAAACATCTCTTTGTAGCGGCGGCTTACGGTGAGCTCGGGCAGATTGCCCGAGAGGAGGTTTACCACCAATTCGCCGTCCTGCTCATAGACTTCAAAGTCGGGCGTGATGTGTTCGCCGGGCGAGTCGGCGGCTCCGCCGTTCCACGCACTGCCGGGCTTGGGCGAGAGAGTGCTTATCTCGCGTAGGGCGGCTTTGAGCTCCTCTTCGCTGATATTCAGCTGCTTGATGATTTTGTCGTAGTGCTTCTTGGAGAACGTGTCGAACATCTCGTTGATGATGCGGTATGCCAGCATGTTGGAGGGCGTTCCGCTACGGCGTTCCAATTGCAGCAGGAGGCACTCTTGCAGGTTGGATGCTCCCACACCCGCAGGCTCGAAGTCTTGTATGATTTGCAGGATATCGTTTATCTTCTCGGGAGATACGTCTATGCCGGCCTGAAAGATAAGGTCGTCCGAGATGGCGGCAAGCGGGCGTTGCAGGTATCCGTTGTCGTCGATGTTGCCTATGATGTACTCGGCGATTTTATGTTCGGTCTCGTCGAGGGGGCGCATACCCAGTTGCTCGTCGAGAAAATCGTGGAAAGAGGAGCTTGTCCCTATGGGTATGTTCTCTTGCTTGTCGTCGGGTGAGTAGTTGTTGGTACCCAGCCGGTAATCGGGTATCTCGTCCTCGTTATAATAATCGCCCAGCGACAGCTGTTCGGGGGTTTCGGTAGGTTTGCCCTCTTCGTCGACATTGATGTCGGCAATGGCCGGGTCGCTATCGGGATATTCGGCTCCCTCTTCGAGGGCCGGATTATCTACAATCTCTTGTTTGACGCGTTCTTCCATTTCGAGCTCATTGAGTTCGAGCAGCCGCATGAGTTGTATCTGTTGGGGCGATAGCTTTTGCTGTAATTTTTGTTGCTGTTGCAGACTCTGTCGTGGCATATATGTGATGGGTTGGGTGTTGTATGGGATTGGTCTACGGCTCTACGAGCGCAAAGTCGAGCTGTTTCCTTTCTAAGTTGGCTTGGGCAATTTGTATGCGTACGGCATCGCCTAAGCGGTATATGCGATGTTTGCGCCGTCCTACAAGGCAGTAGTTCTTCTCGTCGAACTCGTAGTAGTCGTCTTCGAGGTCGCGTATGGGAACCAACCCCTCGCACTTGTTTTCGTTTATCTCTACGTAGAAGCCCCATTCGGTAACGCCCGAGATAACGCCGTCGTACTCCTCGCCCAGGTGTTCGCTCATAAATTCTACCTGTTTGTATTTGATAGAGGCTCTCTCGGCGTTGGCGGCCAGTTG
>UQMR01000042.1 GCA_900542255.1 uncultured Porphyromonadaceae bacterium
GCCCGCGGCTTGAACTATTATACCGGCGCCATCGTAGAGGTAAAGGCCCTCGATGTGCAAATAGGAAGTATCACAGGCGGCGGCCGCTACGACAACCTGACAGGTGTATTCGGCATGCCCGGCATATCGGGAGTAGGCATCTCTTTCGGAGCCGACCGCATCTTCGATGTACTGAACCAACTCGACCTGTACCCAGCCGAATCGTTACACTCTACCCAAGTCTTGTTTGCCAACTTCGGCGAAGCCGAAAGCGATGAATGCCTGCGTATAGCAACGCTTTTCAGAGCAAACGGGATTCGCGCCGAAGTATATCCCGAGCCCGCCAAAATGAAGAAACAAATGGGGTATGCCGATACACGCCGCATCCCGTTCGTCATACTGATTGGTGAAAACGAGATATCCTCGGGGAAAATCAACCTCAAAAACATGACAACAGGAGAGCAACAGATGGTAACTCCCGAGGAGGCTATGCTGATTATCAATCCGTCATGAACGGACAATACGTCAAATATGCACTCAAACTGATTATCGACCTCATCAAAGTCGATAAAAAGATACATCGCGACGAGATTGAGTGGATAGAAGATTTTGCCCGGCAAAGAGGCCTGTCGCCCGACGATTTACAGGATGTACACAACATCTCATTGGCCGAAGCCGTTGCACAACTACAATCGCTCGACGCCGAAAGCCGTCACGAAATCATTTCGTGGGTAGAACAAGCTGCCTCTATCGATAACGATATAGACATCAACGAGCGCATTATTCTCGCCTCTATCCGGCTAACACTCGGAGAGGAGACACGCAACCGCACACAACTCATATCGGTCGATTCCGACAAAATCGACCGATATGACCGCCAGCTGGTTTATCTCGAACAAGAGAACTGTCCCGGTATATGCAAGCAAATAGAAGAGAACTACGACTTTTTGCGACAATGGCTGAGCGACTCGAAGATTGACTTCTTCTTTTTCCCGCACTTCATTCGGCAATATACCTCTATCAACCCCTTTATCGAAGATACAACCCGGCTCCTGTTTCCCACTTTTACACCCTCGGCAGACTCGCAGGCCACAGCGTTTCTACGCCATTGCCACACCTCCGACTTTTGCGCCTATCTGCACAGACAGATGGGAGAGAAAACAGACGCATTCAAGTTCAAAGCCTTCTATTTACTTAAAATACAGGAAGAAAACACCGGCGATAACAATAAAAGCAACTTTATTTGCATAGAGGCATCCGAGTCTCCCATGCAAGACATCTTCTTGCTTGTCAAAAATCTGCTCCTGGCACCCCCGTTCAGCACCATCCCGTACGAAGGATGCTACCGCACCCTCTTCACAATGCTCAGCGAGCAAACCAAAACCAACAGCCGCCTGCTACTCATCGACGACAACTTCTACCTGCCCGAGATAGACAACAGCCGGGTGGAAATAACAGGAGCCGAGCGTAAAACCCTGTTTACCCTCTTCCTATTGCACGCCGGCACAGGCATCTCCAACGAAGCATTCGCATCTATGACAGCCGAGGACAACCTTGGACGGGAGGTTGTCACCTTATATAAATACTTTGCCAAAGGGAAATATAACCAACGGTTGGACAACAACCTGTCGAGCGGCAACGAACCCGACGTTATCGTAAATCTGCGCGACATAGGCAAAAGGATTTCGCATATCGGCTTCATCAAAAAAGCATTTACCCGCATCTCAAAACTTAAAAATCCCGAATATTACTACCCCGTCAACCAGAAAGGACAATACGCCTACAAAATCAATCTCCCGTCCCCCCAGATACAAGGCATCTACTTTGCAAAAGCACAACAGCCCGAGATGCTGACCATCGCATTCTTCCGCTGACAGGCCGTATCGCATGCATCCCAACAAGCGACAATGTATGCCAAGAGGCTCGTGGCATGCCTGCATAGAGTACATTTTTTGCAAAAAAATATTAAAATCACCCATTTGCAATATCTGCAATATGGCAAACAGAGAGGGGTATTCGTTTAATAGAAATAATTTTGCGCAAAATTTAATCATGTATTAGTATGGGAAATTTTATAGAGAAAGGGCTCACAGATTCACAAGTCCTTGAAAGTCGGGAAAAACACGGAACAAACGAACTGACTCCTCCGGCCAAAACACCCCTTTGGAAACAATTCTTAGAGAAACTGCGCGACCCCATCATCCGTATCTTACTTATCGCCCTGCTGTTGTCGGTAGCTGTCTCGGCATACCAGGTATATTCGGGAGAAGAGGGAAGCAACGCATTTTTTGAACCCATAGGCATACTGGTAGCCATTGTCCTCGCCACAGGAATTGGTTTTGCCTTTGAAGTGAGCGCCAACCGCAAATTCGACATACTCAACCAAATCGGCGACGAAAACCCCGTCAAAGTAGCTCGCAACGGACAAGTTGTCGAAATACCAAAGCGCGACGTTGTAGTAGGCGACATTATCTTGCTCAATACCGGCGACGAGATACCTGCCGACGGCACCTTGTTGGAATCGGTATCGCTGCAAGTAAACGAGTCGAGCCTCACCGGCGAACCTATGGCAAACAAATATGCCGACCCCGAGAAAAACGACCCGAGAGCCACCTACCCCAGCAACCGTGTACTGAACGGCTGTACCGTCTTAGAGGGTAACGGCATCATGGAAGTTACAGAGGTGGGCGATACCACAGAATATGGCAAAGTGTACCAGGGAGCCCAAATCGAAAATGACGTAGAGACCCCCTTGAACATACAACTGAACAAACTCGCACACACGGTCACCATCATCAGTTACACGATTGCCGCACTCATTCTGATATTCCGTTTTATCACATTCTTCACCGGCAACCATCCCAGCGACTGGCTCAGCATAGGACAGTATATCCTCAACACCGTTATGATAGCTGTCACCATCATCGTTGTTGCCGTACCCGAAGGCCTCCCCATGAGTGTAACATTGAGCCTTGCCATGAGCATGAAACGGATGCTTGCAGCCAACAACCTGGTAAGGAAAATGCACGCCTGCGAAACGATGGGAGCCACATCGGTCATCTGCACCGACAAAACCGGCACCCTAACCCAAAACCAGATGCAAATAGAGCAGACCCTCTTCTTTGCCCTTCCCGAACAGACTCTCGGTAAAAACAAAGAAGTCGACGCCCTGATATGCGAAAGCATCGCTCTCAACACCACGGCCAATCTCAATACCGATGCACAAGGCCGCTCGCACGTAGTAGGAAACCCCACAGAAGGAGCGCTGCTGCTATGGCTTGCCAAACAAAACACCCACTACCGCAATCTGAGAGAGGAGATTCCTATTGTAGAGCAATTATCTTTCTCGACCGAACGCAAATACATGGCCACCGTCATCGTGTCGCCTACGTTGAATAAACGAATCCTCTACGTAAAAGGTGCCCCCGAAATCTTGTTGCAACACTGCGACACCATACTCACTCCCGAGGGATGCGTGCCGTTGACCGACGCTCGCAAAGGGATAGAGGAGAAATTACTCGAATTCCAGAACAAAGCCCTGCGGACTCTTGCCCTCGCTTATGCCGAACTGCCGTCGGCAGCAAGTTGCATTGCCGACTCCCGCTTGCGAGACGACATCCGACTCACCCTCTTGGGCATCACGGCCATTGCCGACCCCGTACGCCCCGATGTTCCCAGAGCCATAAAATCATGCCTTAATGCCGGCATCGATATAAAAATAATCACAGGCGACACACAAGCCACTGCCCGCGAGATAGGCCGCCAGATAGGCTTGTGGAAACCCGAAGATACCGACAACAACATTACAACAGGCGAAAAAGTAGCCGCCATGAGCGACGAAGAGCTTACCGATAGAGTAAATGAGCTGAAAATCATAGCCCGGGCCCGCCCCCTCGACAAGGAACGGCTGGTGAAGGCATTGCAACGCAATGGCAAGGTAGTAGCCGTTACAGGCGATGGTACCAACGATGCTCCCGCCCTAAACGCTGCACAAGTAGGACTCTCTATGGGCGACGGCACAACGGTTGCCAAAGAGGCAAGCGCCATCACCATCCTTGACAACTCGTTTACGAGTATCAACAAAGCCGTATTGTGGGGCAGGTCGCTATACCGCAACATACAACGGTTTATCGTATTCCAGATGACCATCAACGTGGTGGCATGTCTTATCGTCTTATTGGGCGCAGTACTCGGCACCGAATCGCCGCTTACCGTGACACAAATGCTTTGGGTAAACCTCATCATGGACACCTTTGCCGCCCTGGCATTGGCATCGCTCCCGCCGGACAGCAAAGTCATGCTGGAAAAACCGCGCAAACTCAACGCCCACATCATTACACCGGCCATGGGCCGCATGATTGTAGGCACAGGAGCCTTGTTTGTCATATTACTGTTCGGCCTGCTGCAATACTTCAAGCACACCGACATAACAGCCATATCGCAGATAGATATAACCCGACTGTTTAGTTACTATTTCAACTTCGATGCCGGAAACGGACTCAGCCCATACGAGCTATCGGTATTCTTCACTATATTCGTGCTTATCCAGTTCTGGAATATGTTCAATGCCAAGGCCTTTGCGACAGGCAAATCGGCATTTGCCTCCCTGCTGAAAAGCCCGGGATTCATTGGTGTAGGATTGCTCATTGTCATAGGACAATTCATCATCGTAACTTTCGGCGGAGAGTTGTTCAGCGTAACCCCCTTGTCCATCACAGATTGGTGGCAGATCATACTCGCCACATCGGTCATACTATGGGTAGGCGAAATTCTACGCGGTATTTCCCGATTGTTCAACAAGTGTAAAGGATAACATAAAAATATTATTCTCAAGATACAGAATGTAAAAGCAATTATATTACTTTTGCGACAGTAACCTGTTACATAATATACCTTTATATATGGAAACGACAAAAAACCTGAACAAGGCAGCCGACAACATAAGAATTCTCGCTGCGGCCATGGTAGAAAAAGCCAAATCGGGACACCCGGGAGGTGCCATGGGCGGCGCCGATTTTACAAACGTCCTCTATGCCAAATATCTGGTATATGACCCCGACGATGCATCATGGGCCAACAGAGACCGTTTCTTCCTCGACCCGGGGCACATGTCGCCTATGCTGTATGGCGCATTGGCATGCGCGGGCAAATACACGATGGAGGAGCTGCAAGAATTCCGCCAATGGGGAAGCGTCACACCGGGACACCCCGAGGTTGACGTAGCTCGCGGTATCGAGAACACATCGGGCCCTCTCGGCCAAGGTCACACAATGGCCGTGGGAGCTGCCATCGCAGAACGTTTCCTCGCAAGCCGTTTCGGCGAATGGCTTGCCCACAAAACCTACGCATTCATCTCTGACGGAGGCATACAAGAAGAGATTTCGCAAGGAGCAGGACGATTGGCCGGCTTCCTGAAACTGCATAACCTCATCATGTTCTATGACAGCAACAAAATACAACTCTCTACCGGTACCGAGGCTGTCACCGACGAAGATACCGCTGCCAAATATAGAGCATGGAACTGGAACGTCATAGAGATAGACGGCACAGACGCACAGGCAATATGCAAAGCCATAGAAGAAGCGCAACAAGAAAAAGAGCGTCCCACCCTTATCATAGGGCATACCATCATGGGCAAAGGCTGTCTGACCCCCGACGGGAAGAACTTTGAAAGCCAATGCTCTACTCACGGACAACCCATCAGCAAGGCGGGAGCTTCCTTTGAAAAGACAATCACCAATCTGGGAGGTAACCCGGCAGCACCATTCTGCCTCTTCCCGGAGACTGTCGCACTCTATGAGGAGCGCAAAAAAGAGTTGAGACAAATCGTCGCCCGCAGAAAAAAGGAACAAGCCGAATGGGAAGCCCAGAATCCGGCACTGGCCGCCGAGCTGAATCAATTCCTCTCGGGCAAAATCCCCCCAATCGACCTCAACGAGATTGTCTTCAAGCCCAACATGGCAACTCGCAATGCCTCGGGAACCATCTTGTCCTATTTGGCAAAACATATAAAGAACATGATTGTTTCTTCGGCCGACCTTGCCAACAGCGATAAAACCGACGGTTTCCTGAAAGAGACCCACGCATTCACCCCCGGCGACTTTACAGGAGCATTCCTCCAAGCAGGCGTCTCGGAGTTGACAATGACGGCTGTAATCAACGGAATGTTGTTACACGGTGGAATTACAGCGGCTTGCGGAACATTCTTCGTATTCTCCGACTATATGAAACCGGCCGTACGTATGGCAGCTCTCATGCAGCTTCCGGCCAAATACATATGGACACACGACGCTTTCAGAGTAGGTGAAGACGGGCCTACCCATGAACCGGTAGAACAAGAAGCCCAAATACGGCTCATGGAACAACTCAAAAACCATCAGGGGAAAGATAGCATGCTCGTTTTACGCCCGTGCGATAGCGCCGAAACCGCAGTAGCCTGGCAACTTGCTCTCGAAAATACCGACACCCCGACTGCGCTGATACTGTCGCGGCAAGACGTCAAGGATATTCCTTCTGCAACTGGCAATCGCCTTGCCGATGCCTCCCAGGCAGCCCAGGGCGCATATATCATACAAAAAGATAACAACCCCGACATTGTATTGGTAGCAAATGGGTCGGAGGTCGCCACACTTGTCGAAGCCGCCAACATATTACGGAATGACGGTATCGGGTGTCAGATTGTCTCGGCCCCCTCATTAGGACTCTTTGCGCAACAGTCAAAAGAATACCGCGAAAGTGTCGTCCCCAAGCATCTCCCCGTTTACGGACTGACGGCAGGACTCCCGTCTACCCTCCGCTCCATTGTAGGAGATGAAGGTATGATACACGGACTCGACCACTTCGGAGCATCGGCCCCATATAAAGTATTGGACGAAAAATTCGGATTTACCCCCGAACAAGTAGCTTCCGAAATAAAAGCGTACCTCGACAAATAATAAAATTCACTTGTTACTAACAGCCAAACCTGAAAGAGAGCCGAGTCTTCTTTAAATATCTGATAAAAAAACCTATAAAAGTTGAATTTTACGTATTATTATAGTTTTTACTGTTTTAGTTTGGATATTTAAATTAAATGCTCTATCTTTGAAGCGTGAAATTGGCATGGAATATTCCTTTTCAAGAACATTCCTACAAAGATGATTCACTGTTAAACTAATTTGATATTGTGATTATGAAAAAAATTTCTACAGTAGCAATGCTTCTTGCATTATTTATGGCTCCGGTCGCCATGGGTGCTACTACCGAAGAGAAAACCACGACCGACGAATCGCAAGGTTTGTTGTTGAATGGCTTTTGGGACAATTGGTACATCTCGATAGATGGTGGTGCCAGCGTATTCATGAGCCCGTATGACAACAACCTTGAATTTACCAACCGCATAGCTCCGAATGCTTCGTTGAACTTCGGAAAATGGTGGACTCCCGTATTCGGTACCCGTATCGGTTTGGATTATATGTCTGCCAACGGAGCCGCTCTCTCTGGTTCGGCTTTCGGCTGGCAAGAGGCTCTTATCGACGGTTCCAATGACCTGCACAAACAAAAACTGCACGGCCTCCGTCCCCACGTAGACGGTATGGTTGACCTCGTAAACCTCTTTGGCGGTTATAGCCCCACACGCGTTTACTCGCTCGTTATCTACGGAGGTTTCGGCTATGGTTACGGCTGGGCTGACGGCAGCAGCATCTCTGACGGAATGTGGAACGTAGAGCTCCGCGGAGGTTTGATCAACAGCTTCCACGTTAGCAAACAAGTTGACATCAACATCGAGTTCAAATTAAGCAAATACGACAGCGGTCTCTGTCGCGAAGGTCGCGCCGTTCAAAACTGGCACAACCTCAACGCTTCTGCCAACATCGGTTTCGCATACAAATTCAGAAAACGCGACTGGACAGCACCCGTTATTCCCGTTGTTGAACCCACCGTATGCAAATACAGCGATGCCGAAGGCGATGCTCTCGTAGCTCAATTGCGCGATGCCAACAAACGCATCAAAGACCTCGAGCAACAATTGGCAGACTGCCAGACTCCTGTAACCCAAGTTGTTGAAGAAGATCCCGCTGTAACGGTTTACTTCTCTATCAACCAATCTACAGTTCGCTCGGGCGACCGTCAAGTACTCCGTGCTTTGGCTCAATCGATGAAAGAGAACCCCGATCAAAAATATGTTATCACCGGTTACGCCGATAGCCAAACAGGTACTCCCGAAATCAATGCAAGACTTCGTGAGGCTCGTGCAAAAGCCGTTTACAAACTGCTTGTTAACTATGGTGTAAATCCCGACCAACTCTCTACAACAGTTGATACCAACCCGCTCAACAAGTTCAACTATGTTCTTGACCGTGCGGCTACTATCAAATTTGCAAAATAAGAGATTTACAAACAATACGATAAAAGAAAAGCGCAACCATGAGGTTGCGCTTCTCTTTTACTACAAATACCAGACACAGAGTGGAGCGAGCGATCCTCCCCATATCAACTAAACATCAGAATCATCGGCCATAATACATTTGCCATTTAACGAGGCTGTCGGTTCAATAGAAAGACGGCGTGCAAACACGTCACCATCGAGACGGGCGGAAGCCTTCAATGTCAATGTTCCCGACACAGCCACATTACCAATGACGCGACCGGCAATATCGGCACTACCGGCAATTACATCGCCCTTTATCCGGCCATTCGCACCCACAATCACTCGGCCCTGACACTCCAAGCGGCCTTCCAGCTCTCCATCGATACGAATATCCTGACTCGCAATTACCTTGCCCACAATCGTCGTTTCGCCGACAATCACATTATGCGTGCCGCCGGCACTTCTTGTCTCTTTCATTATTCAGATGATTACATTCTCTACAAAGATACATCAAATACGATTACACAACAACCTGCCACTCATACGAAGCTACACCTGAAACTATATTCGAATCCATACAGCCGCCACAATAGAAGCAAACATACACCTGCCAGCCCCGCGAAGCCGCACACGCAGTTATTTTCCCGCCCCTACCATACACACAGCGCAAGCTCTCTGCAAAACTCAAACGAAGGTACGTCAGCAGTCACGCTCCTCATCATAAAGAGACTCAAAACGGGCCCGCAAAGCCTCCTCGTCACGCAGCAACCGGCGCAATGCGGCCAGGCCAACCTCATTGCCCGAGTCGGGCAGCCACAGTTTCAGATATCCCTGCTCACCATACTTCCGGGCAATATGCTGTCTAAAACGCTCATAATGCTGCTCCCTACTATTGCGGGGATAATGTTGCAGGCCATATTGAACGGTACGACGCAGCACGGTCTCCGGCTCTATCAGGCGGTCGGCCTCTGCGACAATCTTTCCATACAAGGTACGAGGCTCACACCCCGCCGAGGCCCTATGATCTTCCACCGCCTGACGCATCATCTCAATTTGCACCTCGTCAAACCATCTTTTCAACTCCATGTCTCCTGCCAATATATTTCCAGAGACAATATGATGATTCTCCCTTCCTTCGCACAACCCCAAGTCGTGATATGCCGCAATGACATAAGCCATGCGGGCATCGGCACCATAGCGGCCTGCGTAAAAAAGAGAACGGTTGATTACTGCCCTAGCGTGGTCTATCCCATGCGCCTTGTCGAAAGCGGCATAACGGGGAACTATACACGTTTCTATATACCTCTGCAACTCCATCTTTCCTATTCCAACTTGTTCTGGGCATAGTGCTTGCGCACAACAAATGCAAACAGAAACAATCCCATCAGACTTACTACCCAGGCCCAGCGATATGCCGTCCCGTAACTCGAAACCTCAGCAATGTGTCCTCCTATAAAAACACCTAGGCCCACCCCCAAGTCCCACGAGGTAAGATAAGAGGAATTGGCCGTACCCCGGCGACTATTGGGAGCCATACTGATAAACATGGCCTGAAATGCCGAGCATATCGTACCATAACCTATGCCCAGTATAAAGGCAGCCGTATAATACCCGACCGGGAGCGTAAGCTCTATGAATACAGCGTACCCCAAAAGACAACATACCATACCCCAGAAAATGCTCTTTACAATATAACCGTGGTCGAGCATCCGCCCGGCAGCCAGACGAGATGATATCAATCCGATTGCCATGATGACAAAGAAGAGCGCCGAATTTGCCGCAGCACCAATCTCCTCACGGCCATAAATAGCCAGATAGGTCGACAGCATACCATAACTAAAAGAGAACAAGATGACAGGCAACGTTTCGGGAAGAGCATTGAGCAGAATAAAACGGTCAAGGGATACTTTCGATGGCACAGCCGATACATCACGACGGGGCGCCTTGATAGTAGCTACACTACACAGTCCCAAGAAAGAGGAGAGTATCGACAGGAGAAAAATATAATCGAAATTATGCAGCGTATCATATATATAAAGCGAGAGAGAAGGACCTATCGCCATGGCCAGATTATTGCTCACACCGTAATAACCTATCCCTTCTCCCCGACGCACCGACGGCATAATATCTATCGCCATCGTACTGTTCGATACCGTCACCAGCCCGAAGGCCAAACCATGCGTAGCCCGGATAAGAGCAAAAAGCAACAATGTGCCGGCAAGCAGATATCCGCAAAAATATAGCATGAAAATGGTGTAACAGATGAGCAGCATACGCTTTCGCGGAAACGTATCGACCAGAAAGCCACTGGCCGGACGCACCAGCAATGCCATCACCGTATAAGAGGCCAGTACCATACCTGTCACCGATTTGTCGGCATCAAACGCCTCGGCAACATACATCGGCAAAATAGGAAGAAGCAGATAGAACGAAAAAAAGAGCAAAAAATTCCCGATGGTAACGGCACGGAAATTGGCAGTCCACAGCGGCGGACGCTCAACAGGAGATATAGGCCGGGCGGTCTGTTTCATAATCATATTCTGCCCTTGACAAATACAACAGGAATCTTTGCCGTTGCGCCAAACACAACCACGCTATACTGTATGCCCCAACAGAGTAGCCGACGAGGCATCATCTATGACAACCGTCACCCGGTCACCCACCCGGTAGTCGCCCCGCGGAAAGACCACAGTCTTATTTTGTGAGGTACGCCCGCACAACTGCTCGCGCGAACGCTTCGAGAATCCCTCGACCAGCACCTCGAAACTCTTTCCTATATCACGGCGGTTGCTCTCGGCCGAGAGCTCGTTCTGCAACTCTATCATTCGTTGCAAACGCTCTATCTTCACCTCCTCAGGAACATCATCGGGCATGTTACGGGCCGCGAACGTTCCCGGTCGCTCAGAGTATTTGAAAAGGAAAGCGGCATCATAACCCACCTCGCGCATCAGGCTCAATGTATCCTGGAACTCGCTCTCCGTTTCGGAGTGGAAGCCGCAGAACAAATCAGTAGTAATACCGCAGTCGGGAATAATGCGACGTATCGCCTCTACCCGGCCCAGATACCACTCACGCGTATAACGACGGTTCATCAGTTGCAAGATACGGTTATTACCCGACTGTACCGGCAAATGTATATGATGACACAAAGCCGGATAAGCTGCCACGACATGCAAAATGTCATCGCTCATATCTTTGGGATGCGATGTCGTAAAACGGATACGCATGCCATCACCCGCAGCTTCGGCTACAAGACGCAGCAATGCAGGAAAGTCGGTCGTTTCACCCTCGGGCGATACATAGCAATACGAATTGACATTCTGTCCCAGTAAAACGGCTTCCTTAAAACCACGCATTTTCAGGTCGGCCAATTCGTTAAGAATACTCTGCGGCTCACGGCTGCGCTCACGTCCCCGTGTATAAGGAACTATACAATAGGAACAAAAGTTGTTGCAGCCCCGCATGATAGAGATAAAACCCGATACCCTGTTATGCCCTACACGGGAGGGGATAATATCGCGATAGGTCTCGGTAGTAGAGAGTTGCACGTTGACAGCCGGGTTGCCTTGTTCTACGGCAGCCACCAAAGCCGGAAGGTCGAGATAGGCATCGGGGCCGGCCACGAGGTCGACACCTTCGTTTTCTACCAATGCCTGCTGCACCCGCTCGGCCATACAGCCCAAGACACCTACAATAAAATGCGGCTTGCTACGTTTGAGCGAACGGAAAAAAGCAAGACGCGACAAAATCTTCTGTTCGGCATTGTCCCGGATAGAGCAAGTGTTGACAAATACAGCATCTGCATCGTCAATCTTGTCGCAAAGCGTATAACCTTGCATCTGCATGATTGCAGCTACCACTTCACTATCGGCAACATTCATCTGGCAGCCGTATGTTTCTATAAAAAGTTTTTTGTTGCCCGAAACTTTTTTATCGCGGGGAGATAAATTCTCTGAGCTATTCATGAGCTTTTTCGTTTATTCAAATTTTATTTACCAGAAAAATAAACGCATCCTCTACCATAAATTTTCATGTAATTTGTTGCAAATACAAATTGTTTTATTTTAATTTGCAGTAACAATACATAAATTTTTTCATAGTTAAGGTTTAGGTTAATTTAGAGAAGGGTGGTTGTGAAACCGCCCTTTCCTCATTATTATACTTTTAGGAGTTGTTTTTCTCTCGATAAACACGTATATTTGGGCACAAAAATACAAATAAAGATGGATTTACAGGATATCCTGTTTTATATTGTTATCGGTTTTGTGGGCCTGATAAGCTATCTGAGCCAACGCAAGGCAAAAAAACAAGCCGAAGAGATAGAACGACGCCGTCGGCAACAGCAAGAGACCGCGTCGCAGGAGAATCCTGTAACAAGTCATGGAGAAGAATATCCTTCTGCCACCCTGCCACAAGAGACGGTAATGCCACGCGAGGAATATACGCTCGATGAGATATTCAAGGCATTACGCGAAAGGAAGCCCCTACCGCCCTCCAAGCCCCAGAAGCCGCAAATGCCGGAAATCTCCGCAGCCCCCGCGCCGGCCTCACTCCTACAAACAGCGGCCCCGCCGGTACCGGCATCCCCCAAAACAGAAAACAAACACTTCTCGACCGAACAGGCTCCGCCGAAAAAGAGAATAGCACGGCCTGCCGATACAGATAGCGAAAAACACACCCTCGGACACAAGTCCATCAACTGGCGAGAAGCATTTATAGCATCAGAAATCCTAAACCGAAAATATTAAAACAAGTAAGAACGTTACGAATAACCTAATTTTATCTTAAAACACCATGGCTTATAGAATTATTTCAGCCGAAGAAGCTGCTTCGTACATCCAAAATGGCGACAATATCGGCTTCGGTGGCTTTACCGCTGCCGGTACGCCCAAAGCCGTCACGATTGCCTTAGCCAAAAGAGCAGAAGAAGAACATGCTGCCGGACGCCCTTTCAAAGTAGGAGTTTACACCGGAGCCTCTACCAATGATTACATAGACGGCTACCTGAGCCGGGCAAACGCCATCAAAGGACGCACACCCTACCAATCGCACAAAGACTCTCGCGACAGAATAAACAAGAACGAAATGGACTATTTCGATGTACATCTGTCGCACTTGTCACAATCACTGCGCTACGGTTTCTTAGGCAAAATCAACATCGGTATCATCGAGGCCGCCGAGATAACCGACGACGGCGAGATTCTCCTGGGAGCTGGCGTAGGTATGGCACCCACCGTATGTGACCTTGCCGACAAAATAATCATAGAACGCAACCACCACGAGACAGACAAGATGCGGGGTATGCACGACATATACACTCCCGCCGATCCTCCTTACCGCCGCGAGATACCCATCTACAAACCGAGCGACCGCATAGGCTCGCCCGTCATCAAGGTAGACCCCAAGAAAATCATCGGTATCGTAGAAACCGACCTGCGCGACGGAGTGAAACCCTTCTCGCCGGTAGACGAAACGACAGCCCGAATAGGACACAATGTGTGCGACTTCCTGGCATCGCAACTCAAAAAGGGACTCATACCCAAAGAATTCCTGCCGCTGCAATCGGGCGTAGGCAATATCGCCAATGCCGTGTTATCGCAATTGGGCGAGAGTAAAGAGATTCCCTCTTTCGAGATGTACACCGAAGTGGTACAAGACGCCGCTTTGGAACTGATGTTCCAGGGCAAATGTCGTTTTGCAAGTAGCTGCGCCCTCTATGTAAGCGATGAAGTTCTCACACGCATCTTCGACAATATCGAAGATTTCCGCAACCGCATCATACTGCGTCCGGGCGAAATAACCAACAACCCCGAGGTTGTGCGCCGCTTAGGGCTTATCACCATGAATACCGCACTGGAAGCCGACATATTTGGCAATATCAACTCGACACATGTGTGCGGCACAAAGATGATGAACGGTATCGGCGGCTCAGGCGACTTTACCCGAAACGCTTACCTCTCTATATTCGCATGCCCCTCAATAGCAAAAGGCGGCAAGATAAGCGCCATTGTACCCATGGTATCGCACGTAGACCATAGCGAGCACTCGGTAATGATACTCGCCACAGAGCAGGGTGTAGCCGACTTGCGCGGCAAATCGCCCATCCAACGTGCCGAGGCCATTATAGAAAACTGCGCACACCCCATGTACCGACAACTGTTGTGGGATTATCTGAAACTCTCGAAAGGCGGACACACACCCCACAATCTGCACGCCGCATTCGGGTTCCACAACGAATTCCTGCGCTCGGGCGATATGGCGCTGACCAATTGGGCCGAGTACTGCTAATGTCTCTATAAAGAATATACGCAACCACACACAAGAAGCCGCGACACACATCATCGTCGCGGCTCCTTACTATTATAAGAGAACATTTTCCACCCTACCGGAACGCCGGCACCGGAACTAAGGGCGCCAACTGCAAAGCATGGATAGCAATCAAGGGCAATAATGATTTTATAACAAACTAATTGCGTTAAATTTCACAAAGCAAACACCTTTCTTGTCAGGAAATTGCTACCTTTGCGGCGAATAAAAAGCAGCGGTTGCATACCGCAACATGCAGCCCGACACAAAGCAAGTTGCCGTCCTCCCGCCAACTTGCAAAAACAGACAAAACCGCACCTCTGACAACAAGCAAAAGGCTTTTGGCAAAGGCAAAACAAAAGTGGAAGAGAAACAAATTTTAATATAAACACTAAATCTTAATTACAATGATTAAAGTAGGTATTAATGGTTTCGGTCGTATCGGACGCTTCGTATTCCGCGCCGCACAAAAAAGAAACGATATTGAAATCGTAGGCATCAATGACCTCTGCCCGGTAGATTATTTGGCATACATGCTGAAATATGATACGATGCACGGTCAATTCGACGGCACAATAGATGTAGATGTAGAAAACAACAAACTTATCGTAAACGGAAAGAGCGTCCGCGTTACAGCAGAACGCAATCCTGCCGACCTGAAATGGAATGAGGTAGGTGCAGAATATGTTGTAGAATCGACAGGTCTTTTCTTGACAAAAGAAAAAGCACAAGCTCACATCGAAGCCGGTGCAAAATATGTGGTTATGTCGGCTCCCTCGAAAGACGACACCCCCATGTTTGTATGCGGTGTAAACGAAAAAACATACGTAAAAGGTACACAATTCGTATCTAACGCCTCTTGTACAACCAACTGCTTGGCTCCCATCGCCAAAGTATTGAACGACAAGTTCGGCATCACCGACGGTTTGATGACAACCGTACACTCTACTACTGCAACACAAAAAACCGTAGACGGTCCTTCGATGAAAGACTGGCGTGGTGGTCGTGCCGCTTCGGGCAACATCATCCCCTCGTCGACAGGTGCTGCCAAAGCTGTAGGTAAAGTAATTCCTTCATTGAATGGCAAGCTGACCGGTATGTCTATGCGTGTCCCCACCCTCGACGTATCTGTTGTTGACTTGACTGTAAACTTGGCCAAACCCGCTACCTATGCCGAGATTTGCGCCGCTATGAAAGAGGCTTCGGAAGGCGAACTGAAAGGTATTCTGGGCTACACCGAGGATGCTGTCGTATCATCTGACTTCTTGGGTGACACCCGCACTTCTATCTTCGATGCCAAAGCCGGTATCGCTCTTACAGACACCTTCGTAAAAGTTGTATCGTGGTACGACAACGAGATTGGCTACTCTAACAAAGTACTCGACCTCATCGCCCACATGGCATCGGTTAACGATTAATAAGAACGTTACACAACGTCATAACGCAAGCAAGCCTGCCGCTGAAACGGCAGGCTTGCTGTTTTTTGCCCATACAATAAAATACCGTTACGCTCCGTTTTGATAAAAACAAGCAAAACAGCCATGCACAACTTCTATCAACATAGCGAAAGAGGCAAATACCTCTTCTTTGCCGTATCAATCATCTTAGTGGGCATATTCCTATATATCTCAAACGAGCTTGTAAAGAATCTCGCACAAGAGGAACGCAACAAAATGGAGATATGGGCCGATGCAACACGCGAGCTCGCGACAGAAACCTCAGACGCCAATATAGACCTCATACTGAAAATCATACAAAGCAATACAACCATACCGGTCATCATAACCGATGAAAACGGTATGATAGCCCAATACCTGAACATAGACATCAACACCTCAGACACTACCCGACTGCTTGCCCAAAAACTCGAAGACTTTAAGCGCAACAACGACACATCGATAACCATAGATCTGGGCGACGGCATAACACAAACCCTCTACTACGACGACTCGATACTGCTAAAACGATTGTCGTACTACCCATATATACAACTTGCCGTGATGATACTCTTCGCCCTCATCTCCTACATCGGGCTGATAAGCGTCAAACGTGCCGAACAAAACAAAGTATGGGTAGGCCTCTCGAAAGAGACAGCCCACCAGCTTGGCACCCCCATCTCGTCGCTCATGGCATGGATAGAACTGCTGAAATCGAATCCCGAAACCGACCCGAGCATTGCCGAAGAGATAGAAAAGGACGTAAAACGACTGTCGACCATTGCCGACCGCTTCTCAAAGATAGGCTCCATGCCGCAGAAAGAGAAAACCGACATAAACACAATCCTCGAAGAGACAGCCTCGTACATGCGCCACCGCATATCGGGCAAAATAGAATTTACACTTGCCCTACCCGAGGGAAAAGAGCATGCCATGCTATGCAAACCACTGATAGAGTGGGTCATAGAAAATCTATGCAAAAACGCCGTCGATGCCATGGAGGGCAAGGGAAAGCTAAACATTACAGCAAAAGCCGAGAAAGAGAAAATATACATAGAAATAAGCGATACGGGGAAAGGTATCGCCAAGAAAAACTTTGGCACCATCTTCAAGCCCGGCTACACCACTAAAAAAAGAGGCTGGGGACTGGGGCTCACGCTCGCCAAGCGCATCATAGAAGAATACCACGACGGGGAGATATATGTAAAAGAGTCTACCCCGGGCATAGGTACAACATTCAGAATAGAACTTCCGCGCATCGCATAATCTCCGGGCACACCCCTGCCGATGCCGCTCTCAAATATAAAGCAGACATACACACCCCTCCCATACAAGAAAAGAGAGAAAAAATTTCTACCGCAAAAAATAAAAATTGCGGTAAACATTTGATTTGTCGAATAAATAGCATACCTTTGCAGTCCGATTATTAGCCAAAATTCAATTATTAGCGAGCAAGTTACATATCCTTTGGCCGGGAATGCAACTTACGAGCAAGAGTAAGTAATTAACTATTAAAACTTTAAGAAGTGAACACTTTAAGTTATAAGACCGTATCAGCCAACGAGAAAACCATCACCAAAGAGTGGGTAGTAGTAGATGCCTCGGGGCAGGTACTGGGACGTTTGGCTGCCAAAGTTGCCAAAATCTTGCGCGGTAAATACAAACCCAACTACACACCTCACGTAGATTGCGGTGATAACGTTATCATCATCAATGCAGACAAAGTCGTATTGACAGGTAAGAAATGGACAGATCGCCAATACATTGATTTCACCGGCTATCCGGGCGGACAACGCTTCAAATCGCCCGCCGATTTGATGGCTAAGGGTGCCGACCGCCTCGTTCTTCGCGTGGTAAAAGGTATGCTTCCCAAAAACAAACTGGGAGCCCAATTGCTGCGTAACCTTCGCGTATATGGCGGACCGGAGCACAACCAAGCCGCCCAAAATCCTAAAACCATAGATATTAACCTCTACAAGTAATTAACAGATATGTATCTTCTTGAAAAAGCAGTAGTAGGCCGTCGCAAAGCCGCCATAGCCCGCGTTTACATCAAAGAAGGCAATGGTGCTATCACTATAAACAAACGTGACATCACACACTATTTCCCCTCGTCGATACTACAATATGTAGTAAAACAACCCTTGACGACACTGGGTGTTGCCGAAAAGTACGATATACTTGTAAATCTTACCGGTGGAGGTTATAAAGGTCAAGCAGAGGCTTTGCGTCTCGCCATTGCCCGTGCATTGGTAGCCTTGAACCCCACAGACAAACCGACACTGAAACGCGAAGGCTTCATGACCCGCGACTCACGCGTTGTAGAGCGCAAGAAACCGGGACGTCCCAAAGCTCGCAAAAGATTCCAATTCAGCAAACGTTAATCTTATTTGTGAGCTTGCATCTACAAGTAAAAAGACGTTTAGTATCCAAATTGCCGCGACTTGGCTACGTGCCTGAACCGCACAAAGCAGAACTACCCGGCAATTGAAAAAGCAGAAAGTAAACGAAACATAAAGAAAAATGGCATTAACAACATTTGAACAACTTTTGGAGGCCGGCGTACACTTCGGCCACCTCACCAGAAAATGGAATCCCGCAATGGCTCCCTACATCTTCATGGAGCGCAACGGTATCCACATTATAGACTTGTATAAAACCATTGCCAAGGTAGACGAGGCTGCTGCCGCATTGAAGTCTATCGCAAAATCGGGCAAAAAGGTACTTTTCGTAGCCACGAAAAAACAAGCCAAACAAGTCATCGCCGACAAGGCATCTGCCATCAACATGCCCTACGTAATAGAAAGATGGCCGGGCGGTATGCTCACCAACTTCCCCACAATACGCAAGGCTGTGAAGAAAATGACGACCATCGACAAAATGAGCAAGGACGGTACGTTCGACAACCTTTCAAAACGCGAGAAACTGCAAATCACCCGTCAACGCGCAAAACTCGAAAAGAACTTGGGTAGCATTGCCGACCTCAACCGTCTGCCTGCCGCCCTCTTCGTAGTTGACGTAATGAAAGAACAAATCGCCGTACGCGAAGCCAATCGTTTGGGTATACCGGTATTTGCCATGGTAGATACCAACTCAGACCCCCGCAACATCGACTTCGTAATCCCCGCCAACGACGACGCTTCAAAATCTATCGAAGTAATACTCGATGTTCTGTGCAACGCAATGGCCGAGGGTATCGAAGAGCGCAAGATTGAAAAAATCGATGAAGCTCCCGAAGATAAGGAGGCCGCAGCACCCAAGCGCGAACGCAAAGCTCGCATAGCTCGTCGCAAAACAGAAGAGACTCTCGAAACAGAAAAGCAAGTTACAGAAACCTCTGAAACAAGCGCTTCTGACGTAGAAGA
>UQMR01000043.1 GCA_900542255.1 uncultured Porphyromonadaceae bacterium
CTTCAACGAGATTATGTGCAATTCGTTTACGGCCGCTTCGCTTTACGAAGGATGCGGCAACTTCTCGCCCGACCGCTTTGTGCGCCTGCTCAATCCGCTCAGCAGCGACCTCGGCGTCATGCGCCAGACAATGTTGTTTGGCGGGTTGGAGAGCATAGCCCGCAACATCAACCGCCGTCGTCCCGACTTGCGTTTCTACGAGTTTGGCAGTTGCTACTTCTATGATGCCGATAAAACGGCCGACGGGAACCTTACGGCAGCATACTCCGAAGAGAAACACTTGGCCTTGTGGCTTACCGGTAACCGGGTCTCGGGCAACTGGGCACATCCCGATGAGAAGTCGACTATCTTTGAGCTGAAAGCCTACGTGGAGAATATCTTTACCCGCATGGGCATCTCGCAGAGCGAAATGGTCGTAACACAAATATCGGACGACCTTTTCTCGGCCGCCTTGCAGATAACCACCCGAGGCGGAAAGCTGCTGGGTCACGTAGGTATAGTAACCCGCAAGCTGCTCAAAAAGGCCGATATCGAGGCCGATGTATTCTATGCCGAGCTGTTGTGGGACAACATGTTGCGCCTTGCCATGCGCAATAAGGTGACATATACCGAGTTGCCCAAGTACCAGTCGGTAAAACGCGACTTGGCATTGCTCGTAGATAATGCCGTAACTTTTGCCGATATAGAGCGTATCGCACATGCCGCCGACCGTAAATTGTTGCGCGAGGTATCGCTGTTCGACGTCTATGAGGGCGACAAGCTACCGGCAGGCAAAAAATCGTATGCCGTTTCGTTTATCCTGCAAGACGATGACAAGACGCTTACAGATAAGCAGATAGAGGTCGTTATGAAGCGGCTGATAGCTGCCTTTGAGCAACAAGTGGGAGCCCAATTGCGATAATAAGAGAATCGATATTAAAAATATAAATTAGTAAAACTAAGAAATATGGGAAGAGCTTTTGAATACCGCAAAGCCAGAAAACTGAAACGCTGGGGCAACATGTCCCGTACATTTACCAAAATAGGAAAGGAGATAACCATCGCTGTAAAAGCCGGCGGTCCCGACCCCAACGGCAACCCCCGCTTGCGTGCCTTGATGCTGAATGCCAAAGCTGCCAACATGCCCAAGGACAACGTAGAGCGTGCTATCAAGAAAGCCACCGACAAGGATGCCGGCGACTTCAAGGAGATTGTATACGAAGGATACGGCCCCCACGGTATAGCCATTGTCATAGAGACAGCCACCGACAACCATACCCGTACGGTAGCCAATATACGCAGCTACTTCAACAAAGCCGGCGGTTCGTTGGGTACAACCGGTTCGTTGTCGTTCCTGTTTGAGCACAAGAGTGTATTCCATATCAAACCCAAGGAGGGCGTTTCGCTCGAAGACCTCGAATTGGAGTTGATAGACTACGGCGTAGACGAAGTAGAAGCCGACGATGAGGAAATCGTACTCTACGGTTCGTTCGAGTCATACAACGACATACAAAAATACCTCGAAGACAACGGTTTCGAAATCATCAGCTCAGAGTTTGAGCGCATCCCCAATGATGTGAAAGAACTCGACGCCGAGCAACGTGCCTCTATCGAGAAACTTTTGGAGCGTATCGAAGAAGATGAAGACGTTCAGAACGTATTCCACAATATGAAAGAAGAGAACGACGAGGAATAACCTCCTCATCACATACCATCATAAGCAGCACCTTATGCAAGGTGCTGCTTTTTTATGCCGCTTTGGCCTGAAAATTCCGCATCATGGGGTATTGGGGTAATAACCATTTGGAAACTACGCATATAATCACTACATTTGAGCAATATCGCCGCCGCAATAATAGTATAATCTTCGCATGCCTCTCGCAGCGCGGCGTTTCGGCCATTGACAGATACGATAGAGTGATATTTTATGAGAAGTTCAATTATTAATTATCGACATGAATAGCAAGTTAGTAAAAACGACAGGAGCGATTGTAATGTTGGCTATGACCTTTACATCATGTGTAAGCAAGAGTGGTACCTCGCAACAAGAAGAGAAAAACACCGGTGAAACAACCTCGATAGAGGGAGTGGATACGCTGCAACTGGATAATGTGACTGCCGTATGGCTGCAAGACAATGGCTCTGACAAACTGATGCCTCGCACTCTCTTTGCCGATGCCCCCGATACCCTTATCGAGCAGCTTTCCCTGCAAGAAGGCATACCTTCTACCGTCAGTGCGTTTTGGGTTG
This sequence comes from uncultured Porphyromonadaceae bacterium, assembly GCA_900542255.1. Classification (GTDB taxonomy): domain Bacteria; phylum Bacteroidota; class Bacteroidia; order Bacteroidales; family Barnesiellaceae_A; genus Barnesiella_A; species Barnesiella_A excrementipullorum. The sequence continues at coordinate 2,230 of UQMR01000043.1, forward strand.
AGGCCAACGGCGAGCATATCCTGTTCGACGCCGGTGTAGGCGGTACCGATGGAAAACTCATGGAACGGCTGCATGCCATAGGCGTAACCCCCGACGATGTGCGTTATTTGTACCTTACCCACCTGCACTTCGACCATATAGGCGGTATGATGTGTGGCGATAGCATACGATTCCCGCAAGCCGAGGTATATGTGGCAAAAGCCGAGTATGACGCATGGATGCAGATGCCCGCAGAGCAAAATGCAAAAGTGGTTGCAACGATGGAGGCCTACAAAGAGCGCCTGCACCTCTTTGCTTTTGGCGATACCCTTCCCGGAGGAGTGTTGGCCATCGATGCGGCAGGACACACGCCCGGCCATACGGCATTTAAGGCAGGCAGTCTGCTGGTCGTCGGCGATATCATGCACGGGGCAGCTTTGCAGGTACCTCATCCCGAATATTGTGCCGAGTATGATATGGATAAGGCAAAGGCCGTAGAAGCCCGCCGTCGTCTTATGGAGTATGCCCGCGACAATCGGCTTACGATGGCTGGCATGCACTTGCCGGCTCCGGCCTTTCTCGACATCGAATAAGCCGGTATTCGGTCAGTAGAATGTTGGTATAAAAACATCGGGGGAGCATTTGCAGATGCTCCCCCGATTGCTTTATGATTTCTCTGTTACCTTATTTGCGGCGCAATACAAGCAGGTTGTTTTTATCTGGTATCCGATACAAACCTATATGATTGTTGTCGATAAAGCGGAATGCGTCTACATCGTTCAAGGCATCCAATATGCCGTTTTCAATCTTCATGGCTTCGGGCGAGCACATGCGGCGTGTCGAGGCGATATTTTCAAACGCTATGCCGTTGTTTACACTCGTTGCGTCATATTCTATGCTGCCGTTCAAGAGGTTGCAACCCGAGTTGCCGGTGATTTTTTGTGCGGCAATGTCCAGGACGACCGACGGCATCTCTTCGATATCGATGGCGGTGCCGTCGACCTCGACGATGTCCCAGTGACCGTTGAGCAACTCTCTTAACTGGCGTGAAAGGGTAGCCACAACCGCACCTTCCTCATTGAGCAGGTATATTTTCAACTCGTCTTTCGTCTGTTTGGCCACTGCGTAGTGAGTCGTAGAACCTATGGCCTGCATTACATTGCGGTCGGTAACTTCGGGACGGCAAGCCATCATGGTGGTGATGCATTCGCCAAACGACAGGGCGGTGCCTTCGCCCAATATCAGCGAGCCGTTGAATACGTTGCAGCCGTTATTGCCGAAAACACGGCTGGTTGCAGTGTCAAACGTAATTTGCACTGTTTTGTCGCCTACAACCGGTTTCCCGCAAGCCTCTGTGAAAAGCCACTCGCCGTTGAGCAGATTATTAGGCAATACGGTCATGTTATATTTGCGGGTGTCGTTGTTTTGTGTCGACGTCGGGGTAGCGGGTTGTTGCACTTTCTGAGTCGTTTTGCACGACGTGGCAGCAAGCAACGCGGCAATACAAAGTGTGCCGATGAGAATGTTTCTTTTCATTGTCATGTCAATTTTAAGTTTATGCGAAGATAGTGCAAATAAATGAGAGGTGGCATGAAATTACTTTTTTTATAAATCCGCCGGTCTCCTTTTGTGCTTCTTGCATCATAAAGAAACAACAATCGGCATGGCCTTTTGTTGCCGCGGCATTTGCGAGTTGCCGCAACAAAGAAAAAAAGTGAAAAATACATCGAGGCACTGTGGCAAGTCGCATTATTTACTTACTTTTGTTGCCATATAACTTTCATGGTTGAAATGAGGCGTCTCATATATCGTATTTTCTTGTTTATCTTTGCTATGGCGGTTTTCCCGGCAGTTGCGCAAATCAATACCGACAGGGTGATGAATATAGGGCGCAACGCGCTGTATTTCGAAGATTATGTACTCTCCATACAATACTTCAATCAGGTCATAAAGGCGAAGCCGTATTGGGCAGAACCCTATTTCTACCGCGCTGTGGCAAAGCTCAGTCTCGACGATTTTCGCGGTGCCGAGGCCGATGCCACGGCTTGTATCGACCGTAATCCTTATATGGTCGATGCCTACCAGGTGAGGGGTATAGCCCGCCAGAATATGGAAAATTATGCCGATGCCATTGCCGATTATAAGCAAGGCCTCGAATATGAGCCGCACGACCGTCCCATGCTTATGAACCTCGCCATCGCGCAGGTGCAAATCGAAAACTATCCGGCTGCCGACTCGGCCTATGTCGCCCTTTTTGCCCAATATCCGTCGTATGCTCCGGCCTACCTCTCACGCAGCCAGTTTAACCTGATGCGGGGCGACACCATAGCGGCCCGCGCCGATGTAGATAAGGCGATAGAGTACGACAAGAACATGGCGCCGGCATACCAGATACGGGCACACATACGTATGAAACACGACGCCGACTATAACGGGGCGCTGGAAGATATGAATATGGCCGTCCGGCTCGAACCCCAATCGCCCACTGCCTATATCAACCGGGCATTGGTGCGTTACTATATGGATGATTTGCGCGGTGCCATGGCCGACTATGATTATGTGCTTATCATAGCCCCCGGCAATATCATGGCTCACTACAACCGCGGGTTGCTGCGTATGCAGGTGGGAGACCGCAACCGGGCCATAGAAGACTTTACGGCCGTGCTTACCCAAGAGCCCGACAACTACTTTGCCCGATACAACCGAGCCATTCTCTATGATATTTTAGGACAGTATGCCGATGCCATTGCCGACTATGATGCCGTGCTCGAAGTCTATCCCGACTATATAGGCGGCCTCTATGCCCGTTCCGAGGCTAAACGCAAGTCGGGCGATTTACGGGGCGGCGAGGCCGACTTCAACAAGGCATACGCATTGCAGGAAGAGGCCAAGAAAGACCCCGAGCGCGCCGTAGAAGCGGTAGAGAAGGCTGCCTCCAAGGCCGAACGTACCGAGTCGGATAAGAATATCAATAAATTCGACCGCCTTCTGGTTGCCGACAATGATGCGAGTGAGGCCTTTGCTCCCAAGTACGAGAGCAAGGTGCGAGGTCGTGTGCAGGACCGCAATGTGCGGGTATCTATGCAGCCCATGTTTGTGCTTACCTATTATGAGCGTCCCAACGAGTTGCGTCCGTCGAACTTCTTCTCCGATGAGCTCGACTATCTCAACGGGTTGCAGGCATTCCCATATAGGCTTGTGCTTACCAACGACGAGGCGATACTCACCACATCGCAAATCAATGAGCGATTCTTGTCTATCAATCGATATGACCGCCATATAGATACCCTCAGCACCCCCGATCCGCTGGCATATTTCGGGCGTGCCATAGACATGATGCTTATACAGGATTATGCCGGCGCGTTGGCCGACCTCGACCGCGTGATAGAGCAAAGCCCTCAATTCATGCTGGCATACTTCGAGCGTGCCGTGGTGCGTTATAAAAATATGGAATACCGCCGCAGGCAGCAGGCCGGTACGACGACGCAGTCGTCGGCTTCTCCGACAGTGGGGATGCCGATGCAACTCAACCCCGAGGCTGTGGAGTATGACCTTATATACCGCGACCTTGCTCGCGTATTGGAGCTTTCGCCTCGTTTCTATTATGCTTACTACAATAGGGGTAACCTCTATTTTGCACAACAGGATGTAGCCTCGGCCATAGCCGACTATACCGATGCCCTGCGCTTGCAGCCCGATTTGGCAGCCGCCTATTTCAATCGCGGGTTGGCCTATCTAAAAGCCGGTGACGAAGCCAAAGGGCGTGCCGACCTTTCAAAGGCAGGCGAGCTGGGTATCATGGCTGCCTATAATATCCTGAAACGCCTGGGCGATTGAGTTCCCGTTCTATTCGTTACCGACTCCCTTATTCCTTTCGCAGGCGTAACTCCCAGAAGGCTACGGCCGATGCGGCCGCCACATTGAGCGAGTCTACGCCGTGGGCCATAGGTATGCGGGCCACATAGTCGGCCTCGGCGATGATAGAGTGGGGCAGCCCGTCACCCTCGGTGCCCATGATGATGGCAAGCCGCGGTTCGTTGGCAATGATAGGGGCGTCTATGGGCAGCGAACGGTCGGTGAGAGCCATGGCTACGGTACGAAATCCGTAGTTGTGCAGGTCGGTGAGGGGTTCGGTTATCCACGTCCACGGTACCAGAAATACAGAGCCCATAGAGACACGTACGGCACGCCGGTTCAGCGGGTCGCACGAGTCGGGCGTGAGCAGTACGCCGTCTATTCCCAAGGCTGCCGCCGAGCGGAATATGGCACCTATATTGGTTGTATCTACCACCCCTTTTATTACTACGATACGCTTCGACGGGCGGCATATCTCCTCGACAGAGGGCATAGGCCTGCGGCGCATGGCACACAATACGCCTCGCGTAAGCGTGTAGCCGGTGAGTTGCGCCAATAGTTCGCGCTCGCCTGTATATACGGGTATGTCGGGGCATTGAGCTATAATGTCCGAGGCATCGCCGTCAATGTGCCGCCGTTCGCACAGCAATGCGACAGGCTCATAACCGGCTGTCAGCGCCACACGTATCACTTTGGGACTTTCGGCTATAAATATACCCTTGTCGGGTTCCAGTCGGTTGCGCAGCTGTGCTTCGGTAAGAGTACCGAACAGCTCTACACCGGGATGCTGCAATGATGAAATCTCTATGATAGCCATACAAATATTTTTTGTAAAGATAGTGCAAACGGGAGGAATTACTGCCCATAATGCAGCTGCATATTGACAATCATTAACATGTATGACGATATATATATTGCTAACTTTGCAATAATGAATAACAGAAAGCGAGATTCAGAGAAGACACACGAACTAACAATTTAGATATCTGATATGTGGAAAAGTAAATACAGGTGTTTTGTCATTCGGAACAGATATGTCTGCACCAAAGATAGGGACTTGGCGAAAGTATATTCATTGATAAAGAGAGCATCTGTTTATATCGATATGGACGGCTCTTTCGCGACTTTGCTCAAAGATATTATCGATGGTTTTGAGCTCTTTGCCCAAAAACGCCGATTACTCGATGAGCCCCTTTATGCAGAGGTGCGAAAAGCTCTGACAGTGGCTTACGATACCTATACACTCTTCGATACAGAGATAGAGACAGCCCGCGATATATTGATGGACAGTATATGCGATTTTCAGAAACTGGAAGAACTCGCCGACCAACTCTCTCCATCGGTTGACACGGAGAAAGGAGCTGGCGGGTATGATGCGAAGCTGAACTATCGGGAGGTGAGAGTCAGGGCCACACACGTTACGCGTGATATGTCTATGGGAAACACGTATGACAAAGATTATTATGCCGATATAGACCTCTGTAATAGGGAGGAAAAGAGTATTTCACTCAATCCTTTGGACGGCGGCAGTGTCGAGCTGCTCTCTGTGAAGGAGGATGCCGTCACTATGCAATGGAATGATGAAGAGTTTGTCGTAACATTGGGGAGCTCGGTAAGTACCGAGGAGATATTCATAGACAACCCCCATTTGAGTACAGACTCTCTAAGGCTTACTTTCACATATCGCGAGCTCCCCAACTATACCGAGCTTTGGAATATGATAGTGGCTTTGGGAAGCGACGAATCGGAAGGGAAAGAGGCCCGGTATATATTGGCAAACCGCAAGGAGGAAATTCTGCATTTTATAGACAAGGCCATAGAGAAGGGCAATACCGGGCTTTATGTAGCCAAGGCATTGTTGTCGGTATACAATAGCTGGGCTACGTGTAAAATAGATAATATCAGATACTTTCGGGAGAGGCTGCGGGAAGGTATCGGGCATGGATGTCTTGCCCCCGACAATTATTTCGGCTGGGAATGGATGGAAGTGGCTGCCAAGTACAATGACCCCTCTGATTTCATGGAGGATATGGAGCTCTATCGCGAAGTCGTAGAGACGGCTGCCGGGCAGGGCATGGTGGCGGCTATTGACCTCCTGCATACTCTCTGGGAAACCGAATAGATTATCGGGGAAGTGCGGGGCATGAGCCCCGTTCGTCAGAAAGGTATCCGTATCGTCAGGTAGCTATGCAGCTGTAACTTCCGCCGTGGAAGGTAGATGCCCGATTCGGCCTGATTGCCGTATTCTCCCGGAACAAAAAGTATTGATAGAGCCGTTAGACAAAAAGCTAAGGGGATGCGACCGCAGTAATACGTGTCACATCCCCTTATGCGTCGATGCCCGTGTATGGGTTATTTCTTTTTCAGGCTTATGAATATAAGGCCTTTGCCTAAGGCATCGTATTGCTTTACGATTTCGGTAGAGTCTTTAAATACTGTAACCGACTCTATATCTTCGACCTTTATGTCGCTTATGTTTTCAACTTTTTTGCCGTCTACTACATAAACAGGGTCGGCAGCGGCGAGCGACGTTGTGCTGTTGGAGATAGTGATGTTCTTCATATCGCCCGACTTAACCTCCAAAACAGGGGCTGAAACTGAGTCTGCTGCGCTTGTGTGTCTTATGGATATTACTTTCCCTTTCGTGTCGGGAATCTCATTATCCTTAAATCCTACGACAACGACATCGTCGATGACCGTATCGCAGCCTTTGAGAATGACAGATATTACTCCGCGTCCGTTATCGAATTTGTTTACGTTGACGTTTTTAATGTCATCGGGCGAAATTTTCTTGAATTCCTCTTCCGATACAGGCTTGCCGTTGACGAAAATCTGCACCTTGGCAGTATCGCTGGCGTCGAACGCAATATTCCTTTGCAGCGAGATGCTGTCGGTTTGCGAGGTATAGATATAGCTGACATAGGCATTCTTTGATGAGTTTTGGGTATCGCCGGCAGAGTCGGCCGATAAGGTTATGTTCATCACATTATTGTGCTGTTGCCGGTCGTCGTTTGCATTCTTTTTTGTAATTTCGGCAGTTGAAATGCTTTGCAATCCATCGGCGACTACCGGTGTTGAGAGCAGGAGGGCTGCCAGGCCCAGGGCAGGAAGCGCGGCAAGGGCGCGCCACTGCGATTTTCGATTCGATTTTTTACGTAACATCATAGTAATACGTTTTTTTAGGTTGCTGTGATTTAGGCTGTTGGCGATGGACGGGAATCTTGCGCCGACAGCCTTTTTAATAAGTAATAGTTGGTATGTATGGGCATCTATTCCGCTGTTGAGTACGGCTTCGTCGGCCTCGTATTCGTGAATGCTTTGCAGTTCGTTGCGCATGAGCCATCCGGCCGGGTTATACCATAGCAATATCGAGGCCGCTTCGGCTGTGAGCAGGTCTATCCAGTGATGACACTGCAAGTGCTTTTCTTCGTGGGCGATGATGATGTCGCCTGCCGTTTTGTAATCGTCTTGCGACATGACAATATAGCGGTACCAGCTGAATGGCGCAATCTTGCTGTCGTTGTGTATGACCAACCGCCAGCCGTTTGCCGTGCAGCTGTGCACCCCCCTGCGTATAATGCAACGTATGCGATACCCTGTATATATCGCACGCAATATGAAAAAGAGCAGGCCTGCGCCGTATAGCACAATCGCTGCCATGATAGCCCACTCTGCCGACGCATGGCTTGCGTGAGCCGTATGGTCGACAGCAGTGGGCGTAATGACGTACGAGTTGTTATATATGATATTCATGGCAGGCAACGATATTTCTTGCGGATGCAGGGTTTTCAGGTAGAATATCCCGGCTGTGAGCGATATTATATAGCTCGACATAACGAATATGCGGTTGAAGCGGTGGAAGGTCTCCCTTTCGAGCAACAATTTATACACGGCGTATAAGGCAAGCAATATGATTCCGGCTGCAAATGTGTATGCGACGAATGTTCCCATGATGTTACTCCTTTTTCTTGTTGTGGGCCTCTTCTACGGCGGCTATGAGCGAGCGCAGCTCGTCGAGTGTAATGTTTTCCTCTTCTACCAGCGACGATACCACGCCGAGGTATGAGTTGTTGAAGTATTTGCTTACCACATTGCGCAGCGAGCGTGTGCCCACCTCGCCCGGGCTTACCGCAGCATAGTACTGGTAGGTTTTTCCGTATGCTTTGTGGGCGACGAAACCCTTCTCTTCGAGACCTCGCACAATGGTCGATAGTGTGTTGAAGTGGGGTTTGGGCTCATCGTAGAAATCGAGTATCTCTTTCACGAACAGCGGTCCGTGTTCCCAAAAGAATCGCATCACTTCTTCTTCTTTGGCGGTGAGTTCTTTTATTTTCATATCCGTGACTTTTGTTGTGGCAGGTATCTCCGTTGCATGTATCGTGATGGAGTGCAACTGCCATGCCGATACAAAGAACTAAAATATTTAGTTGATAAACTAATTTATTTAGTTAATAAACTAAAAAGTATAGTTTATTCTTTTTATACGGAACTTTCAATGTTTGTTAATGCGCTTATCTATAACTGTTTATGCGGAAAATAAGAAGAGACAGCGATTTGCCCGGCAAAATGTTTTTGTTTTTCTATGCAATACATTATCTTTGTTAAGTGATAGTTGTGCAAGTATAGGTTTGAAAAATAGTTAGTCAACGTAACTCCTTATGAATAGGTATATATTTGTCCTTTTGCTTTTCTTGTCGGGCATATTTTTCAACGGATTGTCGCAAGGTGCCAAGCAAGTCGACTATGCCGCCTTCTTCTCGGGCAAAGGTATGCGCCATGCGTCGGTGGGAGTATGCGTTATGGATGTTTCTACGGGTGAAACGTTGGTTGCATATAACGAACACACTGCATTTACGCCTGCATCGCTCACCAAAATAATCACAGCAGCCACCGTCTTACAGTTATATCCCGATACAACTCGGTGGCGTACCCGAGTTGGATATACCGGTTATATCGACTATGAGAGAGTGTTGCAGGGCGATATAGTGATACGAGGGTGCTTAGACCCGTCGCTTGCCAATGAATATGGCAGCCGGCCAACCGAGGCATTTCTCGATAGGGTGGTGGCAGCCGTTGGCAAGGCCGGTATTTGCGCCATAGCTGGCGATGTTGTTGCCGATGCCTCGCTATGCAGCATGGAGACCTCTTCGCAATGGTTGACCGAAGATTTGGGCTGGTATTACGGTGCGGGATGTTATGGTATCAATTATAAGGGAAACAGCTATGACCTCTATCTGCGCACGGGGGCTGCCGGTACGCAACCCCATATATTGGGAACATCTACAACGGTGGCGCCCGTGGCATATCGCAATCATCTTGTGGTGGGGCAAAAAGACTCGTCGTTTGTCTCGGTAGTCCCTTATTCCGGGCAATGTATCTTATCGGGGGTTGTCCCGCCGCACCGCGAGCGATTTGTTTTACCCTGTTCTATGACCGACCCGCCGCTGACATTGGCATACGATGTAAAGCAGCGGTTACAGGCGGCGCATATACCGGTAGCAGGACGTGCCGTGACCGACCGTTTATTGCAAGAGAAGCAGAAACCTATTCCTGCGATAACCTATCTGTTGTGTGATTACCCGTCGGACGAGCTTTTGCAGATGGTAGAGACGATGTTGCACCATAGCGATAATCTCTATGCCGAGGCGATGTTGCGGTATGTGGCGTTGTCGCAAGATACAGTAGCCACAGCATCGACGGCATTGGCAATAGAACGCGATATATGGGAAAAAGCCCGGCTCGATACCGAGGCGATGCAGCTGTACGACGGTAGCGGTTTGGCTCGCAAGAATGCAGTTACCCCTTATTTCTTGGCATCGCTCCTGTCGCAGGCTTACGGTATGCATCAGTTGGGAGCTGCGTTTGTCTCGGCTTTCCCCGAGGCCGGACGTGAGGGATCGGTCAGGTCTTTCATGGCGCGCCAGAAGTTGCCCGGTATTTTGCGCCTTAAAAGCGGCAGTATGGGCGGGGTGCTTTGCTATGCAGGTTATTATATGAATGCGGGCACTACCTATGCCGTGGTATTGATGTGTAACCACCATACCTGCCGTAATGCGCAGCTGCGTGGGCTTTATGAGCAACTGCTCCGAACTATATTCTGAAACCCTAAAACAATATTGATATGAAGACAAGTGTATTGGACAAGATAAGAACGTCACTGTATGATGTTGTGAGGAACTATCCGATAGAGTTATTGTTAAGTATTACATTCTTTGTCATCTATTGTTGTGTGTCGGATAAGGGTGGGCTTGTGTTTTATGTGTTGCTGCTCTTCCCTGTATTTTTTGTACTGACATACGTTTTTCATCGTTTCGCGGAAGGAAAATATAAGTGGATATATTGGCTTTCGTACCTCTTTCCCGTTCCTTTCTTTTTTATCGACATTCAATCGTTTTTCCCGTGGGGATATGGATTTACGTGCATAGCAGCTTTCTTTTTATTGTTGGTCGTATATGGCAGGTCAACCGATAAACTCTTTGCCCGTGATGCGGTCAATACGGTATTGCGCATGATACGAGCCGTTGTCTCGGGAATATTCTTATACATAGCGATTGCATTGATTATGCTGTCGCTCGAATATATTTTCGGAATCAACAGCCATGATGTATATGTACATTCGTTCATCGGAATATTTATGATATTTATTCCGTTGGTATTTTGTACCTTACGACAACCTATAAGCGACGAGAACCCGACGATGGGCAAATTCGGCAGTTTTATGCTCAATTACATTTTGTCGCCGGCTCTTGTCATATATACGATTGTGTTGTATGTCTATATTGTTACTATTGTGGTAAATTGGGAGTTGCCCAAAGGCGGTCTTGCCTACATGGTATTGGCATTTGTTATCGTGGCGATGGTAGGGCAGGTTATGCAACATTTATTGCATCGTAATATTTTCAAGTGGTACTACGACCGTTTCGGAGTGTTGGGGTTACCTGTTATAGTACTGTTTTGGGTAGGCGTGGTGCATCGTATTGCCGAATATGGCTTTACCGAGGCTCGTGTCTATTTGTGCGTAGCCGGTTTTATAATGACGTATTATATCGTTTCGCTATTGATAAGTCGGTTACGTTGTTACAGGCTCACTTTTACCGTTGCGATAGTAACTATTTTGATATTTACGTTTATTCCCGGCATATCAGCTCGCAACATAAGTATATGGTCGCAAGCTAAGCGTCTCGAATGTTATGCTGTGAGCCTTGGAGTGTGGGATAGCGAGCGTGGTAAACTTATGGAAAATCCACCTGTTACGACAGGTACCGCAGCCCGAGAATTGAAGTCGTCATATCTCTATCTGTGCGATGTTTTGGGTAGCGATGAAGTGGCAAGACGTTGGACGGGAGGGGTTGATGTGGAAACTGTTTTTCGCGACGATGTCGACTGCTCGATGGAAGAGGTTATCGCACCGTTATTCCGTGTGTACCGCGATTTCAGTCAGCCTGTCGATGTCTCGGGGTATAAGAACTTTTATCAAGTACCCAATTATTTTACCGAGGAAAGAACTTATCGCGATGTGATGGAGCGAAACATTTATGAGTTGTATGACGATAGTGATATATTACGGTATACTTTCGATATGGAAAAGCATCTGTCTCCGCACTTAAAGCAATTAGAGCAGGTATATAGTAGCAACGAGTCGTCCAAAGATATATCGTTGTTTGTTGTAGGCAATGATTCGTTGAAGATTCTGTTCGACTATATCGAGATATACCAAACAGAATGCGACACAATCTACACTATGAACAGTCCTGTCGTATTTGTAAAATAAAATCAGTCAAATGAAGTTATGAGCCAAACAATTCTTACACCCGAAATAACAGACCAATTGAAACAGTTGGATAGTGAGGGGAAGATGTATTCGATAATAAACACGATATTGGATTTTATAAATGATGGTATCGATAATGGCGATTTTACGCAGGACGATGCTTTTCACGACCTTGATATAGCTCTTTGGATAGCGTATGCCAATAATAATATCGACGATTACCTGCGCTATATAAACTCGGTACAGTGGCTGGGCGGAGTAGAAGACCTTGCTGCCGGGTGTGGGACATGGTACTATCGGTATGCTGTTTCTTTGATGTATTTGGGGCGTATCGACGAAGCGTGGAAATATGCCGAGGAGGGTGTGCGGCAAGAACCCAACTATCCGTGGGGATGGCTTATACTTTCGGCTTTGAGAGCCCACCGGGGTGACAAGGAGGGCGCCTTGCAAGCCGTAGAGCGCGGTTTGGAGCTGGTTCCCGGCGATTATGAGTTCTTGCAGCGTCGGAAGGAAATAGAGGCGGGATATCCCCTCGACGTGATGGAAAATCACTATATCTCGCCCGAGGCCGATGCCATGTTGCAAGATGCTGAGAATGCCGATATGGATGATGAGCGGCGGGCGAAAGCACTGTCGGTTTCGACAATCTTGTGCGATGAACAAAATTTAGAAAGGATAAAGCAGGTGCTTGAATCGGTGACGTGGAACAACGACACTTTCTTCTGTGTTTGCACCATTCCGTTGGCCGCATGCAATTTAAGCATCCGTTTTGTAATGAACGAAGCCGGTTTATCGAAGTTCGATGTAGAGTGGGTCGCTCGCTTGCGTAGTTCGATAGACCGTTTGGTAGGAGAGGCTTGTCGCTGGATAGATGAAAAGTCGCGACACGAAATCGATGTGGCAGATTTGCACCTTCACTCTCTCGATGTCAATATCGACCGTAGTTTTGAAATCTATTTTCAGAGAACCGACGAGCCCGATAGCGATTTATTGCAAATATATTTTACACCCGATTTTGAAATAAACGCCAGCGAGCAATGCAACTACTTCCCCGAAATATACAGTAGGGAAGAGCTCCATGCCATAGAACAGCACATAAATAACCACATGGGCTATTATACAGGCGTATTTCATGAAAAAATATCGCCCGACTTACACATCGACGTATATATCATAGAGCCTACGCCCCGGCGGAATTTCTATACGCTCGTGACGGTAGGTCTGGGAGCTCATGTGATGAATCTGCCCGATGATATGCCCGAGGGGTTATGGGGACGGGCTGAGTTGGTGATGTGTTTGCCTCCCGATTGGAATATACAGAGCCTCGACGATAAAGATTACTGGCCTGTCTATGCGTTGAAGGTTTTGGCTCGGCTGCCGGGGCAACACGACACCTTTCTGGCGCAAGGACATACTATCCCTTATGGCAAGCCTCTTGCCGAGAATACTCTTCTCTCGGGATATATTTTGTCCGATTTACGGAACTTTCCCCGTGAAGCATCTTATACCACATTGCCCGATGGCGACAGGGTCAATTTCTATCAGGTAATACCCCTATACGATGAGGAGATGCAGTATAAGCTCGAAAATGGCCATGAAGCTCTTTTCCGGCTGCTTGCAAACGTAAATCCCGTGGTAGATATCCGCCGGCAGAACACGTGCGATGGCATGTGTTTTACCCCTTTCTTCAATAACAGTAATGCCGGGAAATATAAGAACTGACCGCAATGACGTACGTAGCAATAGATAAATTTAATAAAAAACGTCCTTCCCAACGTTCTCTGTCATAAATATCCCTATTTTTGCAAATAGATAGAATTTGTAGCGATGAACAGTAAAGAATATACCGACTATCTTGTTGAGCAGCTCACCGAGTTGCGCGATTTGATTATTCTGATAGAACGCGGCGGCAATGATACGCCCGATGTGTTGTATAAACTTGCCTTGGAAAAATCGCGGCATATTACCTCATACGTGCAACAATGGCGCGAGGAGGCAGCTCCCGCAGAGGTGCAGATACCGGCCGAATATGCCGAGTGGGTGATGGGTAAAACGACAGAAGAGGCTGTCATCGACGAGAAGAGGGAACAAGCTGCAAAGGCCGATGAAGAGATGGAAAAATCGGTTGTCGATATGCCGATGGATGTAGCTTTGCCCCTCGAAAAGAGAGAGGCGGAGCCCTCTGATGAGAGCGCCGATACGCCGCTTCCCGAAGAGACAGTTGACGTACCCGTTGTGGAGATGCCTTTTTTGTCGGTCGAGGTGGGGACTGACACCGATGACACCGTGGTAGAGTTTCCCGAGGATGCCCCTGTGGGAGAAGTTTCGCTTGTCGTGGATGATGAAGAGGAGGCTGCCGGGGAGCCTTGCACCGAGCAGGAAGCTCCTGCCGGAGAGAACCCCTCAGAAGAAGTTGAGTCTGATAATGATACCGTTGAAGTCTTGGTAGAGGACTCGGATGAGCCTGATGAGGCCGATGAGGAACAACAGGTATATAACATGGGCGAGCCCTTCGATAGCGAGACACCGGGCGATGCCAACATGACGGTAGGCGAAATGATGAGTGTGCGACGTGCCAAGGAGCTGCGCCGCGCCATCAGTCTGAACGACAGGTTCCGTTTCCGTCGCGAATTGTTCGGCAACAGCGACGTACGCATGACAGAGACATTGGCTCTGATAGATACAATGACCGATTATGGCGAAGCCCGCGAATATCTGTTGACCGACTTGGCCTGGGATGCCGAAGAGCCCGTCGTAAAAGAGTTCCTGGCATTGGTAGAAAAGCATTTCAAACAATAAACGCAAGCAGCCATGGCAAAATTGTATTTGGTCCCTACACCCGTAGGCAATCTCGAAGACATTACGCTTCGTGCTCTGCGCGTGTTGCGCGAGGTAGATTGTATCCTCGCCGAAGATACCCGCACGAGCGGCATCCTGCTCAAACACTACGACATACAGGCGCGTTTGCAATCGCATCATAAGTTCAATGAGCATGATACGGTAGATGCCATTGTGGCACGTTTGCAAGGCGGCGAGAATATAGCACTCATAACCGATGCCGGTACACCGGCCATTTCCGACCCCGGCTTCTTGCTCGTGCGGGCCTGTTGCAAGGCCGGCGTCGAGGTAGAGTGTTTGCCCGGAGCTACGGCTTTTGTGCCGGCACTGGTCATGTCGGGCCTGCCCAATGACCGCTTCTGCTTTGAAGGTTTTCTGCCGCAAAAGAAAGGCCGTGCCACACGCCTCGAATTGCTGGCCCGCGAGGAGCGCACCATGGTATTCTATGAGTCGCCCTATCGTTTGGCGAAAACCCTTCGCCAGTTTGCCGAAACTTTTGGCGCAGAGCGCCAGGGCACCGTATGTCGCGAAATATCGAAGCTCCATGCCGAAACCCGCCGCGGGACACTTGCCGAGCTGGCGCAATATTATGAGCAGAACGAACCCAAGGGTGAGATTGTTATTCTGGTAGAGGGTGCACCCGAGCAGCCCCATATCAAAAAAGATAAATATGCAGCCCTGAAAGAAAAAACCGTAATTAATCAATAAATAATGACGAGTATGAAAAAACTTCAGTTATTCATCCTTCCCGTAGGTATTTTATGCCTGGCATCTTGTAATCACAGTGCCAATTCGCCCGAGATGATGGCGTTGCAACAGACCAACGACTCTTTGGTACAGGCCAATGCCGAAATGCGCAATGGCTACGAAGAGATGATTAGTTTCATCGCCGACATCGAGTCAGACATGCAGAGCATCAAACAAGCCGAAAATTTTGTGATACAACAACAAAACGAAACCGGTGAAATGACGCTCTCTGCGCAAGAACGCGTGAAACGCGACATAGAACTTATCTCGAATACTTTGCAACGTAACAAAGAGCGTATTGCCGAGCTCGAACAACGCCTCAAAAACAGCAACTCAAATTCGGCGGCACTCAAAAAAGCCATCGACAACCTCAATGCCCAGATTGCCGAGAAAGATTCTATGATTGTAAATCTGCAATCGGCTCTCGCAGCACGCGACATCCGTATCGCCGAGCTCGATGCAGCCGTCGATACCCTCAAAGGCCAGGTTACAGACCTCACCCGCATACAGGGCGAGCAGAGTGCCATTATAGCCTCGCAAGATATGGCGCTCAACGAAGTGCGATATGTGTATGCCAATAGCAATCAGTTGCGCGAGCATAACATCATATCGGGCGGCGGGCTTTTCAGCAAAACCAAGGTGATGGAAGGTGACTTCGATGTAGACTTCTTCACGACGGCCGACCAACGTACATTGACCACGATTTTCCTCGAAAGCAAGAAAGCCAAAATCCTTACGAAACATCCGCAAGAGTCGTATGAACTCGTAAAGGATGCCGAAGGCTTCTATACGCTCAACATTACCAATCCCGGCAGCTTTTGGAGCCTGTCGCGCTATCTGGTCGTAGAGATAAATTAATTAGAAACGTGCGCGATACCGAGACACAATCTCGATAACGCAAGAAACGTCATTACAGGCGGCCGATAGCCGGCCATAACCGCAAGTACATCGAGGGGCTGTAAACAAATTCACAATTTGCAGCCCCTCGATGCTGTGAAAATACCTTTATATCGCCGATAGTGCTTCATGAGCAGCTATCGGTATGTACAACACCCTTCTCGCTCTCTATCGATATAAATGTGCTGCAACGATAGGATAGGGAGCCATAGTGCAAACAGAAGCCGACGCTTTTGTTTAATCCCCCAGCTCTAAAACAACGACTTGTCTCAGCCGTAGAATATACAGGATACTTATACCCACACACCTTTGCTGCAACACATCTCGCGCATCACGGCGTTGCGCTATGTCGTCTCATCCCGTTACGCTTTCGAAATTATCAGAAAATGAGTATATTAGTATACGACAAACTAATATTTTAAGTCGAACAAACGGTCTTAATATGGATACAAAAGAAAACAACTCATCGAAAGAGTTTCACTATACCGGCGACAAATTGCGCCAATATTTGCAACACAATGGCATCTCATACAAAGAAGCCGCCAGAATATTGAGCATAGACAAGAATACGGTAGGGAAAGCCGTCAGAGGAGGCAACCTCAACATAGACATCCTGCTGCATATATGCAATATCTTTCAGATGAGTGTGACCGACTTTTTCAACTGTGTGATAACGGACGAAGATGGCTTGTCGAGAAACTATTATATTAGTTCTACGCTGAAAAAAGAGACAGCCGAATGCGTCTCGGAAGATGAGTTTAATTATAAAAAATCTAAAAATCATGATATCCCCGACCGCCCTTTGGATGAAATAATCGAAGAGGTGGGCGAGGCACTCTCGTCGTTGGAAAAAGCATTCGACGAGTGTCGCGAGAAGTTAGAGACCGTGCGACGGGAGGCCATGCGCAAGAGGTCGGCAATGGAGGGCGAACAACAATAACGCCCTTTCTGAGGTTTTGAGCACCACACTTTGTTTAGATAATGTGAATTAGTCAAGACTTAATCTGACAGTTACGCATAAAAAGAGTAGATTTGTAAC
>UQMR01000044.1 GCA_900542255.1 uncultured Porphyromonadaceae bacterium
CCCAGTACTTTGTAGTATGCAACCCAGCACAAGGTCGCTCACGGGACGCGATTCGTCGCCGTTGCACGAGTCATAGATATAGCCCTGCATGGCGGTGAAGATATATCTGTAACTCTCTCTCCACGCCTGCATCTCCCCGTCGGTTCGGGGTGTTATCGACAGGTGGTGCATCCATCCGCGATACCCTTCGGGCGTTACAATCAGGCTCCATTCGCTTGTGTCGGACAAAATCTGTACAGGTGTCCCCATGATGGCCTGGGAAACCATTTCAGAGCCATGCCGCGGCTCGGACCTCATGTGGGCGCAGCATAAAGATACGATGCCCCACGACGAGCTGTCGGCTGGTTTCTCTTGACAATAACTATCTATGGGCAACCACAAAGCGATGATGAGCAGAATAGCGTAATGTTTCATGGCGTGACGATATTTTTCACATTCATACAAAGTTACGGAAAATCTCTGGAATATCCGTCGAATTGTGGCGGATTAAAGCAATGTGATTTGATTATTAGATAGTTAGGGGAAATTGCAGAAGTTGGGCAGACAGTTGAGAATCGTCACAACTCTCTACAAGATTGTGAACCGGCCCCGCATTGGCGGAGGCTATGTGAAGAGAGGTACTCTCGCAGGCTTTTGGAAACAGAAAAGCCATAGCTCATTGGGGCATTTTTAGCGGTGCCTGCACTGCGTTAAGAAAATGCCCCAATGAGCTAACGTGGTTACACCCTCTGGACACCCCCGTTTGCCATGCGGCATGACCGCAGCAGACGGGAACCAACAAACCAAATTGTCAAACCTGAAAACGAAAAACAAGCATGGGATATATAAGCATTCAAATCAACAAGGCGAAAGGGTCGGCTGACACGGGCGCATCCGACCACATCGAACGCAAGACTATACCCAAGAATGCCGACCCGGCACGCACCCACCTCAACCGTGAGCTGGTGGAGTTCCCCGACGGTGTGGCAGACCGCACCGAAGCGATAAGCCACCGCATCCGCACGGCTGGCATCAGGCGGAAGATAACGCCCGACCAAGTGCAGGCAATCCGCATCGTGCTTTCGGGCACGCACGAGGACATGATAAGAGTGCAGGACGAGGGCAGACTGGACGAATGGTGCGATGACAACCTGCAATGGCTGCACCGCACGTTCGGAAAGGAGAACACCGTATCGGCAGTGCTTCACATGGACGAGCACACGCCGCACATCCACGCCACGGTCGTGCCGATAGTGACGGGCGAACGCAGGAAAGCGAGAAAGAAGCATGCGGATGGCAAACGCACCTACCGCAAGAAAGCCAATGCCGTGCGCCTGTGTGCCGATGACCTCATGAGCCGTGAAAGGCTTGTAGCCTACCACGACAGCTACGCCGAGGCGATGGCGAAGTACAGTTTGCAACGTGGTGTCCGTGGTTCGGAAGCACGGCACACCACCACCGCCCAATACTACCGTGATTTGAAACGGCAGACGGGTGAACTTGAAGCCAACATGCGGCAGTTACAGACAGAGCAGCAACAGACAGAGCAACAACTTGACGAGGTAAGGCAGGAGGTCAAATCGGAGAAACTGGAAGCAGCCAAGACAGAAGCGAAAGCCGCATTCGTGGCAAAGGTCGGTTCTATTTTCGGTGGTGGTAAACAGAAAGAGTTTGAACATAGGAATGAAGATTTGCAAAACCGCATAAAGGAACTTGAAGAAGAAGCCGTACAACGAGAGGTACAACATGCCAAGCAGATACAGGAAATGAAAAATGCTTACAAACAGCAGTTCCGAAAACTGTCAGAATTTACGGATTTTGTCAAACGCTACTTCCCTTATGTGGAAAAGCTGATGCCTACTATCAAGTTTTTGCGTGATACTCTGAATTTTAGCGATGGGTTAATCAAAAAGCTGTGCATGTTTAAGGAAGTCACCATTAAAGGCGAACTCTATTCTTCTGAATTCCGACAGCACTTTAAGACTGATAGTTCGGTTTGCTCGCTTAAAGAAACCTCAGATGGAAAATTTGACTTCAAAATAGATGGCGTTTCACATGTAAGTTGGTTCAGACGCAAGAAATACGAGTTTATGAAAGCATTGGGATTACCGAAACAGAAACAACAGAGTAAAAAACTATAATTCAGGAAAAGCCTTAATAATCATATTTATTAGGCAGATTATTATGACTTTATATTACTTTTGTATCTGAAAGATTGATTTTACTTAGAGATATTTATATTTTGTCTACTTTAAACATAAAAGAAATAACATGAACTATCTTATTGGGAAACAAAAAATATATGAAAGTGCTTTCTATCCTTACGGTGATGGTATAATTACTCTTCCTCATCGTATACGAGCATATATAGATTCAAGTTCTGATGAGTTCAGTCACTTGACTATAGAAAATAAATTATGTGATTTAGGTTTTGCTGTAACAAGAGGTATAAATTTATATACAGAAATTAAGAAGGATATAAGTGAACATGCAAAAGACGTTCAATATCGAAGTTATGAAGATAATATAAAGAGCTCGTTGTTTTCTTATATAGATTATTTGAGAGAAACGGAAACTCTTTTAACGGAAACCCTTTTAGAGCAGAAAGATATTGATTTAATGCAGCTTGTAGATTTATTGGTTGAAGAAATTTTACTTCGTTATAACGAATATCCGGATGTAAATTCTAACGAATATACTATAATCTTTAGAAGTATTCCATTAGATTATACCGCAATAATAAATCGTTTTAATATAAAGTCCTCAGAAGAAAAACAATCATGTCATAATTATTTATTGACAGCCCAAGAATCAATAAGCAAGGCTGTTATGAACAAGGACTATGTTCTATATCTAAATCGTTGGAAAGAATTATTGCCCAAGTTATCTGGGTATGACCTTTATTTTGCGGATGATTTGGTGTTTCCTGGTGATGAAGAATACGTGTATGCGTATAATGAAAAACAAAAAGATAACCCCACTAGACAGTTGGTTTTATGTGTTCCTCCTGAGCCATGGAGTGGAAATATCCTTAATTCCAAACTTGTAATCCTTTCTTTGAATCCTGGATATGTAGAGCACCTGAATAAGAATCTTGCAAATATGTTCAAACCTCAGATGGCTGAAGAAATCATGGAGGACAAAAGAAAGGTTTTGTCAATGGAAGGAACTAAATTTGACTATTACGAGCCAACAAGAATATTGGGTGACTATTATTGGAGAAAGAAAATACTTCCTTTAGGAACAGCCGTATATGGAGAACAGGAAAAGGAAAATATTTTTAATCATGTTTCCTTATGTCAGTATTTTGCTTACACTTCGCTGGTATCTCCAGCTATTAAGAATTTATTTCCATCTCAGAAATTTACAAAAATGGTGTTGCTCTATTTGGCTACCTCTGCAAAAGAAGTAAAGTTTCTTGTGATGAGGCACGAAGCCCAATGGAAAACATTAATGGGAGAAGGTCTATGGAATTATTTATATGATAACAATAGACTGCTGGTTAGTAAAAATTATGCTAATCAATCCCTTACGGAGAAGAACATCGGCATTGAAAATTATAGGATTATTGTTGAACACTTAAGGAATAATTAAATGAATCACTTAAAAAGATTACAAAATGCTCTTGAACGGTTTGCTCCAGCTAATACTGTTAGTGGACTGACAAAGCAATTTGAGGACATTGCCCAAATTGTATTTAATGGACGTTATGTCGTAAATGGAGAATACGAGATATATCCAATTGATATTGAGTTCTATTTTCATGATGAAGAGAATAAAAGTATAATTGAACCTCAAATGTACCATGTAGGAGATGTTCCCTATTTCCCGGTAGGAGCGATTTGTCCCAATAGGTCTGGTGTTGACATGACTTTTGAGCGTGAAGGAAAATATCGTGCATCATTTCTTATTCGAGGGTATACTTATAAATCCTTGGTTAATAATGATGAAAAGACTTTTACAAATAAGGCTTCTCAAAAATTGAAAGAAGGAGAAATAGATAAATTCAAGCCACAGTATTTATGGGAAGATTTGTTTGGTAATGCCTCAATTTTCGGGAAAGGGTTGTCTATTGTCTGGATGGATAATGAAGATTTTAATAAAGTTCGTATTATGTCTTCCGCCAGAATAAATGTAAAAAAAATAAAAGGGGAAGCAACTGACCGTATGTGGCGTTTTACTAATCTTGACGCAGATCAGCAATGAAAATCTTAAAATCAACTATGGACTATGTGTTTTTTTCGGAGAATCTGAAAAGATATTATCCGAAAGTGTACAATGAATTGACTGAAATATTGTCAAAGCATGATGTGCATTACGGCGTATTGAAAGGAACAGCCGATTATTGGTGTAGAGATTATATGCCAGTACAAGTAGATGGTAATTCTTTTGTTCAGTTTAAATATCATCCTGACTATCTGGAAGGACTTCGCGATTATGAAACATCAACAGAAACTTCCATTAAGCTGGCTAAAACGATATTACCAAGTTCTTCAATATGTGTTTCTCCCATTGTAGCAGACGGTGGTAACTTTACCTTTGGAAGCATAAAAAAAGGTAGAGGATACACCGCTGTTGTTATAATTACGGAGAAAATATTTATTGAGAACCCTGATATGGATAGAAAATATCTTGTTTCTCTAATGGAAAAGTTATTTCCAAATCATAAGTTCTTATTTTTGCCTTGGGATAGAAGTGACGTTTGTGGTCATACAGATGGAATTTTACATGCTGTTGGCAGTAATAAAGTACTGGTGAATCTGAAAGTTTACCCTGATGATATTGCCGCTAAGATGAGAAGTCAATTAGAATCATACTTTAAAGTCATCGATTTAGAGCTAAGTGATTATCATAATATGAGTTGGGCTTATATAAATATGATTCATACTCAAAATGTAATAATTGTCCCAGGTGTAGGACGTTCTACAGATGAAGAAGCTTTGAAACATATAAAAAAACTGTTTCCAGAGTATGATGGTAGAATTTATCAGGTGCAGATGCAATCTATAGTTAAAAGAGGAGGAGGAGCTTTAAATTGCCTTTCATGGTCTTTTACTATATAAGCAAACTGAAATAATGCGCTAAAATAAGTTTCTCATATCTCTATTTTTTTCTAAATTTGCAAAAGGAAAAGAGTTACTTGAAAAGTAATATAACGCAGACCACAGCAATTGGAACGGTTGCCAACTCATTACCTAAAAACGAGGTAATTTTTCTAACTCTCTTGGTTTCAACGAGGTGTATTCCTTATGCAGATTTACGGAAAAAGTATGTTATTGTAAAGGCGCAGGGCGGTGTTTTCTCCGAAACTCCTTATTTCTTATGCGGTTTTGCGGGTGTGCCGGTGAGATTTATTTTCCCTATCCCTTTGTATAGCAGACAGATTAATCCTAAGATGATAAATGGGATGCTGAGCAGCTGCCCCATATTGAAGAGCATGGTCTCCTCAAAGAGTTCCTGGTTTTCCTTGACAAACTCCACCACAAAGCGGAAAGCAAAAATTGTCGTGAGGCAATACCCGAAGAAAAAGCCGCGGTGCAGCTCTTTGCCTTTATACTTGTACAGCAAGTATCCTCCTATGAAGATAAGCAGGTAGGCGATGGCTTCGTAGAGTTGTGCGGGATGACGGGGAATATTGTCGACTTGCGAAAAGATGATGCCCCAGTCGCTGTTGGTGGCGCATCCGATAATCTCTGAATTCCAGAAGTTGCCTATTCGTATGCAACATGCCGCTATCGGGGTAGCTATGGCAATGTTGTCGAGCGTTTGCCACATGTCGATATGGGTCTTGCGCGAGTATAGCCACAGCGCAATCATTAAGCCAATGGTGCCCCCGTGGCTTGCCAGACCTAAATAACCTGTAAAGGTGTAGTTCCCGTTGGCATCGGTACCGAAAGGCAGAATGATTTCCAACGGGTGAGCCAGGAAATATCCCGGTTCGTAGAAGAGGCAGTGCCCTAATCTTGCCCCTGCGACGATTCCAATAAAACCGTATATGATAAGTTTCTCGAAATTTTGGCCCGAAAGTCCTTGCCGTTTATAGAGGTGTTGCAAGATAAAGTAGGCGGCGGCAAGTCCTATGAGCCACCACAATGAATAGTAACGGACACGCAGTGCTCCTATACTGAATAGGTCTATGACCGGATTCCATTCTATGGCACAGGGTATTATCATAATATCGACTTTTTGAGATTTATTTTCTTGTTCTATGCGGTATCCTCGGGAACAGCTTCTTGAACCGTACCAGATACTCTGTTACATTGCTGCCTGCTATGATGAGCGTGACGGCCGATACTATCATGATAATGCCGCAACTTATGCGCGGTGTCAGAGATTCGCCGAATACCGTTACGCCGAAGAATACGGCTGTCAGGGGTTCCAATGCTCCCAATATCGCAGTAGGTGTCGACCCGATGTATTGTATGGCCATCGTCGTACATAAGAACGACACGGCGGTAGGAAAGATGGCCAATGCTATAAGATTGCCCCACTGATGCCATTGGGAGGGGACTTGCAGCTCTGTGCCGAATTTCACACGTACCAAAAACAACAATATGCCGAATACGAGTACATAGAATGTAAGTTTTAGCGTCGCGATATTCTTGAACCTCGGACGATTTACGCCTACGATATATAGCGCGTAAGAAAGCGATGAGGCCATAACCAGAGCGACTCCTACGATACTCAGTGTCGAGCCATCGCTGGTTTGATACAGTAGCGATATGCCTCCCAGGGCCATTAGAATGCACAATATCGTCAGCGTGCTGAGCTTCTCTTTATATACCACTGCCATGATGAGCGCTACTATGATAGGGTATACAAATAACAATGTAGACGCGATGCCGGCATCCATGTGGTTGTAGCTCTCGAAGAGTGTCAGCGACGATATGGCGACCATCAAACCCATGACGATGAGCGGAAGTATCTCCGCCCGATGCAGCCGGAACGACCTGCCGCGTGCTTTCAACATGATGCCTAATACCGGAATGGCAAAAAGGTATCTGAAAAACAGTACCGAGTCGGGATTCATGCCGGCACTATATAGAGGAAGGGCAAATAACGGATTCATGCCGTATGAGGCGGCAGCAATACATCCCAACAGATATCCTTTGAATTTGTTACTCATAAAGTTTTGTAGATTATGACCGGTTGACAATATCGATTTGCTGGCGCACCGACTCCTCGTGTATGGCTTGAATGATATATTTCACGAAGTTGCCGTCCATACCCAACTCTATTGCCTGCGCAATACGTCTGTTGAGCATTTCGTCGTAGCGGTGTGCTTGCAGGATTTTCATGTTATGCTCTTTTTTGTATCGGCCTATTTCGCGCGATATGCTCATCCTTTGCGATAAGATATTCAGCAATTCTTCGTCGAGCTGGTCTAATTGCCGCCGCAATTCAGAGAGCGTCTCGGTTGCCTCTGTCGTATCCCGTATCACCAACGACCCTACGATGTGCGCCAGCTCTTGCGGAGTGATTTGTTGCTCCTTATCGCTCCATGCGGCGGAGGGGTTATGGTGTACCTCTACCATCACTCCGTCGTAGCCCAAATCCATGGCTTCTTGGCATATAGGCGCTATTAGCGACTGCTTGCCTCCCATGTGGCTCGGGTCGCACAGAATGGTAAGGTTGGGTATGCGCAGACGCAATTCTATGGGGATGTGCCAATGCGGAGGATTGCGGTATATCTGTTTCTCGTAAGAACCGAAGCCTCTGTGTATAACACCAATGCGGCGTATGCCTGCATTGTAGATGCGTTCTATTGCTCCTACCCACAATTCGAGGTCGGGATTGAGCGGATTTTTTATTAATATAGGCACATCGCACCCCGATAGGGTATCGGCGATTTCCTGTACCGAAAAAGGATTGGATACTGTGCGGGCACCTATCCATAGCATATCTATGCCAGCCTCCAATGCCTCCTCGACATGTTGTCTGGTAGCCACTTCTGTAGCTGTGAGCATACCGGTCTCTTCCTTTACGCGACCGAGCCAGGCAAGCCCCTTTTTGCCCACACCCTCGAAACACCCCGGTTTGGTGCGAGGCTTCCATAATCCGGCACGAAATATCTTCACGCCGTTAGCCGCGAGTTGCCGAGCCGTATTGAACAATTGTTCTTCTGTTTCGGCACTGCACGGACCGGCTATGACCAACGGTCGCCCCGATATTGTATTTTGTGATACAATGGGTTGTAAGTCATACATATATGTTGATGCAGACATGGCTGTGAAATTATGATTTTACCGATAGTTTGCGGTGAAATTTTTACGGTGCAAAGATATAGTATCTTTTGTAAAAAATAGCAGATGCGGGAAGGAGCAGCGTAGCATAAATAAAATGTGGTGCAATAGCTTCTCCATTGCTGTGTTCCGAAAAAAAATTAGTATCTTTGAAGACTAAATGTACGGTAAGCATGGATACTTCTCGTGAAATACTACGAAAAAGCATACAGGATGCTTTTATAAATACGTTGATGAAATTGCAGTCGCAACACATAACGCTGAGCGACATGTATGTTCGTGTTCAGGAAGATGACGAGCCCCAATTTGTCATATACGATGATACCGAAAACGTATTGCTGACGGTGCCGTTGGACGGGTGGAAGGAATGGAGAATGTCGGAAGGCTCCAAGGCCGGAATGAATACATTTGCAGCTTTGCTCGAAGAAACGGTAAATATCCCCGAGATATATGGCCTTTTTGATGGCTTCGATTATGATACACCTTTCTCTTTGCTCCTCGTAGACGAGAATATGGATATCGTATCGGAAATTCTTACGATAGACCATGAAAATATCCTTTTGGGAGATGATTTCTGGGAGAAAATGGATAAGGAGCTCGACGAATTTTATGAAAAGCTCATGAGCGACGTCTCCCGCAAGACAAAAAAGTAACCGCTGCCATGACATCGGGACGAGACGGAGCCGGCATGAAAAAAAACAGCATAATTATTTGAATATAGAAAGATAAACAGTAATTTTGCGCTCCTGTTATGGCATTGCCATTTGGAGCAATAGCCCATCAATAGCCAATTATAATATTAACTAAATAGTAATCGTTAAAAATGAACGTTTCACACAGTAACATTGACAACCTGAACGCCATTATTTCCATCGAACTGGAAAAACCCGATTATGAAGAAAAGGTAAACAAGTCGCTTCGTACCTACGGCAACCGTGCCAATATCCCCGGTTTCCGCAAAGGTCATGTGCCTTTCAGCATGTTGGTTAAAATGTTTGGCAAGGCTGTCAAAGCCGAAGAAATCAACCGGCTGGTGTCAGAGTCGCTTTACAATTATATCCGAGATAATAAGTTAGACATTCTGGGCGAGCCCATGACGGCCGAAGACCAGACGATAGACCTTGAAAACGGCGAGAACTTTACCTTCCGTTTCGATATCGCTTTGGCACCCCAAATCGCCCTTACCGTAGACAAGAACATCTCTATACCTTATTATAAAATAGCCGTGACGGACGAGATGGTGAGCAAACAAGACGAAAGTTTCCGCGCCCGTCAGGGAAAACAGATAACGGTAGATGCTTTGAGCGACGAGTCGGATCTCGTGAAGGGAGCTATGGTAGAACTCGAAAACGGCGTTGCCAAAGAGGGCGGCATCGTAGTAGAAGCCACCATCATATCGCCCAAATATCTGAAAGGTGACGAGAAGGCAAAATTTGCAACTGTAAAAGAAGGCGATAAAATCGTCTTCAATCCCGATGCAGCATGCGAGTCGTCAGTAGCCGAGTTGTCGTCGATGCTTAACATAGAACGTGAGAAAGCCGCCGACGTGAAGAGCGATTTCGAGTTGACGGTGAGCGAAATCATGCACCTGCAACCCGCCGAACACGACCAAGAGTTTTATGATGGTGTCTTCGGCAAGGACGCTGTAAAGAACGAAGAGGAATATACGGCAAAAGTGCGCGAAATGATAGCTGCACAATTGGCTCCCGAGAGCGATTACCGCTTCGGTATAGATGCCCGCAAGGTATTGGAGGAGAAAGCCGGAGCCGTAGAGCTGCCGGTAGCCTTCCTGAAACGCTGGTTGATAGCTACCAATGAGAAATATACTGCCGAGAATATCGACGAAGAGTTTGTGAAGATGGAAGCCGACCTGAAATGGCATCTCGTTAAAGAGCACATTGCACGTGCTTTCGAGGTGAAAGTCGATGACGAAGACCTGAAAGCTCTTGCATTGAGCGTTACGCGTCAACAATTCGCACAATACGGCATGGGCAATCTTCCCGATGAAGTAATATCGAATTATTCGCAAGAGATGCTCAAAAACAAAGACTCGCGCAACCAACTCATAGACCGCGCCACGGAAGCCAAGATACAGAATGCCATAAAGAATGCCGTTACACTCGAAGAGAAAGAGATTTCGGCAGAAGAATTCGGCAAGCTCTTTGAGGCGTAAACATAAAATCTGATATATGCAGCCCGGTATGCAACCATGTGTATCGGGCTGTCGTTATAATTATTGCAGCATGGTAAATTCTCCACAGCCATAAATTTATCATAATATAGCATAAACAAGGGCGTAACGGGAGATGGACTTTACATGCGTAAACTGGAATTATTATTATCTTTGAGCGAAGAAACTACAAATCATATAGGATATGAATAACGATTTCAGAGACTTTGCCGTAAAGCAAAGAGGTATAAACGGTCTTGCATTTGACCAATACGCACACTACATCAGTAGCAGTTATATGTCGCCGACCATTATGGAAGAGCGTCAGTTGAACGTAACTCAAATGGATGTCTTCTCGCGCTTGATGATGGACCGTATCATATTCCTTGGTACAGCCATAGATGACTATACGGCCAATGTAATACAGGCGCAATTGCTTTACTTGGACTCTGCCGACCCCGGGAAAGACATATCTATCTATTTCAACACCCCCGGCGGCTCGGTATATGCAGGCCTGGGCATATATGATACGATGCAATATATAGGCTGCGACGTATCTACCATCTGTACGGGTATGGCCGCCTCGATGGGAGCTGTGCTGCTGGTAGCCGGTACAAAAGGCAAGCGATTTGCATTGAAGCATTCGCGCGTCATGATACATCAGCCCATGGGCGGAGCACAAGGTCAAGCCTCGGATATAGAGATTACAGCCCGTGAAATACAAAAATTGAAAAAAGAACTGTACACGATTATAGCCGACCACTCGGGTAACGATTACGAAAAGGTGTGGAAAGATTCTGACCGCGACTATTGGATGACTGCCGAGGAAGCACAAGCATATGGCATGATAGACAAGGTGCTGGTAAGAGAGAAAAAATAATATATGGCAAAAAAAGAAGATTCGGATGTATGTTGTCTTTGTGGGAGAGGAATGTCTCCTACAAGGACACTTCTGTCGGGTACGCACGGCGGTGCTATATGCACAGAGTGCATAACAATGGCATATCAATATTGCAAGGACAATGGCATCTTGAACGTGTCGCAGTCGAAAGGCAAGCAACAGTTGCCCGACAAGTGGGCGTTGGATATGGCCTCATTGCCTCGCCCGACAGAGATAAAAAGTTTTCTCGACCAGTATGTTATAGGACAGGACGATGCGAAGCGCTATCTCTCTGTAGCCGTGTATAATCACTATAAAAGATTGTTGCAGCCCGATTCAAAAAAGGCCAAGGACGAAACCGAAATAGAGAAGTCGAACATCATTCTGGTAGGCCGCACCGGTACGGGCAAGACCTTGTTGGCCCGCACGATAGCCAAGATGCTGAAAGTACCGTTTGCTATCGTGGATGCTACCGTACTGACAGAGGCCGGTTATGTTGGAGAGGATGTCGAGAGCCTGCTGGTGAGACTGTTGCAAGCCGCCGACTATGACGTGCAGGCTGCCGAACGCGGCATCGTGTTTATCGACGAGATAGATAAGATAGCCCGCAAAGGCGATAATCCCTCCATAACCCGTGATGTGAGCGGCGAAGGAGTGCAGCAGGGATTGTTGAAACTGCTCGAAGGCTCTATCGTAAACGTTCCGCCGGAGGGAGGACGCAAGCATCCCGAGCAGAAACTCATCGCCGTAGATACCAAAAACATACTCTTCATCTGCGGAGGAGCCTTTGAGGGAATAGAACGCAAAATAGCCATGCGCCTTAATACACATGTGGTAGGCTACAATAACGAAACAGTCCGTCAGATAGACCGCGATAATCTGTTGCAATATATTGCACCGCAGGATTTGCGTTCGTTTGGCCTGATACCCGAGATTATAGGCCGGTTGCCTATTCTTACATATTTGGAGCCTCTCGACAGAGCCGCATTACGGCGCATACTCGTAGAGCCGCGCAATGCCATTGTCAAACAATATATCAAGCTCTTTGCCATGGATGGCGTGAAGCTCTCGTTCGATGATGAAGTCCTCGATTTCATTGTAGACAAAGCAATCGAGTACAAGCTGGGAGCTCGCGGCCTGCGTTCTATCGTAGAATCCATCATGATAGATGCCATGTATGAGATGCCCTCTGCGAAGGAAAAGGAACTTCGCATCACACTGCCGTATGCCGAGGAAAAGTTTGCAAAAACCAGTAGGTTGCATATACAGTAAAAAAATATCCTCAAAAACTTGGCGTAAAATGCAAGTTATTTATAAATTTGTTTGAGGTAAACAAAAACTCGGCTTTTCAAAGGTGTCATCACAAACATAATACTATGGCAAAGAAAGATAATTTGACAGAAGCATTAAAACGCAACTTCGGATTTGATACGTTCAAAGGTAACCAAGAAGCAATTATCAAAAATCTGCTGGCGGGGAAAGATACTTTTGTATTGATGCCTACCGGCGGCGGCAAGTCATTGTGCTATCAGTTGCCGTCGTTGATGCTCGATGGGACTGCGATAGTTATCTCTCCGCTGATTGCTTTGATGAAAAACCAGGTAGATGCCATGCGTAATTTCAGCGAAGAAGATGGCGTTGCGCATTTCATCAACTCTTCTCTCAATAAAGCAGCCATAGAACAGGTGAAGAGCGATATATTGTCGGGTAAGACCAAGCTGTTGTATGTAGCCCCCGAGTCGCTTACCAAAGAAGAGAATATAGAGTTTCTCAAACAAGTACGCATCTCGTTTTATGCCGTCGACGAGGCGCACTGTATCTCGGAGTGGGGACACGATTTCCGTCCCGAATACAGGCGTATAAGACCCATTATAAATGAGATAGGGGAGAGGCCCGTCATAGCCCTTACGGCTACGGCCACGCCCAAGGTGCAGCACGACATACAAAAGAATTTGGGAATGACCGATGCAACGGTATTCAAGTCATCGTTCAATCGCCCCAACCTTTATTATGAAGTGCGCCCCAAAACCGCCAATGTAGACAAGGATATTATAAAATATATCAAGCAACAAGAGGGAAAATCGGGTATCATATATTGTCTGAGCCGTAAAAAGGTAGTAGAGCTTGCCGAGCTGTTGCAAGTAAACGGTATAAAAGCGCTGCCATATCATGCCGGCATGGATTCTGCAACACGCACCGAAAACCAAGATGCGTTCCTGCTCGAAAAAGTAGACGTGATTGTTGCAACCATAGCTTTTGGCATGGGTATAGATAAGCCCGACGTAAGATATGTGATACACTACGATATACCCAAGAGCCTCGAAGGATACTATCAGGAAACCGGCAGAGCCGGTCGTGATGGAGGAGAAGGACAATGCATCACATTCTATGTTAACAAAGACCTACAAAAACTAGAAAAATTTATGCAAGGCAAGCCTATTGCCGAGCAGGAAATAGGCAAGCAGCTCCTTATGGAGACTGCCGCCTATGCCGAATCGTCGCTGTGCCGCCGCAAGCTGTTGCTCCATTATTTTGGAGAAGAGTATGGCGAGGAGAATTGCGGTAACTGCGACAATTGCTTAAATCCTAAGAAACAAGTGGAAGCAAAAGACCTGTTATGTGCCGTCATAGAAACGGTAGTCGCGTTGAAAGAAGAATTCAAGACAGAGCATGTTATAGATGTGCTAATGGGGAAAGATACCAATCAAGTAACGGCGTATCGCCACGACGACCTCGAAGTATTTGGCTGTGGCCAGAGCGAGGATGAGAAGACGTGGAATGCAGTCATAAGACAAGCCCTTATAGCCGGTTATTTGACAAAAGATATAGAAAACTATGGTTTGCTGAAAGTCACCGATGCCGGACGCAAATTCTTGGACGACCCCCAATCGTTTAAGATAGTAAAGGATGTCGACTTCGATGAGATTGAAGAGGATGTTCCTGTAAAGGGTGGAGCCGCATGCGCCGTCGACCCGGAGCTGTTTTCTATATTGAAGGATTTGCGTAAGAAGATGGCAAAGAAACTCGAACTGCCACCCTACGTCATTTTCCAAGACCCGTCGCTCGAAGCAATGGCTACAACATATCCCATAACGATAGATGAGTTGCAAAATATTCCCGGGGTGGGAGCCGGAAAGGCCAAACGCTACGGCGAAGAATTTGTGAAAGTCATAAAACTGCATGTCGAGGAGAACGAGATAGAGCGTCCCGAGGATTTGCGGGTTCGCACGATTGCCAATAAATCGAAACTGAAAGTATCTATCATTCAGGCAATAGACCGCAAGGTGGCGCTGGATGAGCTGGCAGAATCGAAAGACCTCGATTTCGATGAATTGCTCGACGAGATAGAAGCCATCGTCTACTCGGGTACAAAAATCAACATCGATTATTTCTTGCGTGAAATTATGGAAGATGACCATATCGAAGAGATATTCGATTACTTCAAGGAGAGCGAGAGCGATAGCCTCGAAGCAGCCATTGAAGAATTTGGCAGAGATTACACCGAGGAAGAGATACGCCTCGTGCGCATCAAATTCATTTCTGAAATGGGCAACTAAACAAGATTACGATTGAACATATAGATGAATCACATAAGAAATTTCTGTATTATAGCTCATATAGACCACGGCAAGAGCACCTTGGCCGACCGCTTGCTCGAATTTACCCATACGGTAGCAGGCAAGGACCTGCAAGACCAGGTACTCGATGATATGGATTTGGAACGCGAGCGGGGTATCACCATCAAGAGCCATGCCATACAAATGGAGTATGAGTATAAGAACGAAAAATTTATACTCAACCTCATTGACACCCCGGGACACGTCGACTTTTCCTATGAGGTGTCGCGTTCTATCGCCGCCTGCGAAGGCGCTTTGCTGATTGTCGATGCTACGCAGGGCATACAGGCACAAACCATATCCAACCTGTATATGGCCATAGAAAATGACCTCGAAATTATACCCGTTGTCAATAAAGTCGATTTAGACAGTGCCCGTCCCGATGAAGTGGAGGACCAAATAATAGAGCTGTTAGGATGCAAGCGCGACGACATCATCCGCGCCAGCGGTAAAACCGGCGAAGGTGTGGAGGCAATTCTGGCGGCCATCATAGAGCGGGTGCCTGCTCCGTTGGGCGACCCGTCGGCACCCTTGCAATGCCTTATCTTCGACTCTGTTTTCAATCCATTTCGGGGCATTATTGCATACTTCAAGATATGCAACGGCACGATACGAAAAGGCGACTTGGTGAAATTCGTCGCTACCGGGAAAGAGTATGATGCCGATGAAATAGGCATACTGAAACTCGATATGTCGCCGCGAGACGTGCTTAGTGCCGGCAATGTGGGATATATCATCTCGGGAATAAAGACTTCGCGCGAAGTGAAAGTAGGCGATACGATAACCCATGTAGAACGTCCGTGCGATGCGGCCATCGATGGATTTGAGGAGGTAAAGCCCATGGTGTTTGCCGGTGTTTACCCCATAGAGACCGAAGATTTCGAGAACCTGCGTTCGTCGCTCGAAAAACTGCAACTCAACGATGCCTCCCTGACGTTTCAGCCCGAGTCGTCGGCGGCACTCGGATTCGGTTTCCGTTGCGGCTTCTTGGGGTTGCTTCACATGGAGATTGTGCAAGAACGGCTCGACCGCGAGTTTGATATGGACGTTATCACCACGGTGCCCAACGTATCTTATATCGTATACGACAAAAAAGGGAATAAAACCGAGGTGCATAACCCCTCGGGATTGCCCGATCCTACACTCATAGACCACATCGAGGAGCCTTACATACGGGCATCTATCATTACGGTGACCGATTATATAGGACCTATCATGACGCTGTGTCTCGGAAAACGGGGCGAGCTCGTCAAGCAAGAGTATATCTCGGGCAACCGAGTAGAACTCTTCTACGATATTCCCTTGGGCGAGATTGTCATAGATTTCTACGACAAACTGAAAAGCATATCGAAAGGGTATGCGTCGTTCGATTATCACATACACGAGTATCGCGAGAGCCGTCTTGTAAAACTCGATATACTGCTTAACGGCGAGAGCGTCGATGCACTCTCTACCCTGACGCATGTCGATAATGCCGTGACATTCGGCCGGCGCATGTGCGAGAAACTCAAAGAACTTATACCCCGTCAGCAATTCGATATTGCCATACAGGCGGCTATCGGAGCAAAGATTATAGCACGCGAGACAGTAAAGGCTGTGCGCAAAGACGTGACGGCCAAATGCTATGGCGGAGACATCAGCCGTAAGCGTAAGCTGCTCGAAAAGCAGAAAAAAGGTAAGAAACGTATGAAACAAATAGGTACGGTAGAGGTGCCGCAGAAAGCATTCCTTGCCGTGCTGAAATTAGATTGACGAAACCATTTGCGGGCGAGTGCATGCGAAGCAACACTCGCCCGCCTTGTACCCGGCAATTCTAAAAGAGCGAATATCATTCATTGTATTGCATATCACGCTTTTTTACATTAATTTTGCCTATTGATATGCAGAGCCGCGGCACAACTCTACAAGCCGCACGGTGTGTACAAAAATATATAGACGACATATAGATATGAGCGACCAACGTTATAACCTACGCGGTGTTTCGGCATCGAAAGAAGATGTTCATAATGCCATTAAGAATATCGACAAAGGTATTTTCCCCCGGGCCTTTTGTAAGATAATACCCGATATTTTGGGCGGAGACCCCGAATATTGCAATATCATGCACGCCGATGGTGCAGGGACCAAGTCTTCTCTGGCCTATGCCTATTGGCGTGAAACAGGCGACCTCTCGGTATGGAAAGGAATTGCCCAAGATGCACTCATCATGAACATTGACGACTTGCTCTGCGTAGGAGCTACCGACAATATATTGGTATCGTCTACCATCGGACGCAATAAATTGCTCATACCCGGTGACGTAATATCGGCCATAATAAACGGTACGGAAGAGCTGCTTGCCGACTTGCGTAACTTAGGCGTGAATGCCTATGCCACCGGAGGTGAAACGGCCGATGTAGGAGACCTCGTGCGTACGATTATCGTAGATTCTACCGTAACATGCCGCATGAAGCGTGCCGATGTGATAGACAACGCTCATATTACAGGAGGAGACGTCATAGTGGGTATGGCATCTTATGGCAAGGCTACCTACGAAAAAGAGTATAATGGCGGGATGGGCAGTAACGGACTTACATCGGCCCGGCACGATGTGTTTGCCAAATATCTGGCAGAAAAATATCCCGAAACTTACGACAATGCCGTCCCCGACGATTTGGTATATTCCGGCAAACTGAAACTTACTGATGCCGTAGAAGGCGTTTCGCTCGATGCCGGCAAACTGGTGCTTTCTCCCACACGCACGTATGCTCCCGTTATCAAGCGCATGCTCGACATTATGCGTCCCAAGGTACATGGTATGGTACATTGCTCGGGCGGTGCACAAACCAAGATAATGCACTTCGTAGAGAACAAGCGTGTCGTGAAGAATAATCTTTTCCCCATACAACCGCTCTTCAAGACCATACAGGAACAATCGGGAACCGATTGGAAAGAGATGTACAAAGTATTCAATATGGGACATCGCATGGAGGTATATCTTGCCCCCAAGGATGCTCCCGCAGTCATAGAAATTGCTCGCAGCTTCGGCATCGATGCGCAAGTGATAGGCTATGTAGAGGAGGCGCCCCGTAACGAGCTGATTATTGAGTCGGAAACAGGACGCTTTGTCTATGAGTAAAGAGAGGTTGTAATAAGATTGCATAGAGAATCACATTATGATAGTAATAGGTATAGCAGGAGGCACAGGCTCGGGAAAAACGACAGTAGTGCGCAAAATAATAGAGAGCTTTAAGGAGGGCGAAGTCGCCGTAATCCCGCAAGACTCATATTATCGCGATAACAGCGATATGCCTCTCGAAGAGCGGCAGAAACTCAACTTTGACGAGCCGGCCGCCATAGAATGGGAGTTGCTGGTAAAACATCTGAAACAACTCAAAGAAGGCAAGCCGGTAGAGCAACCTACATATTCGTATCTTACCTGTACGCGATTGCCGGAGACTATCCATGTAGAGCCTCGCGATATAATCATCGTCGAGGGTATCCTCATTCTCTGCGACCCGGCATTACGTGATATGCTCGACATGAAGATATTTGTCGATGCCGATAGCGATGAGCGCCTTATCAGAGTTATACATCGCGACATCATAGAGCGGGGTAGGACGGTAGAGATGGTTATAGACCGTTATGAACGGGTGCTGCGACCCATGCACTTGCAGCATATAGAACCGACGAAGCGTTACGCCGACCTTATCATCCCGCAAG
>UQMR01000045.1 GCA_900542255.1 uncultured Porphyromonadaceae bacterium
TGGTCTCTTTCCGCGGCATATATGGCACCATCAGCGATGCCAACTTCCATCCCGAACAGAGCGGGCTCTTTGCCTTCAACGACTCATGGAACGTGAAGCGGATGGGCAACATGCCATACATGGAGGTAAGTGTAGGTATCGACAATATTCTCACCATATTGCGCATAGAATATGTCTTCCGCGTCACCTACCGCGATACTCCGGGTGCCAACCTGGGGGGTGTGCGCATCGCATTGCACGCCTCTTTCTAAGAGAATCTCCACCCTGCGGTACGCCTCTGTCTCACTGCCGTACCGGTCGCAGGGTCTTGTACCCGCAGCACCTGTCGGAAGCCGACATGGCATCGGCATGCCGTCCGAGGCGATAAAAGGCATATGCAAAAGAGCCATATCTTCACTCAGAAACCAAGTGTGGATATGGCTCTCTTTATGTCGCCTTGTTTCAGACTAAGGAGTTCACTTCCCCCTCCCAAAAAAGAAACGGGATTTGCGCCCTCTCTATATCATCCTTTATTCTTATGCACGGGCTTGTCTTTGTCATCGGCATACCGTATAGGTATAGGCGGACGACGCATAGCCCGCACCACCAGCCATATGCCGGCAGCAACAAACGGGATGCTGAGCCACTGTCCCATGTTGAAGGTCATGCCTGCCTCGAATGCCACTTGGTCGTTCTTTACAAACTCTATGAAGAAACGCGACAGGAACGTGCCTATGAAAAATACGCCCAACAGCAAGCCGGGACGCTGCTCGGCATGACGGCGCCAATACATATACATCAATAGGATGAAGAGCAACAGATAGGCTCCGGCCTCATACAGCTGGGTAGGATGCGACGGCGCACTGTATATCGGTGCCGCCCCTTGCTCCCATGCGGGTATATTGAGTATGAAACGGAAAGCCCACGGAACATCGGTGGCATGACCGTATATTTCGTGATTCATGAGGTTTCCCAAACGTATGAGCATTCCCACAAATGCAATGGGGACAACGACGCGGTCTAATATCCATAAAACATTCTCATGGGTAACACGCCGCGAGAATATCCACATGGCGATGATAATACCTATGGCACCACCGTGGCTGGCAAGGCCGCCCTCCCATACTTTGAGTATCTCTATGGGATGTTGCGAGTAGTAGTCCCACTGATAGAAGAGGCAGTGTCCGAGACGCGCGCCTACGAGCGTAGCAATAAAGAGGTACAACAAGAGTATATCGAGCCACGACTCGGGCTTTCCCTCGTGCTTGAACATCTTGCCTACCAAGTAATACCCGAAGGCAAAACCTATCACAAAAAACAACCCGTACCAGCGTATCTCTACAAAGCCGTCGTATATGGCAGGGTGCGCATTCCACGTTATATAATCCAGTATCATCGCTCTATATGTATGTTGTTCGTTAGCCATGCCGCAACCCTATGCCCTACATGCATACAATGCCGGCTCACGAGGCTTACGGCCCGACAAAGATAGTGCAAGCAAAGGCAAAAAGCAAAGTTTGCCTTTGCTTTTTGCCCGGCAGAATCTATCTTGGCAGGAGTGCATAGAGACGGCGGGCAGATAAGAGACGGCGCAGCCTGCATCTCCTCGTCACAAGAGTGCCGGCTGCACCGTATGCCACTGTTCGCGAGGCATCACACCTCCGGTTCCTCTTCCTGCTCCCGGGCCCGCTTTTTATCGGCATGTTTCATGACCTTGGCATCTACGCAGAAAATAATCTCCTCGGCGATGTTGGTCATGTGGTCTCCGGTCCGTTCGAGCTTGCGTACGACGCCACCCAACGCAAGGCACAGCGCCACATCCTCGACATTCCGACGGGCATGCTCTACCAGAATATCCGTAGAGGCACGGTTTATTTTATCGAGCATGTCATCTTTGGCAAGCGCTGCAAGCGCCTCCTCGACATTCTCGGTAACGAAAGCATGCAGCAATCCCTCCAT
The DNA here is from genome assembly GCA_900542255.1 of uncultured Porphyromonadaceae bacterium. Taxonomy (GTDB): domain Bacteria; phylum Bacteroidota; class Bacteroidia; order Bacteroidales; family Barnesiellaceae_A; genus Barnesiella_A; species Barnesiella_A excrementipullorum. The sequence goes on from UQMR01000045.1 coordinate 1,939, forward strand.
CATATCGAACACGATGCCAAACATCGCTTCGAGCTGCAAATCTTTCAGCAGTTTCGCGTCGATGCGCTCTGCGTCTGTATCGCTCACAAAGCGCGCCATACCATCGGCATAATCGCCGATACGCTCCAAGTCGCTGTTGATTTTCAGCATGGCAAGTATAAAGCGCAGGTCTACCGCAACGGGGTTGTAGAGAGCTATATAGTCTTCTACATCACTGCTTATCTTCAAGTCGAAAGCATCTACCCGGCGCTCACGCACGGCAATCTGCTGCGCCGCCTTGCCATCGAGATTTATCACTGCCATCTTGGCATGTTGCAACTGGCTGTAAACCAAATTCCACATCTGCACAATCTCATCGCGCAGAGCAGAGAGTTCGTTTTCTATAAATCTTACCATATTTTGGCCTCCTGTTTTATCCGAAACGTCCCGTAATGTAGTTTTGTGTCTCTTTCTTACGGGGATTTGTAAATATCACTTTCGTATTGTCATACTCTACCATCTCGCCCATATAGAAAAAGGCCGTTTTGTCACTCACGCGGGCAGCCTGCTGCATGTTGTGCGTGACAATGATGATAGTAACATCCTTACGCAATTCGCGTATGAGCTCTTCCACTTTGGCCGTAGATATAGGGTCGAGGGCCGATGCCGGCTCGTCCATCAATAAGACCGATGGGGCTACGGCCATGGCTCTTGCTATGCAGAGTCGCTGCTGCTGTCCTCCCGAGAGGGCGTATGCCGATGCTTTGAGCTTGTCTTTCACCTCATCCCACAAAGCGGCTCCGCGCAAGGTCTCTTCTACCCGTTGGGCTATAAAGTCCTTGTCTTTCACCCCATTCACACGCAACCCATAAGCGACATTCTCATATATGCTCATGGGGAAGGGATTGGGTCGTTGAAAGACCATTCCTACATCCTTACGCAGCTCATCTACCTCTACTTTGGGAGCATACACATCCTTACCGTCAATCAATATCTGCCCGGTAAGTCGTGTATCGGGTATCAGGTCGTTCATGCGGTTGAAGAGGCGCAGAAAAGTAGACTTTCCGCACCCCGAGGGGCCGATGAATGCCACCACCTTATTTTGCTCTATCTCCATCGAGATATTTTTCAGAGCATGGAATGTGCCGTAATAAAAATCGATATTCTTAACTTCTATCTTCATATCTCTACTTCATTTTCAGTTTATTCTCGAAATACCGCCGCAAAACGCCCGACAGCAAATTTATAATAAGGATAATTATGATTAAGACCAGAGCCGTTCCATAAGCGATGGGCTGTTGTGCCTCCATGTCGGTTCCGCTTGTCGATAAGACATAGAGGTGGTAGGGCAATGCCATACACTGGTCGAATATCGACGCAGGCAGCTGCGGAAAGAAATAGGCTGCACAGGTAAAGAGGATGGGAGCCGTCTCGCCCGAGACCCGTCCCAGTGAGAGGATAAGCCCCGTAATAATGCGCGGCATACCCATGGGCAATATCACTCTCCATATTGTCTGCAATTTGCTGGCGCCCAAAGCGAGACTACCCTCGCGCATACTATCGGGGATGTCTTTGAGGGCCTCTTCGGTGGTGCGTATCACCAATGGCAGAGAAAGCAGCCCGAGCGTGAGCGAACCGGCAAGAATGCTATCGCCAAAGTTGAGGTATTTCACAAACAGTGCCATACCGAACAAGCCGAATACTATCGAGGGGACTCCGCTGAGATTGTTGGTCATGTGACGAATCAGCTTCACCACCCACCCTTTCGAGGCAAATTCACTCATATATATACCGCTCATGATACCTATCGGGAAAGCGACTATGGCACTGCCCAGCATCAGATAAAGCGTACCCACAATGGCAGGGAAGATACCGCCCGATGTCATGCCGTCCGAAGGGGCTTCCGTCAAGAAATCCCAGCTCAACACACCGGCTCCCTTATATATGATGAAACCGAGAATGGCAAACAAAATAAAAGCAACGAAAAGGCTTAAAAACCTGAATAACAAGAATGCTACCCGTTGCGCACTCCTTTTGCGCGCAGCATAGCGGGCAGGATATTCCACACTTTTCATCTCTATCGTGTTTTAGATTTATTCAATGATGATATATACTCTACACTCAGATTTATAAGCAGCGTCATGAAAAACAGCATGACTCCCAGCAAGAACAAGGCCTGATAGTGCGCTCCGCCGGCAGGAGCCTCGCCCAACTCGGCCGCTATCGTGGCGGGTATCGTACGCAGCGGTTCTACGATAGAGGTGGGTATGACGGCTGCATTTCCCGTCACCATAAGTACGGCCATCGTCTCACCCACGGCGCGCCCTATGCCCAATACGACACCCGATGTGATACCCGACATGGACGATGGTATGACCACCTTGTAAATGGTTTGCCAACGTGTCGCTCCCAAGGCAAGGCTTGCTTCGCGCAACGAACGGGGACAACTGCGCATGGCATCTTCGGCCACCGTTATCATCGTAGGCAGGGCCATGATGGCCAAGACTATACTGCCGGCCAAGCCGCTCTCGCCCACAGGGAGGTCAAAACCGTGTTGCAACAACGGCACAATCACTATAAGCCCGAAAAATCCATATACGACCGACGGAATACCGTTGAGCAACTCTATAACCGGCTTCAATATCGAACGCATACGCTCCGACGCAACCTCTGACATATAGACCGCCACACTCAACCCAAACGGCAGGGCAAACAGGATGGCAAACAGGCTCACCCATAACGTGCCGGCCAACAGCGGCAGAATGCCAAACAGCGGTGCCGGCGTCGCCGTGGGGAACCACTCGGTGCCGGCAAACACCTCACGCAGCGATATGGTGCTGTCGTCTATATAATGCACATCGGCATCGGCGGGCAACACCGACTGGGGCACAAAGGCCACTATACCGGGCGTGCGGGCTATCAACCCGGCAATGAGCGTACCCACATGCTCATACTCGCCGCCCAGCTCTTCGGGGGTAAAATACCGCTCAACATCTTCGAGCCGAAATGTCTCGATGGGCATATCTTCTCCGCCAACCTCTTTCCAGTTGACGATATCCTCATCGAAAACAGCCTTTATCTGCTCGGCCGTAAGATGCGACACCTCATTGTTTTTGTTCAAGGCCAATACATAACCCTCCTCTACCATGCGCTCCTTGAAAAGACCCGCGCCCTCGGTAAAGAGAAATCCTATAATCAACAGTATGACTATACTCGTGACAAAACCGCTGCACGTAAGGATTCCTTGCACTACTGCTTCAAAAAACTTTTTCATATCACCTTGTCGCTTCCGCTTCGTTTTTTACCGGGACAAAGCCCTGTTCCTCGACCATACGTTGCCCCTCATCAGATTTTATATACGATACAAAAGGCTGCACCATCGCCGTCTTCTCCACGTCATAGTAATAATACAACGGACGCACTATGGGGTAAGTACCGTCTGACGCGTTTTTTATCGAAGGCCGGGCATAGTGCTTGCCACCATCGTATGATATGGCCAACGCCTTTACGTAGGGATTGAGATAAGCCAGTCCTATATAACCGATTGCGCCCTTGGTCTGCCGCACCGATTGTATAATAGCACCGGTTGCCGGCATGGAAAGGACACTGCTCATATAATTCTTATTATGCAAAACGCTCTCTTTGAAGAACTCGTAGGTTCCCGACGAGGTTTCACGCGAGTAAACGACGATTTTGCAGTCTTCGCCGCCGACCTCCTTCCAATTCGTTATTTTACCTCTGAAAATTCCCTCCAACTGCTCCCGGGTAAGTCTATTCACAGGGTTTGCGGGGTTTACCACTACGGCCAGCGCATCGTACGCCACGACCTCCTCGGCAATCTTGAAGCCCGCCTTGGCAAACTTTACTTTTTCGCCGAATTTCATCTGCCGTGATGCCATCGCTATGTCGGTCGTATTCTCCATCAACGAGGCGAGTCCTACGCCGGTGCCGCCACCTGTCACGACTATACCCGATGCAGGATTCCCTTTGAGATATGTTTCCGACAGTTCCTGTGTAAGCGGCAGCAACGTGTCGCTACCCTTGATACGCTGTGCATAGGCACCCGTCCACATTGTCGCGCACATACTGCCCAATACTAACAATAAAGCTCTGTTTGTCATAATCAATACCATGTTATCGCCGCAAAGATATATTGTAGGAGCCTATTATATCAAATCCCCAAACACATCTTAATAGCTTTATAATCAATATGCAACAGGTTTGTAATACAGTATTGCAATCATGTTACACAGGGGTTACACAGGGGTTACATACGGCCCCGTATTCCCGCCTTACAGAGACATCCCCGCACAAAAACAACAAAGAAAACAGCACCGGTGTTGCGAAAACAGATTGCCGCCACGACAGATATATGACGGCAATTTACTATTTTTGCCACATCATAAACAATTACCTCATGAAACGAATTATCGCAGGCATTCTCATTGCCCTCACCACACTGACCGCTGCAACTGCGGCCAAGCTCGACTTGCGCGACATCACCGACAATGTATTCAAAGGCGAAAAGGTATCGCAAATCACCCCGCTGAAAGACGGCATACACTACGTTGCCTCTAACAGCGACAACACCCGTATAGAGAAATACGACTATCGCACGGGGAAGGTCGTGGCTACGCTTTTCGATGTAAATACGGCACGTGAATGCAAGCTGAAATCGTTCGACGGCTATGCACTGAGCGACGACGAAACACGCCTGCTCATATATGCCGACAGCGAGCCGATATACCGCCGTTCGTTCAAGGCAAACTATTACACCTTCGAGATAAAACGCAACCTGCTCAAACCCCTCTCGGATGGTGGCAAGCAGCAAGCTGCCGTCTATTCGCCCAACGGCCGCATGGTAGCCTTTGTACGCGACAACAACATATACTTGAAAAAACTCGATTACGGTACCGAAATCGCCGTCACCCGCGATGGTGAGAAGAACAAAATCATCAACGGGGTCCCCGATTGGGTATATGAAGAGGAGTTTGGCTTCTCGTCGGCCATGCAATGGAGCAGCGACAGCGAGTTGCTCTCGTTTATCCGCTTCGACGAGACAGCGGTCAAGCAATTCTCCTTCCCGCTCTACGGCTCTTACAGCCCCGACTACCCGCAATACGAACTCTATCCCGGCAACATGCAATATAAATATCCCGTAGCCGGCGAGACCAATTCGCGGGTATCGGTAATCACCTATACGGTAGAGACCCGCGCGCTGAAACAACACGACATACCGGCAGCCTCCGACGGTTATATACCTCGCATATTTGCCATGCCCGAGGCCGACTGTCTGGCCGTTGTCACGCTCAACCGCACACAAAACCAACTCTGCTTATACCGGCTCAACGCCCGCTCAGGCGTAACGCGCCTGCTCATAGAAGACCGCGACGAAGCATGGATAGACGAAAAGGTTCTCGACATGTTTGTCTTCTATCCCGACTTCTTTACCTTTGCCAGCGACCGCGACGGATACCTGCGCATATACAAATGCAACAACAACGGTATCATACAACATGCCATATCGCCCGAACGTGAGGAGGTAACCGATTTCTTGGGATACAACCCTGCGACACAAACCTTCTATTGCCAGGCCACGGCCGGAGCCCTCAACCGGGCCATATACCGCTATGACAGCAAAAACGGCATCGTAAACCTCACACCCGGGAAAGGCACGCACTCGGCCCTGTTCAATCCTACCTGCACATATTATATACACGGATACAACTCTGCCACCCAAGTGCCCACATACACATTGTGCAACGCCGCCGGCAAAGAGATACGCCCCATCGTAGAGAATACCGCTCTTGCAGAGAAAGTGGCCCAAACCACCCTTCCTACAAAGGAGTTTTTCACCATGACCAACGGCAACGGGACGATACTGAACGGCTACATCGTCAAGCCCTCCTCCTTCGACCCGTCGCACAAATACCCGGTCGTACTCAACCAGTATAGCGGGCCGGGCTCACAACAGGTACTCGACAAATGGGAAATCGACTGGTATCACTACCTGGCCGAGCAAGGGTATATCGTCATCTGCGTCGACGGGCGCGGCACAGGAGGCCGCGGCAAAGCCTTCGAGACGACTGTTTACCAACAACTCGGCCGTTACGAGACGCAAGACCAGATAGCCGCAGCCCGATATGCCGCCTCACTGCCCTACGTCGATGCCGACAAGATAGGCATCTGGGGATGGAGTTACGGCGGTTATGAGACTCTTATGGCCATGACAACCGGAGGCGGCGTTTTCGCTGCCGGCATAGCCATAGCACCTGTCACCGACTGGCGTTACTACGACACAATATATGCCGAGCGTTACATGCGCACACCTAACGAGAATACCGAGGGTTACCGTTACGGGGCACCCGTGACACATGCCGCCGGATTGCAAGGCGACCTGCTCATCATCACGGGTACGGCCGACGACAACGTACACATGAGCAACACCATGGAGTTTACGGCTGCACTCATAGAGGCCGGGAAGCAATTCGACATGATGGTCTATCCCAATCAGGGACACAGCATCAACGGCGGGAACTCGCGCTACCACATATACACGCGTGTGTGCAAATTCTTCAACGAAAAGCTGAAATAGCCCATCTATGCTCGACCTCATCGCCATCGTAGGCCCTACCGCATCGGGCAAGACCACACTTGCCGTTGCCGTAGCACAGCGGTTAGATACCGAAATCATCAGTGCCGACTCCCGGCAAATATACCGGGGCATGGATATAGGTACAGGCAAAGACCTCGGCGAATACAGGGTTGGGGAAACGACTATCCCCTACCACCTCATAGACATTTGCCCGGCAGGCTATCGTTATAACCTATATGAGTATGTACGCGATTTCAAAGCCGTATATGCCGACATGCTCTCACGAGGCAAACAGCCGCTTCTGTGCGGAGGGACCGGGTTATATGTAGAAACCGTACTCAAAGGGTATGCCCTGCCGCCTGTACCCGAGAACCCCGAGCTGCGCGCCGCCCTGCAAGACAAATCGCTCGACGAACTGACCGCCATGCTGCAACAATACAAAACGTTGCACAACACGACCGATACCGATACCTGCAAGCGCGCCATCCGTGCCATTGAGATTGCCGAATATTACAGCCGACAGCCTGCCGAGGTGCTGCAACCGCGCCCTATGGGCAACGCCCTGGTCGTAGGTATAGAGATTGAGCGCGACCTCAGACGGGCCCGTATCAGCCACCGCCTCAGACAACGCTTGCAGGAGGGTATGATTGAGGAGGTGAAATCCTTACTGGAAAGCGGCATTCCCCCGGAATCGCTCATTTACTATGGCCTCGAATACAAATTCGTCACCGAGTACCTCATCGGGGAAACATCGTATAACGAAATGGTGGAAAGGCTCGAAATAGCCATCCACCAATTCGCCAAACGCCAGATGACATGGTTCAGGGGGATGGAGCGTCGCGGCATCCCCATCCATTGGATAGACGCTACCCTGCCCACCGACGAGAAAGTAGAGCTCATACTCGACCTCGTGCAACAACAAGAGGCAATGCAACATCGATAACCCGATATAGACTACCCTGCACAACGTTGTGCAGGGTGGCCGTATTTCGCCATGAACGCCTTTTTATCTGCGACCTGTACGACAACCCTGCTGGAAGGGATAAGCTCTATACCAAAATAAAATTTCTACACGAGGTTATTCTTCTGTCCCCTTATTGCATCAGTTTATGACGGGAAACTCTATGGTCTCGCTCTCTTCGTTCCACGCCTCTATCGTGAAATCGCCGGGACTGCCGTCGGGCAATATCTTACCCACCACGATATTGAGCGTAAGGCGCGTATTGGGCGACAGCGTCGATGTAAGCGACTGGGAAAGGGTATGTTGCGTGCCGTCGGCCAAGGTGATGATGAGATTGAGCTGAGGACTGGGTGCCGACGGGAAAAGCATTACCGTAGCGTTGCTCATCACCTCGCCGTTTGACGAGCGCGACAAGTCGAATGCCACAGTCTTGGTCATATTTACAGCCTCGGCAGTATAAAAGTTGAGTTTCTCGGCAATACCGTTTATTTCTACCTTCATGCTTACAACCGCATCCGAAAATACGGAGTTATCGGACTGTGTCACCACGACCTTCAATCCCGAACCTACCCGTGTAAGCGAGGCTTGCAAATCTTCGCTCCCGATGTTGGCAGGCCGTACGGCATGAACAAGGTCATACACCGGTTTATATGTGCCGTCGCCGTTGGGACGCAAAGAAAAATACAACTCCGAAAGATCGGCACCCTTCGTAAGCCCGGGAGAGACGATGGCAGGCTCGTTGTAAATAGGCTCTTCATACTTGGGAGTACCCCAATACACCATATTATAAGTACCGATAGGCAGGTGCAGCTCCCGGTTGTTCTTACCGTAAACCGAACCATCGACAACGACATAATACCCATTGAATATCGTAAGGCTTCCATTCATATAATTACCGAAATATACCGATGAATTTTCGTTACACGGATATATTTCAAGAATACCTGTAAAGAGGCTCGGAGCGAGCGGGTCGGCAACCGACATACGCAATTGAGGTGTAACAAGAGAGGCCGGTGCAGGCTCGTTCCCCGAGGAATCAGTCTGGGGCTCATCCTTGCTATCTTTGCAACATGCAGTAAAGAGCATCAAAAAACACAAGGCCGCGATAGAGACATTTTTCATCATTGTATTACATAATTAAAGTTACACACTACGGCTCATGCGCCTGCCATAAAAAGGACAACAGCGCGGCGCCGCACGTCATATACAACACACGACACATAATAAAAGTTGTGCCATACTGCTTTTTTACATCTCCACTCGCGATATACCTATCGTCCCTATTCAAGCCCGTCTCGGGCAGAAGCAGATAGGGCTTCAATAAAAATAAAGCAGCAATCACATACTTTCGAGACAAAAACTCCGTTTATATGGTATTCGGTAAAAGAGAATGTGCTGCAATGAGCAACCTGCAATGTTACCATCGAGGCAAAAACCGATTTTTAACCAAACACCGACTTGCCCGATTCTTATCGACTTGCACTTCTCTTGCGACAGCACGCATCACTGGCGGTTACGAAATTTTTCATTTTACCACAACCGCCAACGCGAAATTGAGTACTTTTGCAATTTGTAAACCGATGCCCGAGAATACGACAATGAGATATAAACTCGCTACGCGAACCCTCGTTGCAGCCCTGTTGCTGCTGCTTCCTTTTACGGGATATTGCCAGGAAGGCCGTACATCGTATGACTTCCTCAACATTACCCCCTCGGCGCATGCCTACGCCCTCGGCGGTAACAATATCTCCATCATAGAAGAGGACATCACCCTTATCAATAACAACCCCGCACTATTAGGCCCCGAGATGGATATGAAATGGGGCATCAACTACATGATGTATGTGGCGGGCATACATTTTGCCGGCACAACATTCGGTATTGCCACCTCGGAGCGCGGAGCCCTCGCAGCCGGCATACAGTATTACGGCTACGGGTCGATGCCTCTCACCGACGAGACAGGACAGGTTTTGGGCAATTTCAACCCGCAAGATATACAAATACAATGTGCCTATTCTCACGACATCTATGAGGGCTTGCGGGGCGGTGCGATGCTCAAATTCGTCTATTCGAACTACGAACAATATACCGCCATGGCTTTGGCCGTAGACTTGGGACTCAATTATTACAACTCGGAGAAAGAGTATTCGCTCTCGCTGGTAGCCCGCAACCTCGGCGGCCAACTCAAACGCTATGCAAACGTCTACGGCAATCTTCCGTGGGATATATGTTTCGGTTACTCGCAAATACTCAACAATACTCCTGTGCGCATCTCCATCACCGCGCATGACTTGTGGAGATGGAAGATTCCATACCCCACAACAACCGACAACGGCGAAGGCATCGTGACGAACGACAAATTCTTCGAGCACTTTTTCCGCCACCTCATCTTCGGCGTAGAATATCTATTCAGCAATAATTTTTACCTCGGCATAGGATACAACTATAAGACGGCAAGCGACATGCGTACCGATAACCGATATTTCCTGTCGGGATTCAGCATAGGCGGCGGTATCAAGGTAAAAATGTTCTCGCTCGATGTGGCGGTAGCAAGCCACCACGTTTCGGGGACCACCCTGATGCTGAACTTGACAACGAGTATAGGCGACTTCCTCAACCGACGATAATCTCATCAACCCCAGCAATTATGGAAACACCCCGTATCATCATAGCCATCGACGGCTTCTCATCGTGCGGCAAAAGCACCATGGCCAAAGACCTTGCCCGACGCATAGGCTACACGTATATAGACAGTGGCGCCATGTACCGCGCCGTTACGCTCTATTGCTTGCAGAACGGCATCATTACCGGCGACTCGGTAGAGAGCGACCGCCTCGAAAAGGAGATAGACAACCTGCACATTACATTTGCCGCCGATGCTGAAAGCGGCAAGCAGTGCACCTACCTCAACGACGTATGCGTCGAACAAGCCATACGTAGCATGGAGGTGTCGCGGCACGTCAGTACGGTGAGCAAACTGGCGTTTGTGCGCACGGCTCTCGTCGATGCCCAACGCCGCATAGGCGAGAAGAAAGGCATCGTCATGGACGGCCGCGATATAGGCACAACCGTTTTTCCCGATGCCGAGTTGAAGATATTCGTCACCGCATCGGCCCGTACCCGCGCACAACGCCGGGCCGACGAGATGAACGCGGCCGGTACGCCGGTAAATATCGATGAGATAGAACAAAACATCGCACAACGCGACCACAACGACCTCACCCGCGAGATAAGCCCGTTGCGCAAGGCCGATGATGCCATAGAACTCGACAACTCGTACATGAGCATCGACGAACAGAACGAGTGGTTGCTTGCCCGCTACCATGAAACGATAGCCCGTATAGCAAACTCCAAAGCATAACGTCATGGCAACGGTAGAGATAGACAAGAACTCGGGGTTCTGTTTCGGTGTAGTCACAGCCATACGGGCTGCCGAAGAGGAACTGGACAAAAGCGGCCGACTATACTGCCTGGGCGACATCGTGCATAACAGCAACGAAGTAGAACGGCTCAGAGCCAAAGGTCTCATCACCATCGACCATGAAGAGTTGCGCCGCCTGCATAACGTCAAGGTGCTGTTGCGGGCCCACGGCGAACCGCCCGAAACCTACCGCATAGCCCGCGAGAACAACATCACCATCATCGATGCCACCTGCCCCGTAGTATTGCAGTTACAAAAGAAAATAAAGAAAAGCTACGATGCAAGGCGCAACCAGGAAGACCAGATACTCATATACGGCAAAGCGGGACACGCCGAGGTAAACGGGCTCGTGGGACAGACCAACGGCGAGGCCATTGTCATAGAGAAGACCGAAGACCTCGCGAAGGTCGACTTCACGAAGCACATTACCCTCTACTCGCAAACCACCAAATCGGTAGAGCACTTTGCCGAGATGGTGTCGCTCATCAAAGAGCATACGAAAGAGGGCGACTTCGAGTGGTACGACACGATATGCCGGCAGGTAGCCAACCGCATTCCCAACATACGCGAGTTTGCCCGGCATCACGACCTCATCCTCTTTGTATGCGGCAAAAAGAGCTCAAACGGCAAAGTGCTTTATGAAGAGTGCCGCGCCATAAACAAGAGCACGCACATGGTATCGGACATAGAGGAGCTCGACCCCGCATGGCTCACCGGAAAAGAGAATATAGGCATCTGCGGCGCTACCTCGACGCCCCGCTGGCTCATGGCGCAATTCCAGTCGCGCATAGAGAGCCTGCTCGGCATACAACCGTCCGACACCTGACAACGACAACCGGAGACAATCTTGCCTGCGGGAGAGCATCCCGGCAGGCAACCGATATACAAAAAAGCGGCTGTGGCAGAATCTCATTGCCACAGCCGCACTTGTCTGAAAAATATTACCTCAATCGCAAGAAACTATATCCGAAACGTTTGCAGGCGGCGCGCTCCAACTCTTCGCGTGCCGAGGGCTCGGCTATCTCTATCAGCGCCTTGGCGCGTTGTGCGAGGTCTTTGCCGCGCAAATAGGCAATACCATACTCGGTGACGATATACTGCACCTGCGCACGAGTCGTTACCACGCCGGCACCGGGTTTCAAGGTGGGCACAATCTTCGAAACGCCTTTGGCCGAGGCTGCCTTGATGGCGATGAAGGTCTTGCCGCCCTCCGAGAGGGCACCGCCATACATGAAGTCGTGCTGTCCGCCCACGCCCGAGAACATACGCTCGCCTATCGAGTCGGCGCATATCTGTCCCGTGAGGTCTATCTCTATGGCCGAGTTGATGGCCATCACTTTGGGATTCTGCATGATGCGGAATGGATAGTTGGTCCATGCCACATCTTTCACTATCACATCCTTATTATAGTCCATGTAGTCGTAGAGCCGTTGCGAACCCAAAGCCAGCGAGGCGACTGTTACGCCGGGCATCACTTTTTTGAGCTTGTTGTTGATGACACCGCTTTTTATCAAGGGTACTACACCATCGGTAAGGGCCTCGGTGTGCAAACCGAGGTCTTTGTGTGACGTCAGTGCCGACAGTACGGCGTTGGGAATACCGCCCACACCTATCTGCAATGTAGCTCCATCGGGTATCTGCTCGGCTATGTAGCGGCCTATCATAGCCTCCTTCTCATCGGGTTCGGCGATAGGCAAGCATACCAGCGGGTCGTCGACCTCTACACAGGCATCTATCTTGGATATGTGGATAAGGGCATCACCATAAGAGAAGGGCATCTGCTTGTTGACTTGTGCAATAACCTTCTTGGAACACTCTACGGCCGAAACTGCCAGGTCGGCCGAGATGCCATAGCTGCAATATCCCTCTTCGTTGGGAGGCGATACGTTGAGCACGGCAACATCGACAGGTGCCAGCCCGTCACGGAAGAGCGACGGTATCTCACCCAAAAAACCGGGTATCGCCTGACCTTCCCCCCGGCCTATGGCATCGCGTACACTGCTGGCGATAAAGAGGCTGACGGGGAAAAACGACTCGCGGTACTCGCTGCGACAATAGGGTGCCTCGCGCCTGCCTACGGCAAATCCCGAGTAGACTACCACGCCACGCAGCTCTCCGGCCCGGGCCGCAAGTGCATCGCACAATACCTCGGGAATGGAGGTACTGCCTTGAATATAGATGTGGTCGTAAGATTTTATCAGCTTTACGGCTTCTTCGGCCGTAGTCCATTTGGCTTCTGTCATAAGATTACAATTTATTATTCATATCAAAAATGCGCAAACGCTCGTCGAGAACAGGATAATCGGCATCGGTCACTACCGATGTGCATACTCTGATGCCCTCCTGACGGCTTCCGGTTGTACTGAGCGAGATGGCAGAGATGCCATAATTGAGTAATTTCGCCAACAACTCATCGCCGGTCATGCCTTTACGCCCGATGGTAAAGAAGAAACCGTCGCTGATATTCTGGTCGAGGTCTTTATCATATACGATATGGAACCCGTGGCGTTGGAATATCTCTTTCAGGCGCGCCGCGCGGCCGGCATAGATGTGTATGTGCTGCACAAAATCGAGTTTCCCGTCGCAGGCGGCCCGGTACATGGCTGCCAAGGCGTGTTGCGACGAGTGCGTCACGCCCGACGAGAGAGCATATAATATAGTATATATAAAGGCGCTGCCCACGGTATCCATGCCCATCGTCTGTTTCAGATAGGGATAGCTGCGATGATACAGGGCATCGGATATGGCTACCACGGCAATGCGCTCGCCTGCATAGCTGAATATCTTGGATGCCGACATCATAAGCATATAATTGTCGGTATATCGGGCTACTGTCGCCTGGAACGGCGGCTTGAACGGCTCTCCCAGATTACTGCGGAAATCCATGCCGAGATAGGCAAGGTCTTCTATAACGACGGCATCGTAACGGGTCGCAAGCGTACCTATGTGTTTCAACTCCTGCTCGGTGAGGCACACCCACGAGGGGTTGTTGGGATTTGAATATATGATAGCTGCAATGTTTCCCTGCGAGAGGATAGAGTCGAGTTTATCATAGAGCTTGTCTCCGCGATACTCATATACATCGAAGTCTGTAATCTTATAACCCAATATCTTGCATTGCAGCGGCTGCACCGAGAAACCGGGGTTGATAAAGAGTACCGTATCGCGCTTTTCGTCTAAATGCGTACACAGCATAAACGAAGCAAAAGAGCCCATCATAGAACCTACGGTAGGGATACATCCCTCGGGACTGATGTCTATATCGAGAAATGCCTTTACAAAACGGGAGGCCTCGGCTTTCAACTCAGGGATGCCGTTGATGTCGGGATATGACGATGCCACCCCGCGGTCTAAGGCCGCCTTTTGCGCCTCTATACCCACTTTTTCGGGGGGCAGCCCGGGCGAACCCAGCTCGAAGTGCAGGAAACGCTCGCCTGTCTCACGCTCAATCCGTTTCGACACAGCTACCGTTTGCCGTATGGTGGCGCGTCCGATGTGCGGTATGTGCATATCGGCGAGAATTCCGTCGATAAGTTCTTGTTTGAATGGTATCTGCATAGCTCTACTACTTCAAGTTACTTTTGGCATACTCCAATCCGGCACGGAATGCCTTCACATTCATCTCTATCACAGACTCGCCTTTGCGTGCGAAGACCGAGGCGATACCCTCTTCGAGTTTCTCGGCATCGATGCCCAGGAAGGGGGCGGCTGCACCCAGCAACACGATATTGGCAGCGCGGGGCGAAGCTACCGACTTGGCCATGCTGTCTACGTCGAGAGCTATCACATGCGGCAGAGAGGCCAGCTCCTTGTCGAGGTTCTCTTTTTCGGGATAGTTGTCTATGTTGACAAAGGGTACGGTATTGGTAATAATCCAACCCTCTTTGGCAAGATACGGCAGATAACGGAGCGCCTCCATAGGCTCTAACGAGATAATAAGGTCGGCTCCTCCCAGCGGAATAAGGTCGGAGCTGATGGGTGTAGAGCTGATGCGCAGATTAGACTGCACGTCGCCGCCGCGCTGGCTCATGCCATGCACCTCGGCTTGCTTGATATAGAGACCCTCTTTGATGGCGGCTGCGCCTATAATCGTGGCGATAGAGAGGATACCTTGTCCGCCTACGCCTGAAAGTATAATGTCGGTACGCATGGTATTACGATTTTTTATTGTGACGTCTTGCTGTTTGTATGCACTCTCTGCGCGGAATGATGACCGATACGCCGTGATATGCAATCTCCTCGCGTATGATTTGCTTCATCTCTTCCATATTTTTGGCCAAAGGTACCACGACTCTTATGTGCTCGGGTTCTACGCCTATGCCTTGGCATATCTGTTCCAACCTGCCCGTACCGGCCGAGTCTTGCCCACCTGTCATACCTGTGGTGAGGTTGTCGGATATAATAACGGTAATATCGCTCTTTTCGTTGACGGCATCGAGCAGGCCGGTCATGCCTGAGTGTGTAAAGGTAGAGTCGCCGATAACGGCTACCGAGGGATATTGCCCGGCATCGGCTGCTCCCTTTGCCATGGTAATGGAGGCTCCCATATCTACAACCGAGTGTATGGCCTTGAAAGGGGGCAGGAAGCCGAGTGTATAGCAGCCTATATCGCTAAACACGCGGCAGTCGTCAAACTCTTTGGCAACTTCGTTCAACGCCGTGTACATGTCGCGGTGGCCACAGCCCATGCACAATGCCGGCGGACGCGGTACTACCAGCGGAGAGGGGTCGAACACCTCGGCCGTGGGCACGCCCAACGCTTCGCGGATGTTGTCGGGGGTAAGCTCGCCCGTACGGGGTACTTCACCTGTGAGTCGTCCTTTGACAACGAGGCCTTCGGGCGGTATGATACCGCGTACCTGCTCCTCGATAAAAGGTTGGCCGTCTTCGAGCACCAAAATGCTCTCGCACTCGGCTGCCACGCGACGTATCTTCTCGACGGGCAAGGGATATTGCGAAATTTTCAGCACGGGGAAGGGAGCTCCCGAGGGGAAATACTCCATCAAATAGTTATATGCTATGCCCGATGCGATAACGCCCATTTTCTTATCGGCTGCATCGACGTATGGGTTATGTGCCGACTGCTCGGCCTCGGCCAGGAAATCTACATTGTGGGCTATAAGCTCTTTGTTGCGTACCCGGGCCACCGCAGGCATCAGCACCCACTGACGCGGATTGGAAGGATAGCTCATCGGATTCTGCTCGCGCACATCTCCTACGCTTACCACGGCACGCGAGTGCGCCAGGCGTGTGACAATGCGCATGAGCACGGGTACTTTATATTTCTCAGACAGGTCAAAAGCCTCCCCTATCATGTCATAAGCCTCTTGCTGGGTAGAGGGCTCCATGATGGGAATCATGGCAAATTTACCATAGAAACGCGAGTCTTGTTCATTTTGCGACGAGTGCATCGAGGGGTCATCGGCAGCTATCACCACAAGGCCGCCGTTTGTACCGGTCATCGCTGCGTTTACAAAAGCGTCGGCCGCCACGTTCATACCTACGTGCTTCATGCACACCATAGAACGTTTTCCCATATACGACATGCCCAGGGCAGCTTCCATAGCTGTCTTTTCGTTGCACGACCATTGGCAGTGTATGTGCCGCTCGGCTGCCAGAGGAGAGGTCTGTATAAACTCGGTAATCTCAGTTGAAGGCGTTCCCGGATAGGCATATACACCCGAAAGACC
>UQMR01000046.1 GCA_900542255.1 uncultured Porphyromonadaceae bacterium
GGCGGTAAGGCTGTTGGATAGCAACGATGACAAGAGTGTGGTTTTCCAAGTCAACAGCTGGAACACCTGTTTGGAGCTCAATACCCGGTATGTTGTTACGTTTGCAGCCGGGGCGGTTACGTTTGTCGATGGCAGTGAGTCGCCATCCTTTTCCTATTCGTTCTATACGGGCGGTTATCCTACGGCCCTGCTGCCGGCAAAGGGCGATGCATCGCTCTTCCGTCGGGGCGATATGCTTATGGCGGCAAAAGGTGAAATTGTACAGCTATATGATATAGAGGGACGGTTTGTCATGAGCGGCAGTCTGTTGGATATGTCGTCTTTGCCGCACGGTGTATATATCGTTCGGAGTGCTGACTCGTTGTTGAAGTTGTTGCGATAGCCGGCAGGCACTTTTTGTGACGATAGTGAGCCTGTCAGGTAGCGACATATGCTTGCTGTGACCGTTTTGGCCGCGATTTCCTGGAGAGTGTGTGTAACGGTACGCAGAAACGCCGTCAAGGTGCATTCCGGGCCTCTCTCTTGCGCTTTGCGGAGCGATGCGATGTTGGTTGCCGGGAGAGGGAATGCGCGATTACAGGCGATTTAATGGCCTTTCTCGCCGTTCTGATGAAACGGTAAGAGATAAAAAGAGCGGCTAAAAAGTCGGAAAGACTTTTTAGCCGCATTCTTATGCAGAACGAAATAACTCTTAGAGTTGGGGACCTGCTGCAACAAGAGCTTTACCGGCTTCGTTGGCCGTAAATTTCTTGAAGTTGTTGATGAAGCGCGAAGCCAGGTCTTTGGCTTTCTCGTCCCATTCACAAGCGCATTTGTAGGTATCGCGCGGGTCGAGGATGGCGGGGTCAACACCCGGCAACTCGGTGGGAACCGTAAACGAGAAATAGGGTATCTGTTTCGTCGGGGCTTTGTCGATAGAGCCGTTGAGGATGGCATCGATGATACCACGTGTATCGCGGATAGAGATACGTTTGCCGCTACCGTTCCAGCCTGTATTTACGAGGTATGCCTTGGCACCCGATTGTTCCATTCTCTTTACCAACTCTTCGGCATATTTGGTGGGGTGCAACGAAAGGAATGCAGCACCGAAGCAAGCCGAGAAAGTAGGAGTGGGCTCGGTGATACCACGCTCGGTACCTGCCAATTTAGCCGTGAAGCCCGAGAGGAAGTAGTACTTGGTTTGCTCGGGTGTCAGGATAGATACGGGAGGCAATACACCGAAAGCATCGGCCGAGAGGAAGATAACGCTCTTGGCAGCCGGGCCCTTGGAGAGGGGCTTAACGATGTTTTGGATGTGGTAGATAGGATAAGAAACGCGGGTATTCTCGGTTACCGATTTGTCGGCAAAGTCGATAGTACCGTCTTCGTGTACCGTTACGTTTTCCAGAAGAGCGTCGCGTTTGATGGCGTTGTAGATGTCGGGCTCGTTCTCTTTGCTCAGGTTGATAACCTTGGCATAGCAACCGCCTTCGAAGTTGAATACGCCTTCGTCGTCCCATCCGTGCTCGTCGTCGCCGATAAGCAGACGTTTCGGGTCGGTCGAGAGAGTTGTTTTACCTGTACCCGAGAGACCGAAGAAGATAGCCGTGTTTTGGCCGTTCATGTCGGTGTTGGCCGAGCAGTGCATCGAAGCGATGCCACGCAACGGGAGCAGATAGTTCATGATAGAGAACATACCTTTTTTCATCTCGCCGCCGTACCAAGTGTTGATGATGACTTGTTCTTTGGTGGTAAGGTTGAAGACTACGGCTGTCTCGCTGTTGAGGCCGAGTTCTTTCCAGTTTTCAACTTTTGCTTTCGAAGCGTTGTAAACAACGAAATCGGGTTCTCCGTAGTTGGCCAGTTCTTCTGCCGTGGGGCGGATGAACATGTTGGTAACGAAGTGAGCCTGCCATGCAACTTCTACGATGAAACGTACTTTCAGACGGCTGTTTTCGTTTGCGCCGCAGAATGTATCTACGACAAAGAGGCGTTTGTTGGAGAGTTCTTTGATAGCAAGTTCTTTCAAAGATTTCCATGTAGCCTCAGAAACAGGTTTGTTATCGTTTTTGTATTCATCGGAAGTCCACCATACGGTGTCTTTCGATACTTCATCGTAAACAAAGAATTTATCTTTGGGCGAGCGGCCGGTGTAGATACCGGTCATGACATTAACAGCACCCAATTCGGTAACTTTACCTACTTCATAACCTTCGAGGCCAGATTTTGTCTCCTCCTTGAAGAGTTCTTCATACGTGGGGTTGTGCAACACTTCGGTTGCGCCGGAAATCCCGTACTTTGTTAAGTCTAATGTAGCCATTGTTTTGATGTTTGACTTTGTTATTATAAATCAGAATCTTTTTTACCAATCAGTGCCTTGTTATAGGCGCTGCAAAAGTAATATAAATTCTGCAAGGGAAAACCATATTAAAGAATTTTTTCTTTAATAGATGAAAAAAAACGGACTCCCTTCTCCCAATGCAAAGTGCAGCTTGCAAAAACGATGTTTTCTTTTTCGTTTTTGTTACACGGTGGTGTGCCGCTCTTGCGGCGACCCCTCTTGTTTTTTGCCGCATAATTTTTCGCCGCTATTTTATATCTTTGCATACAAGGTGATAAGAGCTGATAAGACTATGAATATAACATCATGCACAACGGTAGTGTTTTCGCCTACCGGAACTTCCCGGACAATCGCCCGGTCGGTAGCTTCGGCAACCGGTTATGCCGGGCATCATGTCGATGTAACGTATCGTCGGGCTGCCTCTCTCTCCTATGGGCCCGACGAGCTGCTGGTGGTGGCGGTGCCGGTGTATGGCTCACATGTGGCGCCCATGGCATTGCAGCGTATGCAGGATTTGCGGGGCGATAATACGCCGGCGGTGGCAGTCGTATTGTATGGCAACCGTGCTTATGGCGAGGCGTTGTTGCAGCTTTCTGATTTTCTGGCCGCCAAGGGTTTCGTTACGGTCGCTGCCGGTGCGTTTGTGGGTGAGCATTCATACAGCTCGGCCCGTTATCCCATTGCAGCGGGTCGTCCCGACGATGCCGACCTTGCCATGGCACAAGAGTGGGGCGCTGCCGTGCGTCGCAAGCTCGATGCCGCCGATGCTATTGTGCCGGTCGATGTGAGCCGCATGCAGGAGCCGCAGAGTCCGGTGCTCTCAAAACAGCGTTTTGCCGAGTTTATCGTTTCGTTGCAGCAGGGCAAGAGTTCGCCGCTGCCGGTTGCGCCTACGACGGACCCAGACCGGTGTACGCATTGCGGCTGTTGTGTGGCGATGTGTCCGGCAGGAGCTATTGTCGCAGGTGACGAGTGGCACACCGACGCCTCGCTTTGCATCAAGTGCTGTGCCTGTGTAAAGGGCTGTCCGGCAGGAGCACGCAGCTTCCCTACGCCTTTTGCGCCGGTTTTATCACAATATTTCGGCGAGCGTAAGCCGCCGGTGACTATCGTGTGAGGGCGGTTATGGGAGAGTCGGCGTTTTATCGTTACTTGTGGTTTTTCAATACGCTGTGGCGTTACAAACGTATCACGCGAGCCGAGATAGACCGTTTGTGGCGACAGAGCGAATGGTCGGGCGGTATGCCCATGAGCCGCCGGACATTTGCCAATTACAGGGAAAAAACCGAGGTGCTTTTCGACATAAACATTGCGTATGATGCTGCTACGTATGAGTATTACATAGAGTCGGACGGTGCGGGGGCTGCCGGCAGCATGCGGCAGTGGATATACGATTTGTTGTCGGTGAACCATCTGCTGCAAGAGGGCGTCTCTGTTGCCTCGCGCGTATTGCCTGAGCAGATACCGTCGGGGTATGATTACCTCGAAACCCTTGTCGCTGCCATGCAGGCGGGCAGGGTAGTGCGCTTCTCCTACCATGCTTTCTGGAATGCCGAGGCCAAGGCCGTGGAGCTGGAACCCTATTTCGTCAAGGCCTTTCGCCGTCGTTGGTATGTGGTGGGCCTGAACCGCCCCGAACAGAAAATAAAGACCTATGCACTCGACCGCATTCTCGACATCTCGATGACGGCCGACGAATATCTGTATCCTGCCGGCTTCGATGCAGCCCGCTATTTTCACGACAGCTTTGGGGTGATGCGTGGCGATGAGGTGCCCCAAAAGATTGTGTTGCGTGTTTCGTCGCGGCAGGCGCAATATTTCAGGGCGCTGCCGTTGCACCATTCGCAGCAGGAGTTGGAGACGCACGACGGTGTGGTCACCTTCCGTTACAACATGTATGTTACATACGACCTTATACAAGAGCTGCTTTCGTTGGGGCGTGAGGTGACGGTCGTAGAGCCGGTAGGCTTGCGCAATGAGATGGTGGCGCGCCTGCAAGCCGCTCTCGACGGCTATCGGCCGATAGAGCGTTGAAACCGTGTCGCGGCGATTGCGGCGTATGCAGGAGGGGACGGTAGTTTTGCAAGGTTTGTTTGTTCTTTTTCACCCAATCTGTTGTCGATGTTTGTGTAGCATGGCGTATCTTTGCAATATGATGGAGAATAATTTTGACCCCCAGGAACGAATCGCCTATCTGAGCAAGACGCTCGATGAGCACAACTACAACTACTATGTGCTGAATGCTCCTACGATAGACGACCGCGAGTTTGACCGTTTGATGCACGAGTTGGAACAACTCGAAGCAGAGTATCCGCAGTTTGCCTCGCCCGACTCGCCTACCCGACATGTGGGCAGCGACATCAATCATGCTTTTGTGCAAGTGGAGCATACATATCCGATGCTGTCGCTATCAAATACCTATTCGATAGAAGAGGTAGCCGCTTTCTATGAGCGGGTGCGGCAGGGTCTCGGCGGTATGCCGTTTCACCTGGTGGGAGAGTTGAAGTTTGACGGGACATCCATCTCGTTGACCTACGAAAAGGGCCGCCTTGTGCGGGCCGTGACACGGGGCGACGGGACGCGGGGCGATGATGTGACGCGCAACATACGCACCATACGTTCTATCCCGGTTGTGTTGCGGGGCGATGACTATCCCGATTTCTTCGAGATACGGGGCGAGGTGCTTATGCCGTGGAAGTCGTTCGATGCACTCAACGAGGAGCGGGAGCGACAGGAAGAACCGTTGTTTGCCAATCCCCGCAATGCGGCATCGGGGACACTCAAATTACAAAACCCGGCCGTGGTGGCCTCGCGCGGTTTGGATGCCTACTTCTATTACCTGTTGGGCGATAAGCTGCCCGGCGACGACCATTATGAGAATCTGCAATGCGCCCGCCGGTGGGGCTTTAAGATAAGCGATGCCATGCGTGTGTTGCACTCGCTGCAAGAGGTGAAGGAGTATATCGATTATTGGGATACGGAGCGTCGCAACCTGCCTGTTGCCACCGATGGTATTGTGCTGAAAGTGGCTTCGTTGGAGCAACGGCGCGATTTGGGTTATACGGCTAAATCGCCCCGTTGGGCCATAGCCTATAAATTTCAGGCAGAAGAGGCGGTGACGGAGCTCAAATCGGTCGATTTTCAGGTAGGCCGTTCGGGTACGATTACGCCCGTAGCCAATCTTGCCCCGGTTTTGCTCTCGGGCACAGTCGTCAAGCGGGCAAGCCTCCACAATGAAGATATTATACGCGCCTTGGACCTGCACATAGGCGATATGGTGCATGTAGAGAAAGGCGGAGAGATAATCCCCAAAATAACGGCCGTCGATGCCGACAAGCGCCGCCCCGGCAGCGAGCCGGTACGATTTGTCAGGAACTGTCCCGAATGCGGCGCCACGTTGGTACGCGAGGAGGGTGAGGCGGCGTGGTATTGCCCCGACGGGAATCATTGTCCGCCGCAAATCAAAGGGCGTATAGAGCATTTTATAAGCCGCAAGGCGATGGATATAGAAGACCTTGGTCCCGAGACGGTAGCCGCCTTCTATGAGCGGGGCATGGTGCGCAATGTAGCCGATTTGTATATACTTACCGTCGATGATGTGGCAGCCCTGAAACTGCAAGGTCGCAAGTGGGCCTCGAACATCATCCGGTCGATAGAACGTTCCAAGAGTGTACCCTTCCCCCGTGTCTTGTATGCATTGGGTATCAGGTTTGTGGGCGAGACGGTCGCCAAACGCCTTGCAACAGCCTTTGGCTCGATGGCAAGGCTGCGTGAGGCAACCGTCGAGGAGCTGATGGCCGTGCCCGACATAGGTGAGCGCATTGCTCATAGCGTGGTAGAGTATATGGACGACATAGACAACCTCTTGCTTATAGAGCGGCTGGCACAGTACGGCGTAGTTATGGAGGTAGAGGAGAGTGCCCCAGCGGCGTTGCGTGAAAATATATTTGGCGGTGCTGCCATTGTCATAAGCGGTACATTCAAGTATCACTCCCGCGACGAGTATAAAGCCATGATAGAGCAGTACGGCGGGCGCAATGTGGCCTCGGTATCGGGTGCCACGAAGTATCTTCTGGCAGGCGACAATATGGGCCCTGCCAAATTGGAAAAAGCAACACGCCTTGGCGTGACGATTATTTCGGAGGATGATTTCCTGGGCATGATAGATGGTACAAACCCTTAAAAAGGCAATGGCATGACAGATTTTATAACCCGTAGGAGAATATCGCAGGAGTGGGAGCGGAAGCGCAAAGCCGACTTTGTAGCCTACTCGCAAGCCCGCAGCATCGTAGTCCTTGCCGATGCTGCCGATGTGCCCGTGCTGCACGATATGGCGCGGCAGTGGGACATCGAAGGCAAAAAGGTGACGTGGGTCATACGCACCGTAGCCCGACCTTCGATTGAGAGCCCTCTGCCCGGTACGACTCTCTATATATGCCGTCGCTGCATGGGGTGGCTGCCCTTGCCGTCGAAGAGAGAGATAGAGCAGTTTGATACCATTGAGGCCGATGTCCTGATAGACCTTTCTCCCAAGCATCCCGCCATGCAGTTTCTGGCGGCACGAAGTGGCGCCCGCATGAAAATAGGGGTTGTAGATACCATGCAACGCAACGTGCCCTACGACCTCGCCATACGCTGCAATGATAATCCCGGCGTGGTATTGCTCTTGCAAGATATGTTATTTTATTGGGGTAAGATAGGCGGCGATACGCCCGACGATAAGGAGAACGCATAGGCAAAGGGGTGTCGTCGGCCCGATGTCGTGTCTCGTGTGATATTTATGCAGTTTGCCGCCGATATAATGAAACAGTTTCTTAACTTTGCAAATGTGTAACAGCGAATAAGCATCAATATGTCAAGAATAAATCTCAGCGGTATGGGAGTGGCGTTGATTACTCCTTTTAAAGAGGACGAAAGCATCGACTTTAACGCCTTGGCTCGTCTTATAGAATATCTTATACAGAACGGAACCGACTATCTTGTCGTATTGGGGACTACTGCCGAAACACCCACGTTGACCGAAGAGGAGAAAGAGGAAATCAAGCGTTTTGTCGTGGAACGCACGCATGGCCGCATTCCTTTGGTATTGGGTATGGGCGGTAATAACACGCGTTATGTTACGCAACATTTGCAACACGACAATCTGGATGGTTTCGAGGCTGTGCTGTCGGTCGTCCCTTATTATAACAAACCTTCGCAGGAGGGTATTTACCAACATTATAAGGCTATTGCCGCTGCTTCGCCGCTGCCTGTCGTTTTGTATAATGTCCCCGGGCGCACGGGAGTGAATATGGCGGCCGATACTACATTGCGACTGGCTCGCGACTGCTCGAACATCATTGCTATCAAGGAGGCATCGGGCAACATCACGCAGATGGATGATATTATCAAGAACAAGCCGGCCGAATTTAAGGTAATATCGGGTGATGACGGCGTGACATTTCCTCTTATTACGCTCGGAGCCGAGGGAGTCATATCGGTTGTAGGCAATGCCTTCCCCAAAGAGTTCAGCCGCATGGTGCGCCTGGCTCTCAACGGCGACTTTTCGCATGCCCTTGCCATACACCACCGCTTTACCGAGCTTTTCAGTCTGCTGTTTGTCGATGGCAATCCGGCCGGTGTAAAGTGCCTGCTGAATGCTATGGGATTTATCGAGAACAAGCTACGCCTGCCGCTTGTCCCTACCCGCCATGTCACCTACGAGAAGATTCGCCACGTGTTGCAAGAGTTGCATTTCATGAGTTAGCCCGTAATGGCGTTTTTTGTTACAGGTATTAGGGCTCTGTTGCCGATAAATCCGTAACATGCAAATCTTCGGCTCCCGTTATTTCGGTCGAAATCTCTCCAATCCACCCGCATTGTTGATTGACCCCCGTATATACGCGGATAAAATCGGCCCCGGGCAAATCTACCGGGTTGCCGTCGGTGTCGACCGCCCATGCTATGTCGAAGCTGATTTTCTCCTCGGCATCGTTGGGATGGTTGTCGGCATATCCCCAGTCGTAGGCATTCAGTACGTAGTATGAGCCTGTGCCGCTTTCGTCGACGGCATTGTCGGCCAGGCGGGTGCCTGTGAATGTCAGTTGCTCGTCGGTGAGCCATTGCGGAAAGTACTCTTGGCTGTGGAAGCTGTTGCGGGCTATATAACCCGTGTTGCCATCGTTGTCGTCCCAGCGGATGTATGACGAGTCGGTGATGGCTGTGCCCGGGATGGGCGTGGAAACATGGTCGGCCGCCGGCCGGTGGTATGTGATGGTGTAGTGGTGGCGTGTCTCGGGCTTGTGGTATTCGCTGCCGGCCAGTTCGTACCATTCGTCATCGGGGATGCCGTTGCTGTTACGGTCGAACGAAACCAGGACGATACCCGGCTCGGCACTCCCCCCGGGTTGTGTTCCTGAGCCGCCGTAGAATGCGTTGCTGAGAATCTTGAAGTCTTTTTCTCCTGCAACGTTTACGACCGTGTGGTCAAAACCGAAGGTGACATATCCGCCATATCCTCCCAGCGAGATAGCCCGGTTGTTGGTGCCCGAGATATACTCCTCGGCCTTTTGCCGCATATTCTCTTCGGTATCCCCCTCCTGATATTGCGGTAACTGGTTTACGAATTGTCCCGGGGCCGGGCGATATTCATATACTTTTGCAATGTAGCGGCTGTAAGCAACCTCTTCTTCCCATACGACAATGCTTACGTGGTGTTCCAGGGGATTGACGGCGTCGATTATCTGCAATTTCAGTTGGAATACGCCGGTGCTGGCACTGATGAAGGTGTAATCTCTATCGGTGGAGACCAACGAGTCGGCGCCTTGTTTATTTTGCAGGTACCATTCATAACGTTCTCCCTGAAACTCGGGATGCAGCGTGAGCGCTTTCATGCGTTCTATGGCATAGGCATCGTCTATGCCTAAACTTACCATCGGTATCTCCTCTTGGCAGGCAGCCAGCAGGCAGGGCAGAACGCATAAGGGTATGAGTGCTTTTTTCATGTTTATCGGTATAAGAAAGTCATGTGTGCCGGAATATCTCCGGTGCGGATACTCCATCTCTTCTTGCCTTCGCGGCTGTAACAATGCAGCATGCCGCTCGACACGTAGTTTTTGGCATCGGTGATATATATGTCGCCGTTTTGCGGATTGACCTGTATGCCATATGGCGTCTCTATCTCCTTTTCGCTTCCGTCGGTGATGAAATGGTCGGTGAGCAGTTGTCGTGTGCGCACGTCTATGATGCCATACGAGACGATGTTTTTCCCGTTTGCATTGTCCCATGCGAGGCTGTAATAGTAGAGCGAGTCGCCTTGGATGCACATCTCGGAACAGGGTACCTCTATGGTGTCGGTTACGCTCATTTGGTAGGAGCTGTCCTTCTCTTTTTCCAGGACAAAAAGTCGCGACGGTATAGCACCCTCGTTGCCGCGTGATGTGACCCACAACTTCCCGTACTTATCTTTGCGAATGCGGTGCAGATTGATGGCTACCGGTATTTTCTGCACCTGCCGCATGTTATGCATCTCTATGACCGACACGGTATTGTCGTAATCGGGGGCGCGGTATCCGCCCGAGTTGGCTACGTAGATATAATCTCCCAGAATCTCCAACTCGTCGGGCTGGTAGCCGACGGTTGTCCGGGCTGTAATGGTTAGTGTGGCGGTATCTACGCGATAGACGGCTCCCGGTTGGGCATCGGGGTCGATGGCTACGGGCCCCACGTATGCCGATACGTATGCGTTGCCGCCCGAGAAACGTATATAGCGACAGTTGGGTATATCAACCTGCCCTATGCGTACCAGCGAATGGGCATCCATGACCTCTACCTTGTGCGAGCAGTTGATGACGGCATAGAGCTTGCTGCCGTATATCTGTATATCGTTGCCCACATCGCCCAGCTCCTTGACTACCGTAGGGTTGCGCTCGGCATAGAGGTTGCGGGCATAGGTGGCGTTGGCAAAATCGGCAAAGTCGATGGTCGCCTTGTTGCTGCCCATGTTTCCTTCGTTGAGCAGATACATGCCTATGGGGTTGCAGTCGGGGTCGGTCGCTATGGGCAACCGGTCGTATTCGGCAGGCATTATCATCTCGTCCTTGCGGCAAGCCGCGAGCAGGCACATGATGGCGATAAAAGCCCCTATCGTTATATGTTTGCCATATCTTGTCATAGCGTTATATCTCTACGGTGAGTCCTATGCGGTAGTTGCGTTTGGGCATGGGGTAGTTGAGGATGACCTCATAATCCTGGCTCAGCAGGTTGTTTACCTCGATGGTCGCTTTGAGCCGTATGTTTTTTATCGTGAATGCCTTTATCAGCGATATGTCATTGGTGTACCAAGGCTGCGTGTAGTTGTATAATATGTTTTCCTGCTGGTTATAACGTTCTCCTACGTAGATAAAACTGTAATTGAGGCTCCAATCGCGCCACCCCAGCATGACGACTGCCGAGCCGCTGTGCCACGGGATATAGGGAATCTGGTCGCGATAGTAACTGTCGGCAGGGTTGGTGATGTCTATGGCCTCCTGGTAGGTATATTGCAGCTTGGTGGTAAGTGTTATATCGTAGAGGAAGCGGAATACGGCCATGGCTTGTGCATCTATGCCGCGAATGTCGACCATCCCGAGGTTGAGCATCGTCCAACGGAACTGCTGCCCTTTGGGATAGGCTACTATCTTGTCTTTTACAAGGTTGTAATAGACGTCGGCTCCTATCCTGAAAAAGGAGAAGAGCTTCTCGTTGCGGTCCAAGTCATACACGATGCCTACATTGTACTGTGTGGCAAGTTCGGGGCGCAGGTATGCGTTGCCCATGTCGGTATAGTAGAGGTCGTTGAAGGTGGGCATGCGGTAGCTCTGCTTGTAGAATGCGCGGAGTATGAGGTCGGCTTTCTTGAAGGGCTTGTAAGAGAGGAAAACGGCGGGTGTAACCTTTTGCTTGTCGGACGTGTTTTCTCCCTCGGGGGCTTTTTCGTCGACAAAGGTTGCCAATACCGAGGCTTGAACTTTGAAACAGTCGCCCAGCGAGTAGGCCGTGGCGGCCGATAGCCAGTGAGTGTGTCGCGAGGCATCCATATACTCCGACAGCTCGTTCCATTGGTAGTCGTAGGCGACCGAGACATCCCAGTTTTTCAATATGGTGTATTTGTTAGCCCACGATACATATGCCTCGCGTTGCTTGTAGATGTTGTCTACGTGTATGAGTTTGTCGTCGTTGTTGACGTAGCGGGTATAGTCGAAGGCATATTTCACATTGACCTTGGTGCTGAGTTTCTGTGTAATGTCATATTCAAACATGCCTTGTGCGAAAGAGTTGCGGTCCCACAGCCTTTCGCCCCGTCGCCACACGTTGTTGACGATAGCTCCCGGGATGCCCCGTTCCGAGGAGTAGTGGTAGAGATAGGCTTTCCACTTGCCGCGTGGCAGATATCCTTGCAGGCCGCCCTCGAAGCGTACGGCGTCGATGTCGCCGTTCTCTCTGACGGCTGTGGTGTCGTATGCCACCTCGCCCGAGGGGGTGACACGGCGGTAGCGGAACTTATATTCCCCGCTGGCGTTTATCCACTCGGCGTTGAAGGTGGCGCTGAGGTTTTCGCTTATCTTGTACTCGAACAAGACAGATGGATTGATAGTTCCGAAAGAGCCGGTCTTTATCCCGGCTTTGAGATGGGCGGTTTCGCCTTCGGCAAATTTAGGACGGCGTGTCGTCAGGTAAATCGACCCGGCCGAGCCGAACTCGCGCGCCGACTGGAAGATGTCGCTTCTCTGTCCGTTGTAGAGCGATATCTCCTCGATATTCTCCAACGAAAATTTGCCGAGGTCTACCTGTCCGTTTTGGGCATTGCCGAGCTGTATGCCGTTGTAATATACCCCCATGTGGTTGCTGCCCATGCTGCGTATGTCTATGGTCTTGATACCGCCCACGCCGCCGTAATCTTTCAGCTGCACGCCCGAGAAGTATCGCAGGGCATCGGCTACCGAGAGGCTGTTGAGGCTTTCGAGTTCCTTACCGGTGAGTTTTTGCGAGGGTATAACCTCACTGTATCGGTTGGCCGTGACGACCACTTCGTTGAGTTGTTGTATAGAGTCGAGTTGGCTCTCTCCCCGTGCGATTGTGGCAGGCGGGAGGAGCAATGCAAGGATTGGCAATATTTTGGCATTGATGTTCATCGCAAGGCTGTTTAGTCGGTTCATAGCCTCGTGACGCAGTGGGGTAGGATGTGCCGGGAGGGGGTGCCGAAGCGAGTCCGGCCCGATAAGGCGGGGCATCCAATAGGCTCTGTCCTCGAAAGCTATTGAAACAGTATCGGCAGGTCTTCTGACTTGTTCCCGTCGTCATGCGCCTTCCCAAATCTCATTCAGTGGCTTTGCGAGCATGTGACGTAGTACGGAACTTACAGCAGCGGGACTGTTCGGGATTTGCACCTGATTCCCTTTTAATCCTGTATGGCCGTGGCCGTTGGAACCGATGCGGCAAATATACGAAGAATAGGCGAAAAGCCCCTGTACGCGAAAGAAAAATATTTTATGGCACTCTTTGGCCGTATCTGCCGCCTTGCGGTGAGGGAAAATTTTTATTTCGGCCGGATTGTTGTTGTTGCAACGATATATTTTATAACTTGCAACAGATTTTGCATGTTGCAGTGCGGTTGGGATAATGCTGGAAAAATAGAGTACAACAGGAGCGATACCTGTCGGTAAATATATCAAAAACAAATAGCAATATGGAACAGAAGAAGTATTGGGGCAAAACGTTGGCTTCGTTTTTCCTCGTGTTGTGTACAATGCCTTTGGGGCATGCTTTGATGAAAGTGATGGAGGCTACTCTCTCTGTGACCGCGTTGCACTATGCAGCGTTTGCCATGGGGCTTGTAGGGCTGGCAATCGCGATAGCCGGCGTATTTGTAAAAGGTGATACGCAGCAGACGCTTTGCGGACTTTTTGGCGGCCTCTTGTTTTGGACGGGCTGGGTAGAGTTTCTCTTTGCCTATTACGCCTCGCGCTATGGCGTACAGTACGACCTTGTCGGTTCGGGGGTGGTGTCGTCGGTTACCGAGTATGTCGACGGCATAGCCGTGAGCCATGGCATCACTATCAACGGTGTGAATATCGCCGATATGACGGCCGCCCAAATCAAGGAGCTTACAGGTTCGCGTCCCGAGTATCTCATTATGCCGGCAACCTTCGGGATGTGGATGATGTTCATGGTTATCTATTTGTTCAACACACGCACGGGCTGTCATGCCTATAATTGGTTGCAGAAGGTGTTTTTCAGGAAACGGCGCGAAGAGATAATACCGCATTCCATGTCGCGTCATACAGCCATCACAACATTCCTCGAACTGAATATGATGTTGTGGACGCTCTATCTTGCCTTGATGTTCCTTTACGACCCTGTCTTCTTGGGCGACAAACATCCGGTTACCCTTATTGTCGCCATAGGGTGCCTGGTGGGCTCTGTCTTTATGTTCCGCTATGAATTGAAGTTAGGGGCGTGGGGCGCCAATATACGCATGGCTATCTCTACGGTGATTATATTCTGGACTTTTATCGAGGTCTTTTCACGCAACCGCATCCTCACCGAGTTTTGGGTAGACCCCATGAATCACAAGGTAGAGATGATAACCATACTGGTCTGTTTCATTGCACTTGTAGTCTTTCTTGTCATCAAGGTAGTGCGTTCGCGCAAGCATGTTGCGTAAGGCGGTGCAATACCCCCTGAGGATACATTGGCGGAATGGTATGAAAACTACAACGCCATAAGTCTTGCGAGACTTATGGCGTTGAGTGATCGAGGCGGGACTCGAACCCGCAACCCACAGCTTAGAAGGCTGTTGCTCTATCCAGTTGAGCTACTCGACCGATAAAGCGCTGCAAAGGTAAGGGTTATTTGCCGTTTTTACAATATAATGGCACGTTTTTTATTTGAATAACTCTCCTTTTGTCGCTCAGATGTGTCGTTGGGTAAGTTGATAATAAAAGAAAATCGCCTGCCGACCACGACAAATCGGCGGGCGATTTTTTGTTGAGAGAGTCTCTCTGATAAGATTACCACACCACTTTGGCAACGGCTGTTGTACCGCCTGAGAGCTCTGCTTTTGCGACATATACGCCACGCGGCAGGCGGGCCAGGTCTATTGTCGAGCCGTCGGCCACATGGCGGCCGCCTAAGTCGTAGAGTGTCAGTCGGCCGCTACAACTGAGGAGTGAGCCGTCGCGACGTAAAACGGCATCCGTCATGACTGCATTGACACTGCTGAAATCTATTACATCGTGCCCTTCGGGATATACAAAATCTGTGGATGGTTCTCTATAATAAGAGAATACGGCTGTTCCTGATTGTCCAAAGCGGCCGTTGGAGTGGAGTATGGCTATGTTTACGGCTCCTATCCCTTCGACCCAAGTATCGCAGAGTTTGTCGGCACCGGGCGAGTTGGGGAAATTGTCCGATTCGTACCATACGTAATAGAAGTTATGCAGCTTGCCGGCAACCTCGCGCTCCACCACACTGTCTACGTGTATGGTATATTCGCCGGCATCTCCGGTAGCGGCGACAGCATCACCGGCTTCCAGATTGAAGTCGTAGATGAGTTCTTCCTGCCCGTTGCGATAGATATATACGCGCTTGTTTTCTTCCCTTACATATATGGGTTCGCCATCGGTGTAGGCGGGAGTCTCCATGGGTGCATAGCGGCGTTCTGTCATGAGTTGATACTCTTTGCCCTCTATTTCGGCAGTTCCGTCTATGGTATAGCGGAAGTAGGCGGGAGTACCCGCAGGCGTATATTCCACCCACTCTTTTCCGCCGGCTACATAGGGAATGTAGTCGTGAGCTGCCATGCAGCCGATGTAACCGGCCAGGAATAGTACCGAAGATAATAGAATCCGTTTCATGATAATATTATTTTAGGTTGTTAGATATTTCTTATTTCACCATAATCCACACGTAGTTCTATGGGGAATGGAGGTGTGATAGTATTCCGCAATGGGAGGTCGGGTGCATGTTCCATGCGGTCGTCATTACGCAGTTCAACTATTCCATTGTTACGTAATATAATTGAACCTTGATTAAGTATGCATCCGTTGTGGATTGTGCCACCATCAACGATAAGACGCCCGCCCTCTACTATTATTTGAGCATCCTTATGTATTGTAAGGTGGTTTTTTACTGTTAGTGTCACGCCAGCGCGGATACGCAGGTTGCCTTGAATAAGTTGTGGCGTACTCCAGGTAGTATCCTTTGTAATTATAGTGGGTGCGCAGTTGTCGGGCCCTATTTCTTGCAAATATCCGAATTCATCCATCGGACCGTATTTCGGATCTGCATCATTACCATCCGGAATATCGGGAACCCATGCAGGACAATGAGCGGGTTTTTCTCCTATTCCCCAAAAATAATATCCGTCTCCATCGCGATCTTCAATAACCACGTCATCGTCTGTAAAGATATTACTGAATACTTTACCGGTGAAATAAGACGATCTACTAAGTATATGACTTTCATCTATTATCATATATCGGATACCATGATCATAAATGATAGACCAATTCCCGGCTGTTGAGATGTACCAAGCATAACTATTTTTTAATAACCATGCGTTTTGTCCAAGATACGGGCTAGTTTCAGAAATAATAATAGGAGGTGTGTGATATGATGTTATATCAGAGTCTATATGTATTGTATCGCCAGCTTCAATGGTTTTATACCCAATGCAGGACATAACATGCCACATACCATAAACATCCATGGCAAATGGCGCATTTAAAATTAATTGTTTGGATTTTGTAATTTTATTTAGATTTCCAATTGTGTGTGTATTATCAAACTTGAATGTGGTGTCAGGATTTTCGCATCGTTCGGTAAATATTTTTTCCCATTCTCGATGAATTTCTCCAGTGGGAAGAGTATCAAGATACGAAATATAACCATAAGGATAACAGTTTTCTGTAACAAGATTTTCTTCTGTCATATATTGCATAGCCTCATTAATTAATCCTCCATTTTCAAAAGAAGAACCATCGACGGCTTCCATTTGTTGTTCGGATAAATCGATATTTAGTAGTTTATTAAAATAGAGGTTTATATATGATTCTCCAGTTGCAATAGCTGCAAATGCCCAACAATCATTTTTTTGTTGTCTTTTGATTGGTGTAATCCAATTGCGTCCATGGCGATTGCGCCAATCAAATTCTGGTACATAAGCATCTTCTATTGCGGGCGAATTTGCTGGATCGAAAGCTGGATCAACATAATAACCTCCCACAAAATATTCTAAATTATGGAAAGGAGAGTTGTCTCCTAAGATAGCACGTCTCACGTTGTAAGTTTGTGTTGCTATTTCAGTTAATCCGGCACGCCAAGGTATGTCGCGAGCTACCAGTTGACGGTTGAGTGTATTTATTATTGTATCATTCTGTGCTTCGGTTCGTGATTTTTTTAGTGCAGGCATACTTTCTGGCAGGATATTAGTACCTTTATTAATTGACGTGAGTGTCAGAGTAGCATCATTTAAACGCACAACAAGTCGGGTTGGTATTATAGCCTCGCTCCATAGTGTCTCTCGTCCTATATCAATAATGGAGAATTGATTCGTATCGGTAAGCAAATCATTTATTTCGTAGACTAAATACTCGACACCTTGGTTGTCGACTAAAATAATACGTATAAAACTTTGTGAAGACGTTAAAGTTATGTTGCCACTTACAGCTAACCAATATATTGGCGTGGAATCTATTGTAATGACTGTACTGTCAACATTTATTGTTAACGCTGTATAGGAGGACGCATTCATGGTCTGTACATTTTGTACATCTGGTATCATGAAACAAATATCGTTGAGTTGCGCCCGAGCCAATCCTATAGTGTGAATAATAAATAAGGTAATGAATATATTTTTTTTCATGGTGATTGTTACTTATTAATAATCATTTGTCTGGTGTCAACTTGTACCCCATCTACCAATAAGGAATAGAGGTATATCCCTGGAGCGAAACTTCCCGCTTGCACTGAGATACTGCCATCATTTTTTTGTATGGGTAATGGATAAGACTGTAATAGTTTTCCTGTCATATCGCATATTATAATCATGGCTGTTGCTGTACCTTCAGGCAAACGATATGCTATAACCGTGGAGTTGTCGAAAGGATTAGGGGTATTTTGTAAAAGAGCAACATCTCCCGAAATTACTGCTTCTTGAAGTGCTGCAGGAGCCAGGTTTCGTGGTATGTCTGAATCATTTTCCAATTTTTCAATCCGAGCTATCAAGCTGTCATTAGCGGCATCTAGTTCTTGGATGGCACTAACAAGAACAGGGATTAGTTCTTGGTATGCAATAGCTTTTTCGCCAGAAGGCAACGTATAGACCACATTAGGAAATATCTGAGCAATGTCTTGTGCAACAAATCCATATTTAGGGCGGTTGGATTCGGCATCTATCAATGCTTGCACTGCAGGGGTAATTTCATTGTTGTCTGATAATACTGATGTGCTTGTCGTCATACGAGTTGTCGTTTGTTCTAGATCTTCGTTCCCTCCTATATTAAGGGTGTAGCTAACTGGATTTACTTCCCGTAAACTTGCTAATACACCGCTTACAGTTGCGATATTTTGCTTATGGGTTTCGTCAGATAGTGTTAGTTGACTATTAGCACTATAAATTGTACCGTCGCTTTTAACGGAGAACGTAATACGAGAGAGATCGTGACCATTAAAACCAAATCCCAACGTCTTTCTGGCGCGTATAAAGTATGCATTAGAGTCGGTAGTAAAAATATCTATAGCAGGTCGAGAAGAGTTTTGTTTTAAAGCAATTGCAGAGCCTAAATTGCTTTCAAGTGAAATTAAATCGTATAACGGGGTTATACCAGTTTCTAATTTATCAATTAAATTAGAGATATTGCATCCAGTTGAATCAACAAGAAAGTTGGTTTTGATAGAATGTTGTGGAAATATGATCTCTAAGTTTT
>UQMR01000047.1 GCA_900542255.1 uncultured Porphyromonadaceae bacterium
ATGAGGGGCAGAAAACCATTCTCAAAAACGACTCGCTCATCGAAAAGCTCGAAGCCGAGCAGATAAAGGTGCAACGCCTTTACGAGGAGCTGAAAACGGTAAAGAAAACCAGTGCAGCACGCATTGCCGAGTTGCGCAAGGAGTTGGAGACCCTGCGCGGCATCATGCGTACCTATATCGCCCAGATAGACTCGCTCAACACGGCCAACAAGAGACTGCGTGAAGAGAACGAGTCGGTAAAACGCAAGTATAATGAGGTGTCGCAAGCTGCCGGCGAATTGCGTCGCGAGCGCGAGGAGCTTACCGAGAAGGTGACACGGGCCTCGAAACTCGATGCCGTCAATGTACAGATACTTCCCCTCAACAAACGAGGCAAGAAGGCCAAGAAGATAAAAGATACCCTCAAATTGCAGATTACCTTCTCCATCGCCAAAAATGTAACTGCCGAGGTGGGCGAGAAATATATCTATGCCCGTATCACCAAGCCCGACGGCGATGTGCTGGTGAAAAATGCCGGCGACCTGTTCCCCTTCGAAGGCAGTGAGATACCCTATTCCTGCCGCAAGCTCATAGAATATACCGGCGAGGAGATAAACGGGGTGACACTCTTCTGGGATGTCGAGGAGTATCTCTATCCCGGCGATTACGAAGTGGAAATCTTTGCCGACAATTTCGTCATAGGCCGCGGTTCATTCTCTCTTTCCAACTGATGGCGGCCGCATGGCTCTGCCGGCAGGGCAGATGTCAGCAGATATAAGGAAGCCGGTGTGTCACCAAGGTGATACGCCGGCTCTTTTTTGCAGGGGGGAACGGAGACAAGATATTCCCTTCGGTACGGTACCCGCACGCAAGCTGCGGCACATCACCCCTCTCGGGGCGGTACGTGTCGAGAAGAGCGGTACATCACTCCTCCCTTTTCTTGATAATGGTCCTTATAGAGATGATGATGCCCGCCACAATGCACACCAGGGCAATGCAGCAGGCCACGATGGCAATGCTGTCGGGAATGTCCATATATCGTTGCCCTATCAATATCGACGATGTAATGAGCAAACCTATCGTGTTGAGCAGTAGCGCCCGGTTTATTCTGTTCATATAGTATCTCGGTAACGCAAAGATAGGCTCTTTTGTTGTCTGCAACAAATTTTAGGCTCCTTTTTAACAGCGGGCCGAAGGGATAGAGGCAGGCATGTTTTGTTCCGCGAGATATGGCGTGAGCGAGAGGGCCTTTCGGTGAACGGCCTATTATACCGGGGCGTTCCCCGGTTACAATCGCGCCCGGCCCTTTCTTGTCGGGCCGGGCGCAACGCCGGGGTTAGTATTCGTTGATTCTCGGGAATACATACGGGTCTATGGGCGAAACAAAACCGAGGCGCAGAGGCATTGCATACTGTCGCAACTTCTCGGCCAGGGAGACCTCTGTATTGTGTCGCATCCTCCCCACACATTGCAGCGTCGCTGCATCTATGGCATAGAGAGAGGCATCGGAGAGAGAGGTCAGCGACAGAGTCCAGTCAAAGGGATTTCCTATGATAGAGATGGCTTCGCGGGTGGGGTCGAAAGCCGGAATCTCTACCTGTTTTATCTCATAGCTGCCGGTATAGAGCACATACATGCGATGGCGGTCATCGACGAGAAAGGCCAGAAAACGGCGGTCGCGGAACTCCGTCAGGAAGATATGGGCAACATGCAGGCTGTCGGGCAGTGCGATATGACGGCAGTAAGGACGCCCTTTCACCTGTTTCAGATGGAAAAGCTGGCCCTCCTTGTCGGTCATGAGATATCCCTCGTCATACTCTTTCTTGATGGTAGGATTCCCGGCTATGATTTGCGGCGGAAATGTAAAACCCTTTCGCTCCATAGCTTCGGTATAGGCATCGCTTTTTGCTGCATCTACGCGGTTGTCGGTCATGCCGATAAACTCGATGCCCCGGTCGGTGATGCGGAATACATCATCGGGCATTTTCAGATCGACCCGTCCCGACATCGACTCCAACAGCGGATACAACTCTATTTTCGGAGCGTTGTATGACAATGGCGAACTCTTGAACATGAACGACCCGGTCTGTGCCATACGCGGCGATACGGCAATACCATGTAGCGTGTCGGGGAACCTCTCATCGGCCATCAGCTGCCGGTAATAGAAAAACGGGAAGATGCTGTCAAACTCACTCTCTGTATATCGCTTCCCCTCTCTATCGGTGTAGATGGCATGCCCCTGCGAGCGGTCTATCCAGGCAAAATCGCCGGTTACGGTACTATATAAGGTAAAAGGCGTGCTTTGCGGTTGCACGAGCAGGAAGTCATAGAGGTTCGGTACAAGCCATAAAACAAGCCATATTACCGAGGCCCACCATATTATCTTTGCGAAACGTATCATTGCTAAATGTTTTGTGCGAGATTAGTCTTGTTTGCCGTCTATAAAACGTTGTACCGAGAGCATCGGTAAGAAAAAGCAGAGCGCCGCATACATTGCCAGCAGCCCTATCATGCGGTTGTAAGCCTCGGGAGTCATCGAGAGAAAACAGGTGCTTGTCAAGGCAACGCTCACCGCCACATTGGCAATACGGCCTTTCCAGGTAGGTTCCAGTACGCTCCACGCTCCCAACAGATAGGCCGCGAAGCCGGCCATATACCACGGCAGCGCAGTGAGCAACATGCGGCTGTAAAGCTC
Source organism: uncultured Porphyromonadaceae bacterium (assembly GCA_900542255.1). Taxonomy (GTDB): domain Bacteria; phylum Bacteroidota; class Bacteroidia; order Bacteroidales; family Barnesiellaceae_A; genus Barnesiella_A; species Barnesiella_A excrementipullorum. The sequence continues at coordinate 2,675 of UQMR01000047.1, forward strand.
GGGTGGCAAAAAAGTGCGTGTATAGAGCCAGATACCCGCAAAGTGCAGTGCAAAACAGGTAATCAGGCATCCCACGCCGTATAACAGCATGATAGAGATGTTGAGAAAGCGCGGGTAGGGTAGGTGCAACATCAGCTTCATGCGCTTTTGCTGCATCTCGGGTACAAATTGCACGATGGCAAGCAGCACCCCTACCACCACGGGTAAATATGTGAGGCGGTCTACGAATACGGCATCGCGTTCCATCATCACCTGCCACAAATGCTCCACCCCCTTCATCTCTATGACATATCTCATTTTCATAAGGCAGTAAGCCACCATGCCGCACGAAACAATCAATGCCAGCAGGCAGTAGCCCCTTGTCTTTATCCATTCTTTGTATAGTATAGCCTTTTCCATAATCATCAGTAATCAGTATTTCCCCGTGATGCCGATGAAAGCATCTTCGAGATTGTCCGGTTGTACTATTTGCAGATTCGTGAGCGGGATGCCGGCCTCGGTAAGTCTGCGGCGAGCCTCATCCACAGGCAGCAAGCTGTATATCTCTATCGAGTTGTATATGCGCGAGGGGGCAAAAAAGCCCTCTACCGCATCTTGCCGGTAGCCCTCGGGGACGTTGTAGCAATAGGCATGTATGTCGCGCATAAGCTCTTTTACAGGCATCTGCACGGCAATGCGTCCATAGTCCATGACGATGCAGTCGTCTATGAGCCGCTCCATATCCTGTATGATATGCGACGTGAGGAATACGCTTTTCCCGCCGCTTACGGCATACTCTCTCAGATACTCTACAAAAAGGCGGCGGTAGCCCGGGTCGAGTCCGAGCGAGAAATCGTCGAGAATAAGCAGTTCGGGGTCTTGTGCCAATATCAGCCCCAGCGCAACCTGCGAGCGTTGTCCGCACGACATACGGGCGATGCGCTGTCCCGGGGCAACTTTCAGCAGCGACATCAGTTCGTAGTAAGCCTCTTTACGCCATCGGGGATAGAATGCCGCGTAGAATCGCTCTATCTCTCTGATGGTCATAAACGTATATTGCACATGCCCTTCGAGCAGCAGTCCTATGTCGCGGCGTCTCTCGGGAGCGATTTTTTGTATCCTCTCGCCGAAGATACGGCACTCGCCTTCGCGCGGCTTCAAGTAGCCGTTCAGTATATTGATGGTAGTGGTTTTGCCTGTCCCGTTCTTACCCAGCAGACCCAAGATGCGGCCTCGCGGCACGTCGAATGACAGGTCTTTGTATATGAGGCGTTTGCCGTAGTAGTGGGTGAGGTGGCGGCATTCGATGATATTTTCCATATTCATATAGTGTAGGAGGAAGTTTGCAGTGATATGATGTACACCCTTTCACAGAGGAAGGGCACCCCTTCTTCTATGCAAGATACAGCTGCGGTTCTCATGCGTAAAATACCGGTGCGCAGCTCGGTCAAAAGAATAAGAGAAAAACAATGGGAATCGCCATGCCGGCGAGCAGTTCTATACCCCCTCGGCCCATGATACCTTTCTTCCCTTTGAGCATTACTACGCCGGTGACTGTTATCACTACCATCCCTATGGCAAAGATGTCAGAAAATATCGTCCACCATTTCCCCGGATTATAATGCAGCCGGGTCATGCCGCCTATCACCGGGCGGCGTTTTACAGACTCATACACCGCATGCCCCGTTGCCAGCTCCACCCATAGGTTCGAGCCCCCTTTGAGAAACACCTTCATCTCACCCGGTTGTGGGAAGTAGTGTTTTGTGTAGTTGTTTTCCTCTCCTATGGCTTCCAGCAACTTCGTCACATCGTTGCGGGTTATATCCTCTTGTGCCGGCATGCGGTATGGCGTTCTGTACTCTATCCGCTTTACCGAGTAGTGCGGGTTGATGGTATCGCGGTGGTTCATTACAAACCCCGATACGGCGTATATCAACAGCACCCCGGCAAAGAAGAAAGAGAGTTCACGATGGATGTTGCGGCTCCACCGGCGCAAATCGTTAGCGTTCAATCTCATACGAGACAGCTTCTACGTAGTAAAAAGAGAGGTAGTTTTTCCCGCTCTTGGCATTTTCCTCTGCAATACGGCGACGGAAGTCGGCAATACGTTCGGCCACCGAGTTCCCCGTTTCGCCGCGGGCACTCTTTTCAGTATCGCATCCGGCCTCAGAGTCGCCATGTTGCTCGGCCGTTTGGGCTTTGGCCTGAGCCTCCCAATTTTGCAGGTAGGCCTCATCGACACGTTGTTCCTTCAATATACCCGTTATGGTGACGATATTGTTGACACAATCTTGGCTGAAAGCCCCCAGCTTGCCAGCCTCTACACGTATTACCTGTGTGTCATCGCTGCCCATGACGAAAATTTTGCGGGCGCCATGTTTGCAGGTATGGGTACACACCCCTTGGAAAGTCACCTCTGTACCGGCGAGCGAATCGGCCTCGGCCAAAAGCCCGTCCACCTCCATGATAGAGGGTGTCGTCTCTGCAACAGTTTGCGAAGTTGTGTTTTTCTCACCGTTGTTATTGCAGCCTGTCATGCACATACATGCAGCCGCAGCAGTCGCAATAATAAAAAATCTTTTCATGATTGTATAGTTTGTTATGTATGATTACTGTTTTTACTTTGACTCCTCCGGGAGAAGAATCCCCCGGAGGAGTGAGTGAGAGAAAGTTATTGTTCTATGCAGCGTCTCGTCAGAAAGTAATAACCTTTTTGTCGTTTACAATATATACGCCTTGCGGCAGTGAAACGAAGTTTGAGCCTTCGGCCGCTTTTCCGCTGTATACGATTTGTCCCACCGTATTATAGATAGCTACGTCCGTGGCTTCGTTGCAGACGATTTTCACGCCGCCCTCCTCGCCGTAAATGCGGGTGTTGCCGTCGGCCGTTGCACTCTGTATCGCCGATGCCAGGTTCTCTACGTTCCAGCTCGCCAGGACGTTGCCCCATCCTTGGGTTTCGGTCGTGATGTCCGAGTTGTAGAAGGTCGAGGTCCCCTTGTTGCTACGGGTAAATGTGTATAGGTTGTCTCCCTGTTTGAGGCAGCTCCATGCCGTACACATGCCTCCGCCCGTAATGAGTTCTATCTCCCGGTTAAGTTCCCATGACGATTCGTCATATATGTCCAAGAATATCGAACCGAGCGTGTACCCGAAAGCATACAGCGTATTATTGCTTTTGAAAGCTCCGTAATATCCGCCTATCGATTTACCGTTGACAGCACCACCCAACCATGAACCATCGGTTGCACTGTATTTGACGATAAATCCTTCTTGCATAGTTCCTGTGCTGGCAATGGCGGCTTGCGACGCCCCGTTGGCTCCAAAGCCTCCGACGATATGACCCATTACGTAGAGCTCGTTATCGATTATCTGCAAATTCTTTATTTGCGTGGTATGCTTACCGTTAGAAGCAGGAAATGCTTGTATCGTTGAAATCCATTCTGCGGTAAATCCTGCAACGTCGATACATCCTATTACAATGTCGTCATACAAGGTAGGTGTTACGTTTTTGCCGTCGATACTTACGACAGTTGTCCCGTCGTTGCTCTTCATGTTGCCTGCGAAATAGAGTTTACCGTTGTCATAGAGCATATCCACGATTTGGTCGCGAGCGATGATACCTTTAGACGTGATATGGTCTACATAGTTTCCCTCGTTGTCCATTTTCACCAATAACAGGTCGCCGTTCGTATCTTGCGAGTCGCCGTCCCACTCTGCGACGTTATGGGGTGTGAGTGTCACGATTCCATTGTTGGCATTGGTAAATACAAGCGTTTTGCGGTATCGGCCGGCGATATATATGTTTTGCTCTGCATCTACGGCTATGGCATACGGGTCTACGCCGTCGGGTGTACCCTCTGTATAGTATGAGGCAAGTTCTTCGGGTTTAGTATCCACTTCTACTTTCTTTACCCATTCTATGTCGCCTAAATTGCCGATTTTTAAGATAACGATATACTGTACACGGTATCCTGTGTTCCAATTTTCTAACGTCCATTCACTACCGTCGGCATCGGTAAATTTCGGATATTTTTCAGGATAACCGCTGGCGTAACGCATTTTCAGTGCCAATACGGCACCGCCGTCTGCTGTAGCAGCTATGTTTGACGAGTTGATGGTGAGGTCGCCCGAGTTGCTGTAAACGTTCCACAACAGCTCCCCGTTACTGTCCAGTTTCATCACCAGGGCGTTGTAGTTGTCCGAGTTGGCCATTGTCGCACATCCGGCACCCACCTGTGTCCCGTTATAATAAACAGGGTTTCCGTCACTGCTCGACCCGAAGTTGCAGAACGTAAGCAGGCCCCCGTCGGCACTCTCTATGATAGAGTTGGGGCTTTCGCTGTTGCTACTGTCGATTGTTCTTGCCCAATTCAGTTCTTGGGCCGACGCGCCGAGCGACCATGCAGCTATCGACGCAATGAGTACAAGTTTTTTCATCTCTTTTTTGTTAAATAGAGTCCTTTTGTCACATGTTTTGTTTGTCGTTTTTCAGCTGCGCAGGAGTCGGTACCATATGCTCTCTTGCACTCCTCGGGCAGCGGCGTTGCAAAAGTACAGCCGCCGCAATCACGCCCGCAATCCCTATAAATGGGTATTCTTGTGTTAAAATCACCATTTGTGGCGATAGACGCCTATATGGTGTATGCCATATCTTTGCCCTCGCAAATTTTAGCACGGTAGCTCGCGGCATTGCACGCCGAATCATTTTGTCCCATTCGCAGGCAATGGCCGGCATACCGTCTGTCGTAATGATGTTATACCGTCGCAGCATGAAGTACCGCCGCTATCTCATACTTTCGCTACTCCTTCTCTTCTCACCGCATGCAATATGCCATGCCGGTACCTTTTCTTATAAAGGTGTTGTCGCCGATGCCGAGACAGACGAGCCGCTTCCCTTTGCCACGGTTTCGCTGAGCGGCCCCGAAGACTACTCGGCGTTGTCCGACGAGAACGGCCTCTTCTCTATTGCGGCAGTTGTCGAGGGCGATTACAGCTTGCAGGTCACCTATGTGGGATACAATCGGTTGAGCCGTCAGCTGTCGCTTCATGAAGACCTCTCGGTCACCTTGAAGCTCACCCCTTCGAGCCACGCCCTTGCCGAAGTGGTGGTGACGGCACACGAGTCGCAGGGCATCGTGAGTGCCTCTAAGATAAACCGCGAGATGATGACACACCTCCAACCCACCAGCTTCACAGACCTGCTCGAACTTCTGCCCGGCAACATATCGCAGACACCCCAGATGGGGCAGGTCAACTCCATACATCTGCGCGAGACAGGTACACTCGGCGCTTCGGGGACACCTCTCTCCAACTCCGATTACTCCATATCCTCTTTGGGGACACTCTTTGTCGTAGACGGGGCACCCATCAATACCGACGCCAATTTGCAGAACATACCCGGCACGACCGATGCCTCATCGCCTGAGTATGCCCGTGACGCAACCAACAAAGGCGTAGATATGCGCACCATCTCTACCGACGATATAGAGAGTGTCGAGATTGTGCGGGGCATTCCGTCGGCAGAGTATGGTAACCTTACCAGCGGTTTGGTCAATATCAAGCGCATACGTCGCGCAACACCTCTTACTGCGCGTTTCAAGGCCGATGAGTATAGCAAATTATTCTCTGTGGGGAAAGGCTTCTCTTTCGACCGCTATAATATGCTGCTCAATGTCGATGCCGGATTTTTAGACTCCAAGGCCGACCCCCGCAATCACCTCGAAAACTACAAGCGCGCTACCTTTTCGTTGCGCATCACCCGCGATTGGATAGGCGAGAAGTGGCGGCTGACGTGGTCGCCGAGTGCCGACTATACCGGCTCGTTCGACGATGTAAAAACCGACCCCGACCTCTCTTACCAGAAAATCGACACCTATAAATCGTCCTACAACCGGGCTTCGGTTACCAACAATTTCAAGCTGCTGCTCCCTCACGTTCTGTGGGTCAAGGGGATAGAGCTCTTTTCGTCGGTAAGCATGCAGAGCGACCGTCTCGAACGCCGTAAGCTGGTCAGCCCGCAACGGGCTGCGGTAGCCCCCACCGTGTGGGGCGAAGGGGTACACGACGGGACTTTTATCTTCTCGGAATATGTTGCCGATTACGTTAGCGATGGCCGCCCTTTCAATGCCTTCTTGAAGGCCAAGTCAGAGTTGGAATGGAATATCCCGTTCTTCAAGATTCTCTTGCGGGGCGGGGTGGAGTGGAACTACTCCAAAAATTTCGGTTTGGGACAGATTTACGACCCCTCGCGCCCCCTCTCGGCTACATGGAGCACCCGGCCGCGCGCTTATCGCGACATCCCGGCCTTGCAGAACCTCTCTTCGTTCCTCGAAGCCAATACCGTAGCCTCGATAGGAGAGCACGAGGCCGAGTTGCAGGTAGGCCTGCGGTCCATCATGATGGTAGGAATGGACGAGCGTTATCTCTTGCAGGGGAAGCCCTATCTCGACCCCCGCATCAACCTGCAATGGCGTTTTCCCTCTATCCGCGTCGCAGGGAAAGACCTCGACATAAGCCTCTCGGGTGGTTTTGGCCTTACCACGAAAATGCCTACCCTCGATTATCTATATCCCGATACATGGTACAACGACATCGTGCAGCTCAACTATTACGACACCCGTAATCCGCTCGAAAACAGCCGGGTGAATATAATCACTTATATAGAGGATATTACCAACTATGAGCTTCGTCCGGCCCGCAATACCAAGTGGGAAGTCCGGGCCGACTTCTCTTACAACGGCAACCGCCTGTCGGTATCCTATTTCCGGGAGAACCTCACATCCGGCTTCCGCTATTCCTCATTCTATGCCCCCTTTGCCTACCGCGAGTATGACCATACGGCCATCGATGCCGATGCTTTGCAAGGGCCCCCCTCGCTCGACGATATACCCTACACCGACCGAGTCCGCCTGGATGGTTACAAGCAGGCCTCCAATGGCAGCCGGATAAGTAAGGAGGGGGTCGAATTTCAATTCTCGTCGCAGCGCATTGCGCCGTTGCGCACGGCGGTTGTCATCAACGGGGCATGGTTCCGTTCCATTTATACCAACAGCCTTCCCATGTTCGAGACGGTATCCGATGTCGTTGACAACCGTCCTGTTTCCGACTCCTACGTGGGATTGTACGATTGGAACGACGGCCGCATCAACGAGCAGTTCAATACCAATTTCATGCTCGACACGCAAGTCCCCGAGTGGGGATTGATATTCTCTACCTCGCTACAATGCGTCTGGTATATCTCTACCCGGCAAATGTGGCGCAACGGCGTGCCCGTCAGTTACCTCGATGTCGCCGACGGCGAGTTGCATCCCTACACCGAGCAATCGGCTGCCGACCCCCGTTTGCAATTCCTTGTCAAAACCTATAACGAAGCATCATTCCGCAAGCAGACTGTGCCTATTGCTCTCTACGTCAATCTCAAAGTCACCAAGAACATAGGCAAGTGGCTGCGGCTGTCGCTCTTTGCCAACCGTTTGCTCGACTATCTGCCCGATTATACATCAAACGGCTTGTTGGTACGCCGAAATGTGGATCCATATTTCGGCATGGAGTTGAATTTCTCTTTGTAATGATGTAAAAACGATGAATATGAAAAAAGTTATTTTTATGATTATTTCTGCTGTGCTGACATTGCTGTACGGTTGTGAGAAAGAAAATGGAGTAAACTATGTAGCTGTATCGGTTATAGTCGAATATCCTGCCGACCTCATATCGCCGCAAGTAGTGTCGGAAATCTTTGAGTTTCGCAACATTACCACCGGCAACGTTACCTCTTACGACCAGCGCGACGGTATCCTCCTGCCCGCCGGCCTGTATGACTGTTCCTATACGGCCGAGGTAAAGCATCTTTTTGGCAGTGATACCCTCACGGCTTCGGTACAAGGCATGACGCGCTCGGTACAACTTTCTCCTGCTTCGTCGAAGGTGACGGTCAGCAGTTTCGTTCTCGAAGACAAAGGCGATTTTATTATTCAAGAAGTGTTTTACACAGGCACTCTTTATCCCACAGGAAAACAATATAATGGTACCGGATATGTCAGAATATACAATAATACCGATCGCGTTTTATATGCCGATGGTCTCGCATTTATGGAGTCGAAGTTCAGCACAACGCAGAAATACGATTATACGCCAGACCTTCTCTCGTCGCACATGACTGTTCATGCCATCTACGTTATCCCCGGCTCGGGGCAGGAACATCCTGTTGCTCCCGGAGAGTCGCTTATCTTGTGCGATACAGGTATCGACCATCGGTTGGTCAATCCCAATGCCTTTGATTTGAGCCATGCCGATTTCGAGTGGTACGATGTCTCTTCTTCGCCTTCCAATCTCGATATAGATTCGCCCACAGTCCCTAACCTCGACAAATGGTATTGTTACACAAACAGTTTCTTTATTTTGCACAATCGGGGTTTCAAGGCATGGGCTTTGGCGCGTATCCCTACCGACAAGGAGACATTCCTTGCCGAGAACTACTACGAGTATGAGTACACCATGGTGCTGCCCGCAGGTACATTCCCTATGAGCCAAAAGGCTTATAAGGTGCCTAATGAGTGGATTGTCGATGCCGTGAATGCAAGTGTTGCATCGGAATATGTGTGGAATGTGACCGATGCTTCGCTCGACCGTGGATATACCTATTGTGGAGAAATCGACCATGATAAGACACGCTATTTCAAGAGTGTACGTCGTAAGTTGCTCTACAAAACAAGCGACGGTCGCTGCGTGCTTAAAGATACCAATAATTCAACGGTTGATTTCAATGCCGGTTGTGTCCCCTCTTTGATAGAAGAACAGCATACAGCAGTCGATGCCAATGGAACACCGTCTGTTACTATTACCTATGATGGCGTGACACCTGTCGAAGAATAATAGACAACCTTATTGTACTGTTGCGAAAATGACCCTTGTAAAATCGCTCTCGCTCCCCCTCGTCGCTTTTTTGTGTGCGGCGCCGGCATGGGCTGCCATGCCGGCCGATACCGCATCGCTTCCGGCCTCCCCGCCCGGCACTCAGGAGCGCATGTGGAGATATGCCTCCTGCTTTCACCGCTTTGCCGATGAGGTATATGCCAACCCGTCGGCACAACTCCATCGCTACAACTTCTCTCTGTCGTCGGCATCGCTCTCCGGCGAGTACAGCAAAGAGAGCGAGCCGCTCTTCTACGAGAACGGCGATGGGTACGACGCCTTCTCATTCGAGGCCGATACCTATATCCGTCGCCATAATTTTGTCCTTTGGGGCGATGCCGCTTACAGCAACAGCCGCCTGCGTAATGTCCGCTGGAACGAGACATCCGACCATCTCCTGCTATATCCCTACCTTACAGCCGATTCCATAGGAGGCGACTTCGATAAGGAGAGTTACTCCTTTGCCGGGGGCTATGCCGGGCATGCCGGCCGCATTGCGTGGGGGACGCAGCTCTCCTACGTAGCTACCATCGCTTATCGCGGGGTAGACCCGCGTCCGAAAAATGTAACTTCCCGGCTCTCCTTGCGATTGGGCCTTACCTATCTTTGGGACCGTTATGGCGCAGGCATATTCGGTGAGGGCGAGAAGTATAAACAGACCAGTGATATAGACTTTTATAGCGAAATGGGTAGCTCCAAGGTATACCATCTCACCGGTATGGCCATGCACTATGTGCGCTTTGCGGGCAATAACTACGACTCCTATTACAACGGTTACCGCTGGCGGGCGGGCATAGAGTTGCATCCGCTCAACCGTTCGGGGTGGCACGCGTGGGGCGAAATCAACCGTTTTGCCTTCGAGAAGATATTATCCTCGCTCAACGAGCTGCCCCTGGCTTCTGTTACCGAGTATCAGGGCTCGGCAGGCGTAGGGTACAAGATGCGTGTCGATACCACTGCGTCGTGGGGAGTTGTAGTGGATGGCCGGTACGTCGACCGCCGCGGGACCGAAAACATCTTCGGCGATGCCGCAAGCAATATCTATCCCCAGATAGCCTCCATGCAGCCCTACCGCAATCGGGTGGCATCTGTTTCCATATCGGGATATTACGAGGGAGGCGCGTTTACACGGCTGTCATACGCCATAGAGCCACGTGTGAGTAGCAGCATGCTCTCTACAACCTATGCCTATCCGGCACGCAGCATGGCGGTAAATCACCTCGAAGCGGCTGCCGACTTCTACCTCTCGTACGTTGCGGGCCGTTCCCTCTGGCGGTTCGAGGCCGGCAGCGGTTATCGCATGGCCTATGATGGCAATCTTGACATCACGACAGTCGAGGGCGGCGACAATGTCTTGTTACCCGTTTTGCAACATACCTATCGTACTCTGGCTGCTGCCGACTGGCATCTGACGGCATCGCTTTGCTATGCCGTCGGCCTCAAAAACGATTACACCCTGGCTTTCCGCCTGGCATGGCAGCACCACCGCTACGATATAGGCATCGTCACCCATTATGCGGCGGCATCCCTTTCTCTGGTATTCTGATGCTGCGATAGGCGGCTCTCTTCCCGGGCAGGACATCGCCCGTTAGCCGCATGCTTCCCCTATGGGCGTTTGCGTTTGGTTTTGCAGCTCATATACAATCGACTGCAAGAACTCGCCAAGACTTATGTTATGCGGCAGTCTCAGCTTGTTGCGCAGCCGGTTGCGTTTCGTATAGATACTCTTGTTGTTCGAGTAGTTAAAAAGGATGCGTATCTGCTGCGGGGTAAAGTGGAGGCACTCCATACAGCAGATATTGATGTCGTCATTGTTGAGGCGGGGATAGTGTTGCCGCAGATAGTCGGGCACATTACCGCAGTAAAGCGTGACAATCTTTTGCAGGTCGCCGAGTACCGACTCTTTGTTGTCGTTGCACAATCTCAGGTACTCGCGGCATTTCCTGTAAAACTCCTCGTCGTTGTTTTCATAGGCATCGGTCATTTCCAGCAGTCGCCGCAAGGTCTCTATGCGAATATCCAACGTATTGATAAATAAAAATTTATTGTCTTGTTGCGAGTCGGCAAACTGTTTCAGCGTATCGAACTGCTTTTTCAGTGACGAGTAATTATATTTTGCATCTTCGAGCAAGTGGTAATATTCGTTTATGCGCGCCTCCTTGTACCGCCGGTAGAGCAACATCATCATAAGAAAGAGTATGACAGCCACCGTCAGTATCACTGTGACGACAATGTGCCTCATATGCAACATCTTGTATGACTGGGCCAGCAGCCGGTTCTTATATTTTATCTCCATCTCCTTGATAGAGCTCTGCTGCTGTGCATAATGCACCCGGTTGGTTATCTCGGTATATTTCTCATTGCAGGCCAGGGCCTCGCGATAACGCTGCATGTCGCCGAGAATCTCACTCTTCAACGCATAATAACCCAGGAGCGTCTCGTCGCTCCCCTCCGCGCGGTGTGCATAATGCTCTATGTAATATAAGGCCGAGTCGTTATTGCCCAACCGATGGTAGATATTGCTCAGTAAGAAAAACTGAGCCGTGTCGGCTGCGCCGTTACAGTATCGCCCCATGGCCGTTAGCAAGATATCCCGTGCCTTCGGCAGGCAGCTGTCTATATTGGCATACAGCGAGGCGCGGTATATCTCGGTTTCATATAGCAGGGCCGTATCGGCAATGGTCTGTGCCAGCTCCTGTGCCCGGTCCAACGATATGATTGCGTGCAATGTATCGCCCATACAGTCGTAGGCGTTAGACAAGGCCAGGTAAGAGAAGCAGGCATTTCTCGTATTGCCGCTTTGCAGATAGTGATGTATCGAGCGCTTATACATCGTTATCTCATCCTTTATGTTGTATTGGAAACTGTATAGGTAGCCGCGATTGGCAAAAAGCAGTCCCAGCATTTCGTCGTTGCCGGCATTCATCAGAAAAACCTCTGCCATGACAGAAGTCTTTATCGCATTGTCTATATCACCCGCATTCTCATATATCCGGGCCAGGTAGTAGAGGGCCACCCCATATTCCGGCATATCCCTGTTCTTGCTGTAATACGCTATGGCCGGGGCAATGACAGAGTCGTTGTCAAGGTCTGTACCCGTTTTATCCAATGCTTGCGAATAGAGCAGGGCATAACGCGCCCTGTTTGGGGCTGTCGAGATGGCATGAGGGTCTATATCCGACAGCAGAGACAAGGCACTGTCGGCGTGCTGTTGCATAACCTCTGCCGCAAGGTCCAGCGAGGCCGTGATGTCTGCCTCCGTCTCTTTGTGGCAGGCAGTGATTATGTGGAGGGTAAGAAAAAGCGTCGGTATGAGATAGATGAGATGTTTCATATCGTGCATGTTTTTTGTATCGGGGGGCAGTAGCCGGTGGTGGTTAACTGGAAAATTCTCTTAGAAGCTCTTCTAACGACTCTGTCGGGTTCAGTCCCAGTTTCTTACGTAAACGCTGCCGTATTTTCCTGATAGATTCTATCTGTATATTCAGTATAAAGGCGATTTGTTTACTGTCGAGACCCGAGCAGGCAAAGGCACAAAATCGCAATTCATGTTCGCTGAGATTGGGATATTTGTTTTTGAGTTTCTGGAAAAAAGTAGGATGTATTTTTTCAAACGCCTCTTTGAAAGCATACCAGTTTGTTACATCTTGCAGATGGTATTTTATTTGCGTATCTATGGTCCGGGCTATATCGGCCGGAACCTTCCCGCTTTCGTTGGCATCTATGATTTGCTGTTGTATCGATTTTAGGGCATTGGCCTTTTCCTCCAATATCATGAGGTTGAGACATAGGCGGCGGTTCTGGTTTTCGAGTTCGAGTTTTCTCGATTCGTTTTGCAGCCGTTCGTTTTCCAACAAAGTGGTAAGCTCACGGTTCTTGGCCTCTTTCAGCTCCTGTTCCATGCGCTCTTGGCGTTTCTTATTGCGCAATATGATGATAATGCCGGCCACGATAAGCACAATCAACGCCAATGCAAGAACTATAATTTGTTGCAGCAACCGTCTTTTTTCCTGTTCCTGTTGTATTTGCATCTCATAATTCTTGATGGTGTTGAGCGACTCCATTCGCTTTATCTGGGAGGCATACGCAATGTGATCTGTCGATTCTTTGACGGTGTAGTATCTGTTCCAGTATACCGTGGCGCTGTCATATTGCTGTATGGCGGTATAATTGTATATCAGTCCCAAGATGCAGTTTGCCACCGAAGGGTCGTCACGCTTTTCGGCTTCGGCAAGAGCCTCGCGGTATAGTTCTATCGAAGCCGGATATTCTTTCCGAAGGTAATGATAAAAACCTATGTGGGTATTGCGTTTATATTCGATGATGCTGTCTGTGATGGGCAACTTGGCCAGAACATCTATATAGTGGCGGTAAGCATCCATGTCGTCGGCATTTAATAAAGAACGGAGCAGCGAAAACAGTACGCTGGCATGATACCCCGTATCTTGCCGGGTGATGGGGTTCGACTCCAAAGATAGCAGTATCGACAGCGCTTTCTCTTTCTCGCCTTGCTTAAAGTAACAGTTGGCAATGTTGAGCTTTATTTTGGTCGTAGAGATACTGTCTCCGGTTTCCTTGAAATATTTTTCGGCTCGCTCAAAATTTTTGAGGGCCGGCTCTGTCTCGTTCAGGTGGTCGAAAAGGTTTCCCAGTTTGTTGTGCGTATCGGCAAGATACTCATAAGCCTTTTCGTCCTTATATTTTTCGGCGGCTTGCGTAAGAAGCAGATAGTCGTTGAAGAGGTCGCCTTCTGCCTGATACTCCCGGTGTCGTTGCAACAGGTTGGTCCGTGCTGTGTCTGGTTCTGCGGCGGGGCAACAGATAGCGATAGTACCGAGTATGACAAGTAATATGGGTAACTTCATATTGCAAAATTACAGAAAATTAATCTTGTCCCTATATTGTCCCTATCCGATATTACGTTTTTTTGCCCGTTAGGGTAATCTTTGCAGCCGTAAAAATCAAACAAAAAAGTGCTTATGAAAAAGATTCCTTTTACCTTGGTATGTAGTATCTGTATAGTGCAGTTTGTCAGTGCGCAGGAGACTCTGCCTTTTGTAGAATCGTTCGACGAGCCTTCTTCGATTGAGCGGTTTACGGTGGTAGATGCCAACAACGACGGCAAGACATGGACGTATGATGCCAATGCCAAATTGGTACGATATGATTACAGTTCGGTCAACGCCGGTGATGATTGGCTCTTTACACCGGCTTTTGCCTTGGAAGAGGGTAAAGAGTATAAAGTATCCTTTACCACACAAGGAAAGTATATGTCTACGTATGAGAAAGTGGCAGTTACCGTAGGAAAGGAGTCGCAACCGGCAAGTCACACACAAGTATTAGATACTGTCGTGGTTATGTGGAATAGTGAGTTCCGCCTGTCGGAATATCTTTTTACGGTAGATGAAACAGCTGCTTATCATGTAGGTTTTCATGAGGTAAGCGACCCCCATACATACTATCTTTTATTAGATGATATTCGCATAGAAGAGGTGTCCAATGAGCTTGCACCTGCCGCAGTAACCGCAGCCGCCGTCGTCCCGGGCGAACAAGGCGCACTATATGCCGATATCTCTTTTGTCGCTCCTTCGCTCAATGTCGAGGGGGGAGAGCTTTCGTCGTTAGATGCCGTCGAGGTCTATCGCAACGGGACAGGTAACCCCATCCATGTATTCGAACAACCTGTGATGGGTGAGCCATGTCAGTTCCGCGATGAGGTAGATACGCACGGAGAGTATACCTATTCGATAGTAGCTCGCAATAAAGGCGGTGAGAGCGAGAGAATAAATATATCGGCATACATAGGCTACGATATGCCGGTAGCGGTAGGAGCATTGGATATAACGGTAGTCGACGGATGCCCCTCTATCTCTTGGTCGGCACCGCAGGCCGGTG
>UQMR01000048.1 GCA_900542255.1 uncultured Porphyromonadaceae bacterium
TCAACAAGAAAGTTGGTTTTGATAGAATGTTGTGGAAATATGATCTCTAAGTTTTTGTTCTCATCTGATGATGAATTGGTTAATGATTGAGCATATAAGTAACCAATATTGCAGAAGAATATTATGAGAAAACATAAATTTTTCATGGTATTCATATTTGTATTTTGATATTATTGTTGAGATAAATTAATTCGTAATCAAATGATAAAAATGGTGTAGTATATAAATTCTATACTATCAGATTACTGACAGAACTATTTGTTTATGGAGGTCTATTTTTCATTTTACTTATAAGTTAAGTGGAATATTTATGTTTTGTATGTGCGTGTAATAAAAATATAATACACAAAAATAAATATATTTTGTGTAAAATAAAAATATTTCAGATAAAATATATCATTAAGTGTTGCTATTTCAACGCTCTGTATTGTCCCGGGGTCATACCTGTGAGGTGTTTGAAGTATTTCCCGAAGAACGATTGTGTAGAGAAGTTGAGGTAATAGGCGATTTCCTGTATATTCATGGTAGAGTAGCGTAAGAGGTTCTTGGCTTCGAGGATGACATATTCGTCGATCCATTCTGCTGCGCTGCGCCCGCTTATCTGCTTGATGACAGCCGAAAGGTATTTGGGCGAGATACATATCTGGTCGGCATAAAATTTTATGCTGTGTTCGCGGCAGTGGTGTTTGTTGAGCAAGAGCATGAATTGCTCGTACATGGCTCTCTGTCTGTTTCTGAGAATGTTTGTGGTGTGACGATTGTTCTCATCTATGAATATGTCGCATAATCTGTATACGAGAGCCGCCATAATGCCTTTGATGGTTTCCAGCTTGTATTTCGTTTCGGGTTGCAGGATGAGGCGTTCGAGGGTTTCGGAGAGCTGTTCGAAAAATGTCAGTTCCTCGGCGGTCAACTGTCGGGACGGGCTTTCGAGCATGATGGGGTGCATCGTGAGCAAGTTGGTGAGGTTGATGCTCATCTCCTTGATGAAATCTTCCGATACCATGACAATCGTCGCTGTAAAACGGTCTATCTCTTCTACCTGCACGATGTCGTTGGGTGTATTTATAAACATCATTCCTTGCGAGATGCTGTACTCACCGAGGTTACGCTTGAAGTGTATGGTACCTCCGGTGCATAATACACCTATCAATGCCTTGATTCGGCAAGGGAAGCGAAACAAATCGGTGTTGAACGTGTTTCTTATCATGATGAATTCCTGGCCTATCGTCATGCGTCGGTCATCTAAGAAACCGGTCAGTTGCTCGATGGTGAAACTGGGCAGCTCTTTCTCTTGTAGAGTGTTCATTTAGGTCGTGTTTTTTGTCAAATATAGATATTATATGGTAATTAAATTGTCTTAATCGGTGATTATTCGACTTTTTGAACATTTTACGTGCCGAAAGAGACTTTATATAGTAAAGTTTCCGATAGACCTTTGTTGCGCAAAATATTTTGTTATGAGTAGAAGTTGGTATATATGTTTTTTGCTGGGGACAATAGGTATGGCTCTATCGTTGGGCGGATGTTCGTCGGGCGATAAGGAAAAAAGCCGCCGTTCTGTTGTAGTTGAGACGATAACACTTGTGCCGAGTGACAATAGTTACACCGATAGTTTCGTGGGCAGTGTCGAAGAGTCGTCGGCAGCAGCCCTCAGTTTTGCTGTGGGAGGGCAGGTGAAGCGTGTATTGGTGACAGAGGGCGACCGTGTGAATGCGGGTGACGAGCTGGCGTGTCTCGATGCCACTACGCTGCAACATACATACGATGCCGCTAAGGCAACGTTAGACCGGGCCCGTGATGCTTACGACCGCATGAAGTTGTTGCACGATAGCAGCAGCCTGCCCGACATTAAATGGGTAGAGATACAGAGTTCGTTGCAACAGGCCGAGAGTATGGAGCGTATTGCGTATAAGAATCTGACCGACGCCCGGCTCACAGCTCCTTTCTCGGGGTATATTGCCCGTAGGATGATAGAGGTGGGCGATAATGTATTGCCTGCGGCAACGGCTTTTACGTTGATGGAGATTGCAACGGTAGATGTGAAGATTGCTGTTCCCGAGAATGAGATTTCGAGCGTGTCGCGAGGCGATAGCGTGGAGGTGTGTGTAGGTGCGCTCGATGATAGAGTCTATCGAGGCGTGGTTACGGTAAAAGGTGTCAGTGCCCACCCGTTGTCGCACACCTATGAGGTGCGTGCGCGCATTGACAATACCGATGGTGCCATGTTGCCCGGGATGGTGTGTCGCGCGAATATATGCCGACGTACGGCCGACAAGGTATTCGTCCTGCCGCTCAACGCCGTTTTTGCCGATACGGGTAAGCGGCATTATGTGTGGATATATCGTGACGGCTCGGCCGAGAAACGCTATGTTACCATAGGCGACTTGGCAGCTCACGGCGTCATTGTTACCGATGGTGTGGCTCGTGGAGAACGGCTTATAGTTGCCGGTTGCCAGAAGATAAGCGAAGGAATGAAGGTAGAGGAGAGATGAAGAAGCAACGCGATATTATTGCTTGGGCCATAAACCACAGCACCATTGTTTTTCTGCTTGCTGTGGCGGGAATTGTATTGGGTATATACGGGCTTGTGGTGATGCCCAAGCAAGAGTTTCCGCTCATAACAATCCGCCAGGGATTGGTTATAGGCGTTTTCCCGGGGCATAGCAGCGACGAGGTCGACGACCGGCTTACTAAACCGTTGGAGAACTTTATCTTTGGCTTTGAGGAGGTCAACAAGAAGAAGACAATGTCGCAGAGCCGCGACGGAATCTCGTTTATTACGGTTGAGCTGGCTGATAATGTGGTGGATAAGGAGGCGTTCTGGTCGAAGTTCAAGCATCGTCTGGCCTTGTTCAAGTCGCAGTTGCCGTCGGATGTGCTCGATGTAATTGTCAATGACGATTTCGGCAATACCTCCTCCATGCTGCTGGCCATAGAGTCCGACGAAAAGAGTTACCGTGAGATGGAGGCCTATGCCGACGAGTTGGAGAAACGCCTGCGCGGCATAGAGTCGGTATCGGGAATTAAAAGTTACGGCAGTATGCAGGAGCAAATATCGGTTTACCTCGATGCCGATAAGCTGGCGGCCTATGCGGTGAACGAGAATGCCGTTGCCATGAACCTGGCTTCGCACGGATTTGCGGCGCTGGGCGGTTCGGTAGGCAATCCCGTTTATGTTGCACCGGTACACCTCGTCCCGCTGTATGACAACGAACGGAACATCGCCGAGCATGTAGTCTATTCAGACCCTTATGGCAATGCCATCCGCCTGAAAGATATAGCCCGTATCGTACGCGAGTATCCCGCCCCCGATTCGTATATCGCCAACAACGGACGGAAGTCTATTTTGCTTTCGTTGGAGATGGGACAGGGCTACAACGTCATAGAGATGGGGCGGGAGGTCAATGAAGTAGTGAAGGCATTTCAGGCCGACCTCCCCGAAGAGGTGACCATAGAGCGTATTGTAGACCAGGCGCAGGTGGTGGGCGATTCGGTAAAGACTTTCTTGTCGGAGCTGCTGATAGCCATAGGCGCCGTTATCATTGTCATCATCTTGCTGCTCCCGTTGCGGGTGGCCTCTATTGCTGCCTCTACGATACCCATGACCATATTCCTTTCGTTGGGCATGTTTTTTGTGTGCGGTTTGGAGCTGAATACCGTCACGTTGGCAGCCCTAATCGTCTCGCTGGGTATTATCGTAGATGACTCTATTGTGATTATAGACAACTATATGGAGCGTCTCGATGAAGGATTTTCCCGTCGTGAGGCATCTATTATGAGCGCCAAAGGCTTCTTTAAGTCTATCTTCTCGGCTACGTTAGCAATAAGTGTAACCTTTTTCCCGTTTCTGGCAACAACAACGGGGGTTACCAACGACTTCGTCAAACCCTTCCCGCCGGCACTCACCATTATACTCTTTATCTCGTTGCTGGTGGCGATACTGATTATCCCCTTCATGCAGGAGCATCTTATCAAGAGTGGTTACAATCGCGAGGGGGCTCAGAAAAAGACGTTGATATTCAATGCGATGCAGAGCAGTTATGAGCGGCTGCTCGGCCGTTGTTTTGCACATCCTTACCTGACAGTCGCCGCGGGAGTGTTGGCAATAGCGATAGGAGCGCTCATTTTTTTCAGCCAACCTATGCAACTGATGCCTGTTGCCGACCGTGACCAGTTTGCCGTAGAGATATATATGCCCCACGGTACGGCGATAGAGAGTACGGCAGCGGTGGCCGACAGCCTCGAACATATCTTGTGTCGCGACGAAAGGGTAAAATCGGTCACCTCTTTTATCGGGACAGGTTCTCCCCGCTTTCATGCGGCCTATGCCCCGCAATTCCCCGGCTCGCATTATGCGCAGTTTATCGTCAATACGACCGGTATAAAGGCTACCGAGGAGCTGCTCGATGAGTATGCCGACGTTTACGACGATTACTTCCCCGGTGCGCGAGTCCGTTTCAAACAATTGGAGTATAACGATATAAAATATCCTATCGAAGTACGGCTCACCGGCGACGACCCCGAGCTCCTCAAACAGGATGCCGAGAAAGTGAAGCAGCTGATGTATGATATAAAGGGGGTGAAGTTGCCCCACACCAACTTCGAGGGGCAGCTCTCGGGGGTGAAGATAGTGATGGATGAAGATGAGATAAACCGCTTGGGAATCTCCCCTGCGGCGGTCTCTGCCAATATCACGATGCACTCTGGCGGGCTGCCTGTGGCCAAAGTGTGGGACAGAGACTATCCCTTGCAGGTGGTACTCTATTGCAGCGAGGGTGAGACGCGCGATTTCGGTTCGATGCGGAGCGAGTATATATCGGCTTGGGGCGGTACAGTATCGGTACCCCTCAGGCAGATAGCAGAGATTATTCCCGATTGGCACGATGGGCAGATTGTGAGGCGCAACGGTATATTGTCGCTGTCGGTCTTTGCCGACATAGACCGCGGTTGTAATGCCAGTGTTCTTACTCGGGAGTTGGACTGGCAGATGAAGCATTTGGAACTGTCGGACGGCGTGTCGTGGTTGATGGGCGGTAGCAAGGCATCCGATGCCGAGCGCATGCCGCAAGTCATAACGGGATTGCTGTGCGCCGCGGCGATTATATTTATCATTCTGCTGTTTCACTTCGGGAGTATCAAGCCTGCACTGCTCATTCTTGCATCTACCCTCTTCTGTATCTTAGGTGCGGGGCTGGGATTGTATATCATGCGCATAGCGGTAAGTATAACCGCCATCTTGGGCGTGGTGACACTGATGGGTATTTTGGTGCGCAACGGTATCATTATGCTCGATTATGCCGAGGAGTTGCAAAGCGAAACGGGCATGAATGTGCGTGACGCAGCCTATCATGCGGCCTTGCGCAGGATGCGCCCTATATTCCTCACCTCGTCGGCGGCAGCTATGGGAGTGATACCCATGATACTGGGGCGTTCCTCACTGTGGTCGCCCATGGGTACGGTTATCTTCTTCGGTACGCTCGTCTCTATGTTTTTCACCCTTACCGTACTGCCTATTCTCTATTGGCTCTTGAACCGTAAAAAAGGGGCGGCGCAAGTTGCACACCTCCCTGTAAAATCACACAAATAGTATGAAGCGGAATATCATCATATGGGTTTTGGTACTTGTTTGCAGGAGTATGATGGCGCAGGCCACATATACTCTCGATGAATGCAAGCAGTTGGCGTGTGAAAACAATTATGTCATGCAAAACAGTCGCTTGGACCTCGATATGGCTATCGAGACCCGCAATGAGGCCTTTACACATTATTTCCCTATTGTATCGGCGGCGGGAACGATGTTCTGGACAACCGATAACATGATACAATTCAGCATCCCTGTACCTGTGCAGCTCGAAAGTTTCCCGAAAGAACTCACCGTGGGTCTGATAGACCACGGGAAGGCGGCGGGCATTATGGCCTTGCAACCTGTTTTCTTCGGGGGGCGCATTGTCAATGCCAATAAATTGGCCCGGATAGGTGAGCAGGTAAGCGAGAAAAAGGTGCTTCTTGCGGCACGGGATACAGAGTTGAAGACCGAGGAGTATTTCTGGAAGATTATCTCACTGAAAGAGAAGCTGATAACGATAGAAACCGCCGAAAGACAGGTGGCCGAGATAAAGAAAACCGTGGCGACAATGGTAGAGGCCGGCGTAGCCTCGCGCAACGACCTGCTGCGGGTAGAGTTGCAGGAGCAGGACCTCGCCGCTAACAGGTTGCAGGTAGAGAACGGTATAAGGGTCGTGAAACTCCTCTTGAAGCATCATGCGGGCATACGTGATGACGAGTATGAGGTGGTTGCCGACACCCTGCCGATAGCTTCGCCTCTGGATTACTATGTTATCCCGCAAGAGGCGGTGCAGAACCGGGTAGAGAGTGCCATGCTTGATAAGGGCATCGAAGCTGCCCGGATGCAGTATAGCCTGGCGTTGGGAGAGAACCTGCCCACCATATCGGTCGGCGGAGGTTATATGTATTACGATATTACGGGTCGCGATGTAGGCAACGGCATCGTCATGGTCAATGCCACTATCCCTATCTCTTCGTGGTGGGGAGGTTCGCACCGCATGAAAAAGGAGAAACTCAATATCAGGAAGGCCGAGAATGAGCGCCAGAATAACCGGGAGATGATGATAGTGCAGATAGAGGTAAAATGGAATGAGCTTGAAGAGGCTTATAAGCAGATATTGCTTGCCGAGAAATCTGTTGAGTCATCGGCCGAAAATCTCCGGTTGAATAACAACTATTATCGGGCCGGTACGGCGTCGTTGGCCGAATTGCTTGATGCGCAGACGCTGGCCCGTCAAAGTCGTGACAAATATAGCGACGCCGTGATGTCATATCGCATGAAGCTGTCGGAGTATCTGTCGTACACCGGCCGATAGCCAGTCGCCTGTCAGAAGGGATAACCGATGGTGATATGGAATGCCAAGTCGCGACCGAGGTCGGGGTCGGTTATAGCCCAGTGCAAGGCATCCTCGGCCGGATTGTATATCTTCATACCCAAGTCGCAACGCACGATTACGTAATCGAAATTGAGGCGCAGACCGAGTCCCCATGCCAAAGCAATCTGTTTGTAGAACGAGTCGAAGCGGAAAGCTCCGCCCGGTTGTGTTTCGTACTCTTTGATAGTCCATATGTTGCCGGCATCGATGAACGTTGCCATTTCGAGCTTCCAAAAGAGTTTTGCGCGGTATTCCAGGCTCAGGTCGAGCCGTATGTCGCCGCACTGGTATATGAAGTTCGATACATTGTTCTGCCCGTTGTAGCTGCCCGGTCCCAACGAGCGCACCGACCAGCCCCGTACGCTGTTGGCGCCACCCGAATAGAATCGTTTCTCGAAAGGTATTACCGATGAGTTGCCGTACGGGAAACCTATGCCGAACCCTGCATGGAAGGCCCACGAGTTACGCTCGTCTATCGTGTACAGGTAGCTGTAATCCATGTCGCCCTTGACATACTGCGAGTAGCGTATGCCGAATATTTTGTAGCCGTTGTCGTAAGGAGCGCGCGCGAGGTTGGATATGGCATACAGCAAGTTGCCCGAAGTCTCTACCGAGGTGCGCAGCGTATAGATACGATTCAGCGTATTCTTTTTTCTAAAAGTCGTCTCGGGGATATTGCTGGTATAGAACGTGTAGCCGATACGCATGATGAAGTGGTCCTCGTAGCTGTAACGCAGCAGCGGGTTGGTAGGTGCGATGGTCTCCAAGAAGCCGTCCATGTATTGCGGCAGGTACACGTAGTTGATGTCAAGGAGGTCGAACTGGTGGCGCTCGCGACGGGTTGTCCAGTTATACCGCCATGCGGCACCGGCTATCACACGGGTGTACTCGGGGCGTTGCTGGAAGTTGATAGAGAGGTCGAAGTCGGTCGTTGCCAACAATCTGCGGCTTATCTTGTGAGGGATGAACGGGAACATGAATTTCGGGAATTTCAGCCCCAGGCGGCCGCCCAGCTCGGTGTAGTGGTCGTTGATGATACCCTCTAACGAGCCCGAGATGCTTTCGTATGCGCCGCGCACCTCGGCGGTGAAAGTCTCCGACCCTTTGAATATGTTGCGGTGCTGGTACGTGAGCGAGGCAGCCACACCCAAGTCGCCCTCAGAATTGGTACCTTCCAATTCCACCCCTATGTTCTGTGTTTTGCGCGGAGTCAGGAAAATGTAACAGTCGAGAGCGTGGTGAGCCTCAGACTCGTCTAACAACAAGAATCTGATATTGACGTTTTTCAGGTACGTAAGCCTGCCGAACGACGCATATGTGCGGTCTACGGCGCGGCTGCTATATAGCCTGCCGGGGAGAATGCGACAGTTGTCGGTGATGGCCGACGGGGTAAGGTAGCGGTCTGCCCCGTAGATGATATGTATGCCGTTATATTCTTCGGCATTCGAGCAGTCGACCCTGCGTAAGTCTATGTTGGAGAGCGTGTAGTCGGTAATGACATACACGTTTCTTATCGTATAGGTGTAATAGTTGTCATACGAGGGGGGCATATTCTGCTCCAATGAGGGCATGGGGCGCAGCTGCATGGTGAGACTTACGGCACGCGTTGTAGCCGAGGTGTCGGCATTGAAGGTGATGAGGTCTTTCCCGAAGGTATAATAACCGTTTTGTCGCAGTTGTGTGGTGATACGCTCCCGCTCCTTATCGAGTTGGGAGCGGTCGAGCAGCATACCCTTCTTCAATAGAGAAGGTTGCGACCGCACGATACTGTCTATTATCGCATGGGGGATGCGATAGCCAATCGTATCTATGTAGAAAGGCTCGTTTGTAGTTATGCGGTAGGTTACTTTTATGCCGCGTTTCTTGATGGTGGTATCGGCCTCGACCTCGGCGTGCATGTATCCCGCATTCGATAGCGCTTTGGAGAGTTGTTGGCACGATGCCTGTGTGGCATTATCGTCATATATGACCGGCGGTGTACCTATCTTTCGCAACCAGCGGTTTATCCATTTGCTGGTGTCGGCCCCCGACAGGTTGTATATGGCAAGTTGCAGGCGTGCCACGCCGAGGATTCTGAAATTGGGCTCTTGCCGCAGATAGGGTTTCAGCGTCTCGGGCTTCACCTCCTTGCTGTCGGTTACGATTTTTACTTTGTCGAGCAGATACTCTCCTTGCGGCACATGTTTGGTAGGACTGCAACCTGTCAGCGACAGGAGCAGCAGAAGCGATAGCAATGCCACCGGCAGGCCGAATGTATGACGGAGAGATATGCCCATGTATTGTGTTGTATGAGTGTGCAAAGATAATGTAATTGCCGGGCAGAAGCAAACAGAAAGGATATTTGTAAAAGAATATGATAGCCGAAAAAATGATGATAGACAGCATGGTTGGGATAATGGCAGGGGCGGTGGCAGGGCAGCGGTATGAAACCGTTGATAAGCCTCTGCCTGGCAACTATCGGCATCTTTGGGAATAGTTGTTTTGAATAGCGTAACTACCTCTGCATGC
Source organism: uncultured Porphyromonadaceae bacterium (assembly GCA_900542255.1). Lineage (GTDB taxonomy): Bacteria > Bacteroidota > Bacteroidia > Bacteroidales > Barnesiellaceae_A > Barnesiella_A > Barnesiella_A excrementipullorum. The sequence continues at coordinate 9,453 of UQMR01000048.1, forward strand.
ATATTGTATGGCATTCAGCCCGTCGTCGAACGACTTTCGGGGTATTAGGCTACCCCAAAAGAAATTTTGTGGCACACGGGCAAGCCCGTTGGAGAATGACAGTGGGGCATCATACACATTTTTTTATGCAGCCAAGATTGTGAGTAAAGATCCAGTGTGTTATCTATATTGCGATTGGATTGGTAATTACATTAAACGACATGGATAAAATTATAAATCAATAAATTGAAGCCATATCTTGCCGTTAGTCCGAATTTTCGTATCTTTGTTTGCTATATTAGGGTAATTATATATGCAGATGGACGGATATTCTATAACACCTCAAGAAGAACGGCTTAAAGCGCTCCGGTCGCTTATGCCCGAAGTATTTAATGAGGGGAAGATTGACTGGGAGAAGTTGAAAGCTACATTGGGAGAGAACATAAATTTTTCCAATGAGCGCTATGTACTGAATTGGGCAGGCAAAAGCGATGCTTTCCGAGTGATGCAGCAACCATCATCGGCTACACTTGTACCTTGTCGAGAAGAATCTGTCGATTTCGACAATACGCAGAATATCTTTATTGAGGGAGAAAATATGGAGGTGTTGAAGGTGCTCCAAAAGAGCTATTTCAACAAGATAAAGATGATTTATATCGATCCTCCTTACAATACCGGCAACGATTCGTTCATTTACCCTGATAAATTCTCCGAGACTAAGGAGGAATATATGCGCCGTGTTGGAGATAAAGACGAGGACGGCTATATGACCCGGGAAGGTATGTTCCGCAAAAACAGCAAGGAAAACGGTCAATACCACAGTAATTGGCTTAACATGATGATGCCGCGCCTGTATCTGGCCAAAAGTCTGTTGCGTGAGGACGGCGTAATCTTTGTCTCAATCGATGATAACGAGGTGCACAATCTCCGATTATTGATGAATGAGATTTTTGGCGAAGAAAATTATTTATGTTCAGTTGTTTGGGAGAAGCGTTTTACTCGTAGTAATAATGCTAAAACATTTACGACTCTTACAGAGAATATCTTGGTTTACAGAAAATCGGATGTTTTAGCCACGATTAAAGAACCTCGGAACTCCAAAGCTGATTCGATATACTCAAACCCAGACAATGACCCAAGAGGCGTTTGGACTAGTGTGTCGTATGTAAATCCGGCAACTAAAGAACAACGTCCGAACTTGTCATATCCATTGTTTAATCCTATTACAAAGAGAGAGGTTATCCATCCAACAAATGCGTGGAAATATGAAAAGTCAACATATGAGCAGCATCTAAAAGAGAACAGACTGTATTGGGGAAAGAATGGCGAAAATACATATCCACGATTAAAGAAATTCCTTTATGAGATGGACGGAGGAATGGTACCTGTTGACCTGTGGAAGCAAGAAGATACCGGTACTACAGATCAGGGAAGTAAGGAACTGGAAGAATTAATGGGTGGTAAATTTTTTGATTTTCCTAAGCCTGTTTCTCTAATAAAAAGGGCATTAGCGCTCATAATTGACAAAAATGATAAAGAGGGTATATTTTTAGATTTCTTCGCTGGAACAGCTCCAACAGCACAAGCAATAATGGAGTTAAATCAAGAAGATAATGGAAATAGAAGATATATCTGTGTCCAACTCCCCGAATTATGTGATGAGAAAAGTGAGGCATATAAAGCAGGATACAAGACGATTGCCGAAATATCAAAAGAGCGGATCCGTCGTGCTGGCATGAAAATCCGCACGGAGGTTGAGGCGGAACAGGCCAAGCAACAAGGACGATTAGATTTCGAGGGCGAAGAGCCTGTAAGGATGCCGGACCTCGGATTCAAGGTATTCAAACTTGCGGAGAGCAATTTCAAACAATGGCGGAATATTAAGGGCTCGGATAAGGAGGAATGGAAACAGCAACTTATTGATTTCCTTGACCCATTGGCAAAAAATGCGACCGTTGAAAATATGGTTTATGAGCTGCTGTTGAAAAGCGGCAAGGATCTGAACAGTCGTATCGAACATAAGGCTGGATATTATACGGTGAACGATGGGGAGTTGATTCTGATGCTGGAATCAGCGACTCAGGAAACGGTTGATGCGGTTTTGGCGGCACATCCCCAGAAAGTCATTGCGCTTGACAATTTGTTCGAGGGCAACGATCAGTTGAAAACCAATACCGTTCTGCAAATGCGAGATGGTGGAATAGAATTTAAAAGTTTATGATTATGGTTAACGAAGAGCAAAATATTGATTTTCAGAACGAAGAAAATCAAGTTGAGGAAGAAATCGTGGGCAATGAGCCGATAACAATCCCTTTTGACCCCAATTTGATTCGGATTCGTAGAGATCCGTTTACTTTGGGCGAATTAATTGATAAAATAGAATACAACGAAGTCAATTTTAAGACTTCGTTTCAGAGAAAGAGCGATTTGTGGGATTCTACTAAACAAAGTCGATTAATTGAATCTGTATTGTTACGGTTGCCACTTCCCGCTTTTTATTTTGATGAGATTATAGAACACGAAAATGATATAAACAAACGTCGTTCTGTATGGCAAGTCATAGATGGCTTGCAACGGTGTAGTGCTTTCAATAATTTTATTGTAAAGCAGAGTTTGGCATTGGAAAATCTGGAATTCTTGACGCGATTTAATGGAGCAAGATATGATGATTTACCACGAGAATTGCAGAGACGTATAAACCAATCGCCTATTACGGTATATATTGTAGAAAAAGGGACCCCGGATGAAGTTAAATTCAACATCTTCAAACGAATTAATACGGGAGGATTAGTGTTAACCGCTCAAGAAATTAGACATGCTATGAATCAGGGTATTGCAGCTGATTATGTTGCTTCATTAGCAGAAATGGATTCATTTAAAAGAGCAACTTGCAATATCATTAAAACAGAACGCATGGAAGATCGAGATTTTGTTACTCGGTATGTCGCATTTTATTTGCAAGATTATGCCGAATATCAACCGGATTTGGATAGCTTCCTTACAAAGGGAATGGCAAAGATCAAATCTGTGACTCAAGAAGAACGAGAAGAAATGAAAGAGAATTTTGATAAAGCCATGCATACGTCTATGAGTATATTCGGAGATGATGCTTTCCGAAAGAGGCAGAATCCGACGGATCGTAGGAAACCAATAAATAAGGCCCTGTTTGAAGTTATGAGTGTATATTTTGCGAAGTTGTCGGAGGCGCAAAGTCAATTGCTTATTTCTAAAAAAGAACTTTTTAAGAGTAAGTTCATGTTATTGAATAATGACCCTAAGTTCCTCTACGCAATATCATCTGGTACAGGACAGAAAGAAAGTGTGAACCGTAGATATATTGATATAAAGAGAATCATTGATGAGACTTTAGAATCGTAGACTGGCATATGATCACAAAATTAGATATTAAAAATTTCAAAATACATAAGTCCACGACACTGGGACTTAAGTTGTTAAATGTACTGGCAGGGAAGAATAGTAGTGGAAAATCATCGATTATTCAAGCCTTGTTGCTTTTACGTCAAAGCTATTTAAGTGGAGAACTGCAAAATGGATTGCAGTTGCAGGGTAATTTGTGCAACATTGGCTTAATAGATGATGCAATATGTGAATCCGCTGGTGAAGATGCTGTCGAATTCCAATTGGTCATTAATGGGGAACCAATGAAATGGGTGTTTTCTCGAAAGAGTATGGATAGTTTTCAGAATATGATTCCCTCTGATAAGGGAAACAGCACACCCACAGATATGCACTCTCTTTTTACGAATAATTTTCAATATATAGGTGCTGCTAGATTGGCTCCACAGGAATCTTATCCTATTGATACAAGTGCCGTCGAGATAAAAAAGCAATTATCAAAAGAGTTGGGATCATGTGATTTGGTCGCTCATTATTTGTATCATTATGGGAAAACAAAACATTATCAGATTAATGCAGCTCTGAAATATGACGGTGTGGATTCGTTGGATTTAAATGAACAGGTATCAGCATGGGAGGGTATTATTAATAAAGGGGTGAATGTCTTTACTCAAAAAGAAGGGAAAGCTTTTGTATTAAAGTATGCATTCAATAAGCCGGGAGATTTTATGCCCTCTAAAGAATTCAATGCGACAAATGTTGGTTATGGACTAAGTTATGCTCTGCCAATAATTGTAGCGTTGCTTACGGCCTCGCCTGATAGTTTGATAATTATTGAAAATCCAGAAATCCACTTACACCCTCAAGGCCAATCTGAGTTAGCTAAATTGATAGCACGAACGGCCCAAACAGGGGCTCAGATTATTGTGGAAACTCATAGTGATCATATAATCAATGGTATTTTGGTTGCTACAAAACAATTTGAGAAAGAAGGACTAGGAATAGACCGTGCTAATGTGCAGTTGTTCAATTGTAAAAAGAACGATTCGACTCAGACGGCAGAAGTTCTTCCTATAAATATTATTGGAGACGGCAGAATAGATGTTCAGCCCGATGGCTTTTTTGATCAAGCGGAGAAAGATTTAAGTTATTTGTTGGATTTTTAATATATGTCTCGAATTGATATTTTCTTATTATTTCCTCAAACCGAAGATGAAATTCTTCGATTGGGTGATAATTTAGATTTATATAAAGATATCCCTAAACAGTTAGCTTTAATAAAACAATTAGTAAGGACTGAGGGATATAAACTGTTTTATGACTCAGAAAACATTACAGCTTTTTGCAAGCAAGCCGCAATTTTATGTGATGGGAGATATTTAGATGATATCAGATACCAATTATTATATTTATTTGGGAAAAAAGCTTTAGATGTTGCGCATATAAAGAATCCTAATCCTAGTCATGATTATTATCAATGGTTTAGTAATGATGCCAAAGTAGAAATTAAAACAGATAGTTTACATAGATGTGCGGCAGAGAATAAACTTTCAGGTAATGACTCTGCTATTATATCTTTTTCCTACGAGGATCCTTGGAATCGAGATATAATTCCTTTGATTCAAGAGTCTAGATACAATAATACCTTACCACAAATCTGTAATATACCTTATTTCAATCCTGTAGGGACTTTTATTGAGTGGTATAAATCTAAAATATTAGATAATAGGAGTTTTAGCTTAACTGACATTACAAGATTTGAAAGGACAAGTAAGTTGTATGAAAAATCGAAGCGACGGATTTATAAAGAAAGGTCCACAAATCGGTATTGGTATTATGATTTTTTCCACAGCGATAATAAAGAACATTATGAAGTTTTTGATAACATAGGTAATCATGTGGGAGAGGCTGATATGAATGGTGTTTTAGACGAAACTAAAAAAGATAAAACGAAATCGATAAGAGGGATAATATGAAACTGACCTTTGAATCCAATTTAGGCTATCAGCAGGATGCCATACGAGCAGTTGTCGATCTATTTGAAGGACAAACGCTCTGTGATTCAGATTATCAGTATAATCTGAATGAAGACGGTGTGCTCGATTTAATAGCTGGAGTCGGCAATAGGTTGGTTTTGGATGAATCTCAAATATTAGCCAATCTGCAAAAAGTTCAGGAGCGTAATGATATTCCTGTTTCCGAGAAACTGAGTGGGATGCATTTCTCCATAGAAATGGAGACGGGAACAGGTAAAACCTATGTCTATCTGCGTGCAATCTATGAATTGAATAGAAAGTATGGATTCCGGAAATTTGTAATTGTAGTACCGTCCGTGCCGATTCGTGAAGGTGTGTTAAAGAATCTGCAGATTACGCACGACCACTTTCAAACGCTTTATGACAATGTCCCGATTCGTTATTATGTCTATGATCGGAATAAAATATCCCAGTTAAGAGGTTTCGCTACAGGGAATAATATTGAGGTGCTGGTTATCAATATCGACTCTTTCGCCAAGGATGAGAATGTAATCAACAAACCAAACGATAAACTCAACGGGCAGGAGCCTATTCGGTTCATTCGATCAGTCAATCCCATTGTTATCGTTGATGAGCCGCAAAATATGGAGTCGGAAAAGCGAATTGCGGCAATTGCCAATCTCAATCCTCTTTGCACGCTGCGTTATTCGGCAACACATCGCAATAAATATAATCTGATATATAGTCTAAACCCCGTCAAGGCTTATGATCTTGGCTTGGTTAAACAGATTGAAGTCGATTCGGTATTGGAGGAAAATTCAATGAACGGAGCTTCGGTCTCATTGGATGCTATCACTGTATCCAAAACGCGAGTGACGGCAAAAGTTACCATTGATGTAAATGGCAAGGACGGGGTCAAACGAAAATCCGTAACTGTACGTCCGGGAGATGATTTGTATAAACTTTCCAATGGACGGGAATTATATAGAAACGGGTATATCGTTGAGGAAATAGACGCCGCAAATGAGTGCATTACATTTACAAATAATCTGACCTTATCACAAGGAGAACGGCGGGATGATCTGAACGATGCTATTATGAAGTTCCAGATTCGACGGACGATAGAGGAGCATCTTCGGAAAGAGCAAAAGTTGAATAAACTCGGTATTAAAGTACTCTCTCTGTTTTTTATTGACAGAGTGGCAAATTATCGCTCGTATGATGAACAAGGGAATGCGGTAAAAGGGAAATTTGCCATATGGTTTGAGGAAATATACAACGAATTAGTTGCAGTAATGCCGGCATATCAGGGAATGACTGGTATTCCTATTGAGAAGATCCATAATGGATATTTCTCTCAAGATAAAAAAGGTCATTTGAAGGATACTTCTGGTGAAACTCAAGCCGACGATGATACATACAACCTGATAATGAAAGATAAGGAAACGTTGTTGGATATGGCTAGTCCTCTTCGTTTCATCTTTTCTCATACAGCTTTGCGGGAGGGATGGGATAACCCGAATGTTTTTCAGATCTGCACACTAAATGAAACCAAATCGGATATTAAGAAAAGGCAGGAAATCGGGCGAGGACTTCGTTTAGCCGTAGATCAAAACGGCGTTCGTTGCTATGAACGAAATGTTAATCGCCTCACAGTAATAGCTAACGAATCGTATAATGATTTTGCCAAAGCCTTACAAAACGAGTTGAAAGAGGATTGTGGAGTTGATTTTGGCAATCGCATCAAACCCAAACGAGACCGCGCCTCTGTTAAATATCGCAAGGGATTCGAAGCAGATCCTCGCTTCCTTGAAATATGGGAAAGAATAAAAGCCAAAACAACGTATCGTGTTCACTATGACACCGAGGCTCTAATTGAACAGGCAGCAAAAGAGGTAAAGTATATGCCAGAGATAACGGCTCCGACAATACGCTCCATAAAAACTAAGCTTGTATTACATGATAATGGAGTTGGTCTCGAATATACAGGGAATAAACAGGCTGCCATAGCATCCGAATATACAATTCCTAATGTTTTGGGATATATTCAGAATCGCACGGAGTTAACGCGCTCGACCATTATGCAGATTATGGTACGTTCTGGGCGTCTTGATGATATGGCAATCAATCCACAATTATTCATGGACACCGTTGTTGATAAAATCAAACGAGTGCTTCAAAACTTGATGATAGATGGTATCGAATATCATAGAATCGGAGGTTCGGAGTATGAGATGCGCCTATTCGAAGAACAAGAATTGGAGATTTATGTGAATGATTATACTTTCAGAGTTAGCAATCCCGATAAAACTATTTATGAAGAGTTCGTACCTCTTGACTCTGATGTGGAATGGCAATTTGCCAAGGACTGTGAAACGAATAATGATCAGATAAAGTTCTATTTTAAGTTGCCAAGTTGGTTTAAGATTCCAACACCTATAGGTAGTTATAATCCAGACTGGGCGGTAGTTTTTGAAGATGACAAGCGGA
>UQMR01000049.1 GCA_900542255.1 uncultured Porphyromonadaceae bacterium
CTCGCCTTTCGCTATCTTTGGATAAGATGGGAGGCGGCTCGGCATAGCCTGCACTGAAAACTTCGTTTTCGTTTGGCGCTGCGCTCGCCTTTCGCTATCTTTGGATAAGATGGGAGGCGGCTCGGCATAGCCTGCACTTGAAAACTGCGTTTTCGTTTGGCTCTGCGCTCGCCTTTCGCTATCTTTGCGTTCGATATATCTGCCATGCAACGATTCCCTGTGATAATATTGGTTTTGGGGTTCCTTGCGTTTTTATCATGCCGCAAGGAAGATGACCACTCTTTGGCCTCGCAATGGGCGCAAGAGAGCCAGAATTATATTGCACGCAACAGGCTCGACTCGGCTGTACTGCTTAATTTCAAGATTTTGGAGAGTATAGATACGACGTCGAGAGATAACTTCGACATCATCGCCTCTACTTATAACGAACTGGGGGAGATTTTCTATAAAGCGACTATCTTTGACCGTGCCATGGAAATGTATGAGCAATCGCTCTATTATGGCAGCCGTCTCGAAGACAAGACCGAAGAGTCGCGAGCCAGACGCGGGATATGGCGTTGCAGCCATGGACTTGACTTGCCGGAGAAGGATACGGCAATAGCTCACTCCTTGAATCTTTTGCCTTATATAGGCTCTGAAAAGGAGATTGCATCGCTTTATAATAATATTACGGGGTATTTTATGTATAAAGGCCAGTATGACTCGGCTTTTGTATATAACCGTATTGCCATAGAGAAGAGCTCTGACTCGGCAACGCTTTATCGCAACTACGGTATCCGCAGCGCCTTGTTTATCTATACGGAGAATTACGATTCGGCGTGGCATTATGCCTCTATTGCAAGTCATAGTGATGATATATATACAAAGGCCACATCGGTTTACCGGTTGAGCCGGATTGCAGAGAAGAAGAGGAATGACTCGTCGGTTTTCTACCTGAAATATTACAACGAGCTGCTCGATTCTATTCACAATATAAAGAGTGCCGACTCTATCAATGTTGTCTTGTACCGCAAGCAACTGGCGGCGGTGCAGGATACGGCCGAACGCGACCGGGCTATCACGGCCGCGCTGGCTCTGGCTTTGCTGTTGCTGGTGTGCTGCATAGCGATTTTCTTCGTGAAAATAAGGCGCAAGAACAGCTTGATGAACCACGAAGCGGAGGAGCTGAAACGGAAATTATGGGAACTCAACGTGCACCTGGCCGAGAATAAGAAGAAGGCCGATAAATACAGGCAATACTCTGAACGCTACCAGGAGTTGCTGATAAGGCAAAAGAGTATCGAGGATACGTTGGTAGCGCAACTTGTGGCCGACCGTACCAAGTGCATAGATGCTTTCAAGCGCAGCGCCTTCTACAAGAAATTGCCGGCCTTGATAGAGAACGGCGATGCTATCTTGCGCGTGGACAAACGTGAAGAGATGCAAAAGGCTATCGACAAGGATTTTATGCTGCTGCACCACTCACTGGCTACATATTTTGATATTTCGGAGGAGGAGTTTGTCCTTTATTGCCTCTCGGTAGCGGGTTTTTCTACCAAAGAGTGTGCTGCCTGCCGGGGGGTATCGGTATCGGCTATAAGGATGCAAAGGATGCGTATGAACAATAAAATAAAATCTTTCTTTTCGAGTGATATTGATTTGAGCGACATATTACTTTGACCGTCTTTTTGCCTTTTTTGTTACGAAACGTAACTTTTTCATCTGATAATCAACGTGTTATATTTTACATTTGTGACACAAATAATTTCATATTGAAACAAGAATAGTTTATTTTTGCCTTATCCGATACTCGTATCGGGCTTTTTATCAATCTTATTAACTTTAACTATTAGGAGTATGAAAAGATTTCTATCTGTATCGGTCTCGACATTATGCCGTATGCTTGCGGTGATAGTGTTGTTGTCGACTGCTAATCCTTTTGCCTTTGCCGACTCGAAAGAGTCGCTCTTACAAAAGCGGAAAATGTATCTCGAACAACGGTATGCAGGTAAGACCACTGCCATTGAGAAAATCATGGGTGCAAGAGGCGAAAAACGAGTTGCCGCCAAAAAGGCTGCCAACAAGAAAACATCGCCGATGTTGTCTGCCAGCGCTGCCGGTAGCGACGTGCTGTATGGTTTCCTGATGAGCGACGAAACAGAGGATTATTTGCCCGGTCTCGTCACCATTTCGCTTGACGGTAACGCCACCACTTCTCTTATGCAAGAGAGTTTCTTGAATATATCTGCCGGTACTTGTGTACTCAACGACGTGTATCTGCAAACTTATTCGGGATATACGATGGCTCCCGACGGGTTCTATTCCAAGAATATAGAAACCGGCGAAGAACAGCTTATAACTACTTACGACAGCAATGACCCTCTTTTCTTCGACATGACTTACGATGAGAACGCAGGAGTGATATACGCGATAGGTAGCTCGCTTACCGATGAACTGACTTCGCTGTATAGCATATCATACACTACGGGCGAATATGAGAAAATCATGGATTTGGATTATAACTTATTCACTGTGGCTGCTGCATCTGACGGCTATCTGTATAGTATCAATGACTTGGGCGAATTGTTCAGAATTTCTGTTGAATACCAATCTTGCGACTATGTAGAATGGACCGGATATTTCCCTGCATACCTGCAAAGTATGACTTATAATCCCAATGACGGACTGCTTTACTGGGGATTGTTTACAGAAGAGGGTACGAGCTCTTTGCTTACGGTGGAAACCGAATATGGCATGACCGAGGTGGTAAGCGAAACGTTGGGTAACAACGCTGAGATAGGTGCTCTATTTTTCCGTTCCGATCCTACACTGTTGCTTGTACCCGCTGCTTCGAGCAACCTGAATGTTTTTATAGGCAGCAATGGCCAACGCACGGCCACTATCTCGTGGAAAAACCCGACGACTTCGCTTGACGGTAACCCTCTTACCTCGATCGACCGCATAGAGGTATCACGCAACGGTATCGTTGTTCATGAAATAAGCAATCCTACCGTAGGAGCTAATGAGACCTGGGATGATACCGATATTCCCCAAGGAATGACAACGTACAGCATTGTAGCCATAAACGAATATGGTAATGGTGATGCTGCTGAAAGCATACCTATATATATAGGCCGCGACGTTCCTTCGACAGTAAATGACCTTGTATTGGCAAAGACCGGCGAGGGTTACGAGCTGAACCTTACCTGGACAGCTCCATTGACGGGTAAACACAACGGATGGTTTGACAATTCGACTCTCCGCTATAACGTGATAAGGTACCCCGATGCCTCTGTTGTTGCCGAGAATCTTACAGAATGCAGCTATACGGATGCTACTATTACAGAGACAAACGGATATAGCTATGGTGTGGTTGCAATCAACGACGATGGCGCCAGCGATACCTTGCGAAGCAACGTTGTCATTGTAGGACCGGCTCTGGAAGTTCCTTACTCATGCACTTTCAATACAGAGGCTGAGCGTAATATGTGGATTATTGAGGATGCCAACGGCGATAACTGCACATGGTATTACGACCACAACTGGGGTGGCGTAGACTCGTACTTCATGCACTATTACTACAATGAGGATTGCGTAACTGCTGCCGACGACTGGTTCTTCTCGGCTCCCATCCACTTGGAGGCCGGCAAGCTTTATATGCTCAGCTACGATGTACGTATGATAAGTGCACTGGGACAAGAGAAATTCCGTGTTGCTTTGTGCAGCGGAACGAGCCACGAATATGAGGTACAAGAGATAGACAATCGTACCGACTTCCAATGCGACAACAAATTTACGAACGCTTCTACCTCTTTCACACCTGAAACGACCGGTGATTATAGCCTTGGATTCCAAGTATACTCTGACGCCAACCAATACTTCATTCATATTACCAATATCAGTGTCAAGGAGACTAACGAAGTGGATATGGTATGCAACTCGTTGAAGGGTATGGAAGTGGCCGTGAAGGATGTAGAGACAACTTACGAGGTGACTGTAACCAACAACGGCGCTGCTCCCATAGAGGCTTTCACGGTGAACGTAGCTGATGTGGATGGCACTGTTTACGGCTCGGTAAATGTAGAGTATAATCTCGGTATCAACGCATCTCTTATAGTACCGGTAAAATGTACGATTACTTCCAATACAGATACTCAACTGGTAGGCCAAGTGGTTGCAGATGGTGACGCCGTAAGCGACAACGACACGACTGCGCCCCTTGAAGTAGAGGTTTTGCAGGATGCCGAATACAACATGGTGAAAATAGGCCACAATACCGGCAGTGTATGTGCTTATGTCCCGTTTGACCTCAGCGCTTATTACAGCGTTACACAGATGTTGTTCAACCCCAATATATTGGGATTTGCCTCGACTTCTATCGAACGAATAGGATACAATTACGGCTTAACATGGGGCGATACCTACGCCAAGAATATAAAACTGAAAATCTATATGGCCAATATAGAGGAGGTAGGTTCTCTCTCGGGATGGCTCGACCCGGAAATCTTTACGCTGGTATATGACGGAGAGTTCTCGCTGGATGAAGATAACAATGCCCTGATGCTGACGCTTGATACTCCGTTCAACTACGAAGGCAATGAGCTGGCTGTCATGACAGAGACAGAAGGCGGCGGTGAGGAATACTTCTATAACTGCTTCAACTCTTCAACGGAGGATATATCGGATGAGAACTTCTACTCGATGAGCTGGTCGGAAAATGAATATACCTTCGATCCTACGGTACAGGGTATGGAGACGCGCATCTATCCGAACTTCACTTTCATACTCAACAATGATAATGGAGCCGTTAACGGTGTCAATGCTTCGTCTTACAAGGTATATACCATGGCCGACAAGTATATAAGCATTGTAGGTGAGTATGACAAGGCTGCCCTCTACTCTATCGACGGTATGCTTATACAAGAGGCTAACGGCGAAAACACGATTGGCGTAGCTAACTGCAAGCAAGGTATATATCTGCTGCAAGTGCGCTGCGGTGAGAGTATGAAGACGCACAAAATCGTGGTAAGACATTGATGATAACCGCAACCGGGGGGTGGGATTGGCCTCCCGGTTGTGAAAGCTCACTCTGCTATGATAGAGTAGCTTTACAATATTTGCTATACACTTTCTATGGGCTGTGCCTCAAAAGGCACAGCCTTTTTTGTATAGATATAAAGGCGGGGAGCAGCTATCTTTTGCGGCTCACTCTTTTTATGTTACCATATTGGGAGTTGCTTGGCAAAGGGTTTGCGGAGTTTATCGTATGCGATGCTTATGGAAGGAGGCAAGGCTATACGACAGACGAGCGTAGCGGCTGCCACGGGGGGCTATGGGATGAGTACGGTTGTGGAATGGATGCGGAGCATCAATCAAAGCCAGTCGAAACGCACGAAGAGGGGGAAATGGTCGGAGCTACGGGTTTTGCCTAACCGGATGTAGCGGGCCGTGAAGTCGCCTTCGTAGATGACGTGGTCGATGCGCACCCACATGCGGTTGGAGCGATAGGTAAAACCGGGGCCGCAACCGTATTGCAGATAGGCGTCGTTGCGATGGCCGGCAAGGATGCGGTATGCGTATGAGTTGGGGGTGTCGTTGATGTCGCCACTCATGATGATGTTGCCGCCTATGGTCTTGGCCAGTGAGTCGACATACTGCACTTGTGCCGCACGTACCTCGAAGGCGTTGACGAACTTTCGCGCCATTTGCTTTATATTCTGCAAGTTGCTCTTGATACTGTCTGGCTGGGCTGTTATCTCGCGGTAGGTGTCTTTGTCGTTTTGGTCGAGACCGATAGATTCGAGATGGTTATTGAAGAGTGTCACTTTATTGCCATTGATGTCGACCCGGCTTACGTGTGTAGATGCGGAGGTGGAATAGAGTGTATCGAGGATTGTCTCGATGGGGTATTTGGAGAGTACAAAGCTGTTTTTGCCGTTGACATAATAGGGATAGCGGCGATAGAGCTGCCGTAATTGGCCGTCGGTGACTTTGCGCCACTTCACATTTTGCGGCAGAGGGGCTTCTTGTGCCATGACGATGTCGGCATCGGCGTCGAGGATGTTTTGCAGTGTGCGGTTGTACTCGGGGAGCTCGGCATCGGGGTTGTTTTCTTTCTCTATATCGCTGAAATAGTATACGTTGTAGCTGAGTAGCGTAAAGCCGGGCCGGTTGTCGTCGATGTAGTCGCCGAAGTGGATGGGGGTATATTTCCAGATGGCGGGTGCGGCGGCAAGTGTCGTGAGCAGCGGCAGGAGCAGGAAGAGGGGCTTGACGAAAATCCACACGAATATGAAGAGTGCGTTGACGGCGACTACTATGGGAAAGGCCAAGCCCAACAGGGCCGGGTATGGGGTTAGTTGCGGCGAGATATATTCGCCGTAGGCCGCAAGGAGAGCGAGTACTGCCGTGATGATATTGACGGGCAATATCACTGCGGCCAGTATGTTGCGGATGATTTTCATGTGCAGGTCAGTTTTTTTTGCCGGCGTCGAAGAGTCGTTTCTTCTCTTCTTCGGTGAGGGCCGAATATCCCGATTTCTTGATTTTATCGAGAATGGTATCTATCTCCTCCATCTCGCGTTTTTTACGGGCGTTGTACTCGTAGTCGCTTTCGGGGCGACGATGACTCGATGCCGTTGAATGCGACGATGCTGTATGGGGCGGCCTGTGTACCTTGAAGCGCGGACGGGAGAATAGTGTGACGATGGCGTCGATAACAGCATTTACAGGGCGGGTAAGGTCTTTGCCTCGTTTCCAGAACTGGGTAAAGAGAATGCCCATGACGGCGCCTCCTATGTGTGCGATGTGCCCTCCGGCGTTGGCCGATGTCATGCTGAAAAGGTCTATGAGTATGGTAACGGCGGCTATGTATTTGAGTGATACGGCGCCGAGGAAGAGCAGATTGACCTTATAGTCGGGTACCCGTACCGTGATGGCCAGCACTACGGCCATGATAGCTGCCGATGCACCGCACATCATGCCTTGCTTGTCGGTAAAGTAGGGAAAGATATTGTAGGCTGCTACATAGAACAGGGCTCCTGCCAAACCGCCGAGGAGATAGAGGCCTCCCATCTGCTTGGGGGTGAAGTATTGGAGGAATATGTTGCCGAACCAATAGAACCAGAGCATATTGAAGAGGATATGCCATACATCGTAGTGGACATACATGTAGGTGAGGAGTGTCCAAGGTCGGTGCAACAGCTCTCCGATATCGGAGGGCAGGTCTATGTAGGCCATCCATGCCGTGGGATGGATATTCCAGAGCGTGAGTATAACGGCGACCAGATGTACCAGCAAAAATACGGCCACGTTGAGGTATATGAGGCGGACGAGGAGTGTACCTCTTGCGAAGCCGGCCTTGATATTATCAATAATAGAAGCCATTGCCTATTCCTTTTTTTCTCCAATATAGAATGAGTATGATGCCGCCGAGCATTCCTCCCAAGTGGGCAAAGTGTGCCACGCTGTCCATGCTGCCGCTGATGCCGAGCCATAACTCGAGAAGGCCGTAGAAGATAACGAACCACTTGGCTTTGATGGGGATGGGAATGAAGAAGATGTAGAGGGGCATGTTGGGGAATAGCATACCGAATGCCAGAAGAATGCCGAAGACGGCTCCGGAGGCTCCGATGGTGACTAACCCGTTGAGCATCTGGGCGACTTCGCGGCCGCTGTAATAGAGGGACATTTCTGCTATCTGACTGCCGAACTCGAAGTGCCATGCTACTTGTTGTACCAGACCGGCCACGATACCGGTGGTCATGTAGTAGAAGAGGAAGCGCTTGCCTCCCCATACTTGCTCTAAGAGCCGGCCGAACATGAAGACTGAGAACATGTTGAAGAAGACGTGCGACAGGCTGTATGGGTCGTGCATGAACATGTAGGTGATGAGTTGTGCCACATTGAAGTTTTCGGCTTGCCAATAGTGCATTCCGAGCCACTCGACGAGCCTGTACTGCCCTGTAATGGGGTCGGTACCGATGACGAGGGTGGCAACCCACATGATGAAGTTTATGATGATGAGGTTGAGTGTTACCGGGGGGATGGAATTGAGAAACGAACGTCCTTGCATAGTGTTATGAAATAGTTTATAGATGCTTGGCGCGAAAAGCGGAAATCGGCCAATATACATTGAAGTTGCAAAGTTAATGAAATCTCACGACTGGTTGTGTAATAAGGTGCTTAATTATAGGTTTCTCACTTTGTTTTATGATTTTTATACCGGTGGAAAAGAATAGCGGGAGCTTCGCATTTCCTGCGGCTCCCGCTATGATGGATTCTGTATGGATGTGCTTACATGCGTGTGGGTACCTCGATACCGAGTAAGGCCATGCCTGATTTTACGACTTTGGCTACGTTGGCCGAGAGCATGATGCGGAATGCTCGCACGGCCTCGTCTTCCTCACGCAGGACGGAGTAATCGTGGTAGTATTGGTTGTACTCTTTTACAAGGTCGTAGACGTAGTTGGCTATCAGCGCGGGGCTGTATGTGCGGCCTGCCTCGGCTACGGTGGCGGGATATGCGGCCAGCCGCTGTATGAGGTCGGTCTCTTTTTCTACGGGGGTTACTGCCGATGTGTCGATGTGACGATAATCTATGGCTGCATCGGCGGCCTTGCGCAGGAGCGAACAGATGCGGGCGTAGGTGTATTGGATGAAGGGACCTGTGTTGCCGTTGAAGTCGATGCTTTCTTTGGGGTTGAAGGTCATGTTCTTGCGGGGGTCCACTTTGAGTATAAAGTATTTGAGGGCTCCCATTCCTACGATGCGCGATATTTCGCGTGCCTCTTCGGGGGTGCACTCATCGAGTTTACCCAATTCGGCGGATGTTTCCCGGGCTGTTGCCTCCATCTCGTCCATGAGGTCGTCGGCGTCGACTACGGTGCCTTCGCGGCTTTTCATTTTGCCTTCGGGGAGTTCTACCATTCCGTAGGAGAAGTGTACAAGGTCTTTTCCCCATTTGAACCCGAGCTTGTCGAGGAGTATGGAGAGGACTTGGAAGTGGTAGTTTTGCTCGTTGCCTACGACGTATATCATCTTGTCGATGGGATAGTCTTGGTATCGCAACTTGGCGGTGCCGATGTCTTGTGTCATGTAGACGGAGGTGCCGTCGCTGCGGAGGAGGAGTTTCTCGTCGAGCCCCTCGGCTGTAAGGTCGGCCCATACGGAGCCGTCTTCCTTGCGGTACATGATGCCTTTGGCAAGGCCTTCGAGGACTTTTTCCTTGCCTTCGAGGTAGGTCTCGCTTTCGTAATATATCTTATCGAAGTTTACGCCCAGCCGGCGGTATGTTTCGTCGAAGCCTGCGTATACCCAATCGTTCATCATGCGCCATACGCTGCGTACCTGCTCATCGCCGGCTTCCCAACGGCGCAGCATCTCGCGAGCCTCGGCCATGAGGGGTGAGGCGGCCTCGGCTTCCTCCTTGGTCTTGCCTTCTTCCATGAGGGCGGCTACCTCGGCTTTGTAGTGCTTGTCGAAGAGGACATAAAAGTCGCCTATGAGGTGGTCGCCTTTCTTGCCGGCTGACTGCGGGGTGACGCCGTTGCCCCACTTTTGCCATGCGAGCATGGACTTGCAGATGTGGATGCCGCGGTCGTTGACTATGTTTGTTTTCACGACGCGGCAGCCGTTGGCTTGCATGATGCAGGCGAGGCTGTATCCTAAGAGGTTGTTGCGTACGTGGCCAAGGTGGAGGGGCTTGTTGGTATTGGGTGAGGAGTATTCTATCATTACCAGAGGGGCGTCGGCCGTGGCTTCTACCCTACCGTAGTTGTCTTGCGCGTCTATTTCATGGAGCAGCTGCGACCAATATGCGGGTGCGATGGTGAGGTTGAGGAAGCCTTTGATGACGTTGAAGCCGGCTACGGCCGGCTCGTTGTCGGCCAGATAGGTGCCTATGGCTTGTGCGGTCTCTTCGGGAGAGCGGTGCGAGGCTTTGAGAAAGGGGAATACTACTACGGTGAGGTTGCCCTGGAACTCTTTCCGGGTTTTCTGGGGTGTGCAGAGGGTTTCATCTACGTCGGCATCGTAGAGTGCCTTTACGGCCTTTGCGGTGGCCGATGCTATGAGTTGTTCTATTTTCATCTGTAATAATTGTATGAATATTGGGTGCAAAGATAGCTATTATGGAGGTATTTTCCTGCGGGAGGATAGAGTTTTTTACCATCGGCGGGATTTGACGGCCTGCGGCGGGTGGCGGGGGGTGCGCCGGGGAATGGGGGTGGCGGGGGTGCTCTTGTGATAATGGCCCGATGTGGAATGCTGTATGGGGGATAGCCGGAGGATGAGGTTGTATGGTTGTGTGTCTCTATGAAATGGAAAAGCCGCTCTCTTTTTCACAAAAGAGGCGGCTCATATTACCATATAAAATAAACTTATAAATATCCTTATTTATTTACCCGGAATTTGTCGATACCGTCGCGCAGGTAGCCTATGCTTTGGTGTGCGGCGGCTATTCCGGCATTGATATTGGCCTCGGCTGTCTGTGCGCCCATTTTCTTGGGGGTTGCAAATGTGCGGCCGGGGAATTTCTCGGCTAACAGGGATGCGTTGGCGGGGGCAATGTCGGTGACGTAACGGAAATCGGGACGTTCTTCCATGATGCGTACCAAATCTTCTTCGTCGATGACCTCTTTGCGGGCTGTGTTGACCAGCATGGCGCCTTTGGGCATGAGCGAGGTGAGGTTGTGGTTGATGGATTTTTTCGTCTCGTCGGTTGCGGGTATGTGCAATGAGATGTACTGGCAGGTGCGATAGAGCTCCTCGACGGTTGCGAGGGCTTTTACGCCGGCTGCCTCGATGGCCTCGGCGGGGCAATAGGGGTCGTAGGCATATACGTCCATGCCGAAGCCTTTGGCTATGCGGGCTACATTGCGGCCTACTTGCCCGAAGGCGTGTATGCCGAGTGTTTTGCCTTTGAGCTCGGTTCCGGAGGTGCCGTTATAGAGGTTGCGCGCCATCATTACCATCATGCCGAATGCCAGCTCGGCTACGGCGTTGGAGTTTTGCCCGGGTGTGTTCATGACACATATACCGTGTGCTGTGGCGGCTTGGAGGTCGATGTTGTCGTATCCGGCTCCGGCGCGTACTACTATTTTGAGGTTGGGAGCGGCGTCCATTACCTCGGCGTCGATGATGTCGCTGCGTACGATGATGCCATCGACATCGGCTACGGCGGCGAGCAGCTGGGCCTTATCGGTGTATTTTTCGAGGAGCACAAGCTCGGCGCCTGCGCCTTCTATGACTTCGCGTATGCCTTTTACTGCAACGGCAGCAAAGGGTTTCTCGGTAGCAACAAGTATCTTCATGGCTTTGGTTTTAGTGTTGTGCTTCGAAATCTTTCATTGCTTGTACGAGTACTTCGACGCTCTCTTTGGGAAGGGCGTTGTA
The DNA here is from genome assembly GCA_900542255.1 of uncultured Porphyromonadaceae bacterium. Lineage (GTDB taxonomy): Bacteria > Bacteroidota > Bacteroidia > Bacteroidales > Barnesiellaceae_A > Barnesiella_A > Barnesiella_A excrementipullorum. The sequence continues at coordinate 11,374 of UQMR01000049.1, forward strand.
GAGCGATGCGCGGAATCCGCCTACCGAACGGTGGCCTTTGATGCCTACGATGCCGCGGGCGTCGGCGAAGGAGATGAATTCGGCTTCGAGCTCTTTGTACTCGGGTTTCATAACGAAGCATACGTTCATGATAGAACGGTCTTCAACGGCTGTCGTACCTACGAACATGCGGCTGTTGTCGATGGCGTCGTAGAGGATGGCTGCTTTCTCGAGGTCGAGCTTCTCCATTGCTTTTACGCCGCCCATCTCTTTGTAATAGCGCAGTGTTTGGAGAGCCGAGAAGATGGGTAATACGGGGGGTGTATTGAACATGGAACCTTTCTCGATGTGGGTGCGGTAGTTGAGCATGGTGGGTATGGTGCGCTCTACCTTGCCGAGGGCATCGGTGCGAACGATGACGAGTGTTACTCCGGCCGGTGCCAGGTTCTTCTGTGCTCCGGCATAGATGAGGTCGTATTTTGATACGTCGACAGGACGGGAGAATATGTCGCTGGACATATCGGCTACCATACGTACTTTTACGTCGGGGTCGTAGCGCATCTCGGTTCCATAGATTGTATTGTTGGTCGTGATGTGGAAGTAGTCTACATCGTCGGGAACTTGGTAGTTTTTGGGTATGTAGGTGTAGTTGTCGGCTTTGGATGAGGCTACTACGTCGACTTCGCCGAAGAGCTTGGCTTCTTTGATGGCTTTATTGGCCCATGTACCTGTGTCGAGGTAGGCGGCCTTGGTTGCGAGCAGGTTGTAGGGTACCATGCAGAATTGGAGGCTTGCGCCGCCGCCGAGGAATACTACTTCGTAGCCTTGGGGTATTTCGAGGAGTTCTTTTACTAATGCTTGTGCTTCATCCATCACGGCTTGGAATTGCTTGCTGCGGTGGGATACTTCGAGGATGGAGAGTCCCATGCCGGCAAAATCGTGAATGGCTTCGGCTGTTTTTTCGATGGTGTACTGGCTCAGGATGGAGGGGCCTGCATAAAAATTGTGCTTTTTCATACTATTTTTTTTGAAGATGATACGTTGTATTTAAGAAGTCGTACGACAGGGAAAGGAGTTGTCGGGACTAAAATTAAGGTTAGGGTTAATTTAGCCGATATGCCGGGTGTTTCCGGCATATCGGCTATGAGAAGATGGGTATCAGATGATGCCTTGGCCGAGCATTGCGCGGGCTACTTTCATGAAACCGGCAATGTTGGCGCCCTTCATATAGTTGATGTAACCATCGGGCTCGGTACCGTATTTAACGCATTGGTCGTGGATGTCGCTCATGATTTGGTGGAGCTTCTCGTCTACTTCGCGAGCTGTCCATGCAATGTGCATAGCGTTTTGCGTCATTTCAAGACCTGATGTTGCTACACCTCCGGCGTTGACAGCCTTACCTGGGCCGTACATGATGCGGTTGGCAATGAAGAGGTCGATGGCTTCGGGACGGCATCCCATGTTGGAGATTTCGCCTACGCAGATACAGCCGTTCTCGATGAGCTTGCGGGCATCTTCTTCGGCGAGCTCGTTTTGGGTGGCGCAAGGCAGTGCGATGTCGCAAGGTTGCTCCCAAGGACGACGACCTGCGAAGAAAGGCACACCGTATTTCTTTGCATAGGGTTCTACTATATCGTTGCCGGAAGCGCGGAGCTCGAGCATGTAGTCAATCTTCTCGCCGCTAACACCGTTTTCGTCATAGATATAACCATCGGGACCCGATATGGTGATAACCTTAGCACCGAGCTCGGTAGCCTTGGTTGCAGCACCCCAAGCTACGTTACCGAATCCGCTGATGGCGATGCGTTTGCCCTTGATGTCGATGCCCTTGGTTTGGAGCATTTGGTTTACGAAATAGAGACCGCCGAAACCGGTAGCTTCGGGACGGATGAGCGAACCGCCGAATTCGAGGCCTTTGCCTGTGAATGTACCGGTGTGCTCACGGGTGAGTTTCTTGTACATGCCGAACATGTATCCGACCTCGCGGCCGCCTACGCCTATATCGCCGGCGGGAACGTCCATGTCGGGACCTACATGGCGCCACAACTCTAACATGAATGCTTGGCAGAAACGCATGATTTCGGCATCGGATTTACCGCGGGGGCTGAAATCGGAACCGCCTTTTGCACCTCCCATGGGCAGGGTTGTGAGAGCGTTCTTGAATGTTTGCTCGAAACCGAGGAATTTCAGGATGGAGAGGTTGACCGATGCGTGGAAGCGTACGCCGCCTTTGTACGGGCCAATGGCGTTGTTGAATTGTACGCGGTAACCGATGTTTACTTGTACCTCGCCGTTATCGTCGACCCAGGGTACTTTGAATGTGAATATGCGGTCGGGCTCGACAAGCCTCTCTATGATTTTTGCTTTTTCAAATTCGGGGTGTTGGTTGTAGACCTCCTCGATGGAGAGAAGAACCTCGTGTACGGCCTGTAAGAACTCAGGCTCGCCGGGATGTTTGGCTTGCAAAGAAGCCATGATTTTGTTAATGTCCATTGTATTAGTTTTAAAGATTAATATTGTAGCGTCTTATGTATTATGACGCAATAGGTTGTACAAATGTAGATGGAGATTGTCGAATAAACAAATTTTTCTTCGTAAATTTGAGCGTTAAAAAAGTATTATTTGGCGAAATGCCAACATCGACTGATAGAAATGGCAGAGAATACTTCCCCCGCAATAGAATTCAGGCTGAGAGATGTCTCTTTTGCGAGTCTTATGCAGCGACGGGTGCATGAGGTTTTGCTTGTTGCAAGCCGCTATGATGCCTTTACCTTGGAGGAGGACGGGCGTGTAGAGGAGCAGATTTTTTCGGAATATGTATCGTTGAGCCTGAGCTCGCCGCCGCGCGTGACGCAGGTTGAGACGGCCGAGGAGGCGATAGATTTCTTGTCGGCCCGGCACTTCGACCTGGTTATCATGATGCCGGGGGTGGATTGCTCCGAGACGTTTATGCATGCCCGGGAAATCAGGAGCAAATATCCGTACATATATATAGTGGTGCTGGCTCCGTTTTCGCGGGAGCTCTCGCTGCGTATAGAGAATGAAGACTTGCGGGGGGTGGACTTTGTGTTCAGCTGGCTGGGTAATGCCGATGTACTGCTCGCTATCATCAAGTTGATTGAGGATAAGATGAATGCGGCCTATGATATAGGAGAGGTGGGCGTACAGGGTATATTGCTGGTGGAGGACTCTACGCGCTTCTACTCGTCGATTCTGCCCCATTTGTATAAGTTCCTTGTATCTCAGTCGCGTATTTTCTCTACCGAGGCTCTCAATGACCATGAGCGTATGTTGCGTATGCGCGGCCGTCCCAAGGTGCTGCTGGCTCGAAGCTATGAGGAGGCTACGGATATGTATAACCGTTATGGCAACAAGATTCTGGGGGTTATATCGGATGTAAGATTTCCTCGCGAGGGGGTGATGGATGCGCGTGCGGGCCTGGAATTCTGCGAGTATGTGCGCCAGCATGACCCATACTTGCCTATTATCATACAATCGTCGGAAAAGGGTCTTGAACATGATGTGTCGCGGCTGGGTGCTTCGTTTCTCGACAAGAACTCGCCCAAGCTGCCCATAGATTTGGGGGAGACGATAAAGCGGAATTTCGGCTTCGGCGACTTTGAGTTTACCGACCCTTATACGGGTGAGATTATTGCCAGAATAGCCAACTTGCGGGAGTTGCAGTATGGGTTACGGGATATTCCCGACGACTCGCTGTTATACCATTCGTCGCGTAACGATATTTCGCGATGGCTCTATTCGCGGGCGCTTTTCTCGATAGCCGAGGTGCTGGCGCGACTGCACTTCGACAAGCAGGGCGATGCCCCCAAGGTGCGGCAAATCATCACGGATACCATCGTACGCTACCGCAAGATGAAAAACCGCGGTGTGGTAGCCATTTTCTTGCGCGACAGGTTTGACCGCTACTCGAACTTTGCCCGTATCGGCGAGGGGTCTTTGGGCGGAAAAGGGCGCGGATTGGCTTTTATCGACCAGCTTATCATACGCAATCCGGTCCTGGACAACATAGAGGGTGTGAGCGTGGAGGTGCCGCGGACGGTGGCTTTGTGTACCGATGTCTTCGATGAGTTTATGGAGAACAACAAGCTCTACCAAATTGCGTTGTCGGGGGCGCCCGATGATGAGATTCTGCGGCGTTTTCAGGAGGCCAAACTGCCCGACCGGGTGAAAAAGGACTTGCGCTCGCTGGCCGACTTGCTGGAAAACCCGCTTGCCATACGCTCGTCGAGCTTGCTGGAAGACTCGCACTACCAGCCTTTTGCGGGAATATACTCGACGTACATGATACCCAACATCAAGGATAAGGATGTGATGTTGCAGCTGATGTGCAAGGCTGTGAAGGGGGTATACGCCTCGGTCTTCTATGCCGACAGCAAGGCTTATATGACGGCGACATCGAACCTGATAGACCAGGAGAAGATGGCGGTCATCTTGCAAGAGGTCGTAGGGCGGCAATATGGTACGCGCTACTACCCTACTTTCTCGGGTGTGGGTCGCTCGCTCAACTATTACCCGCTCAACGAGGAGAAGACGGAGGATGGCGTGGTGAGCCTTGCCGTAGGACTGGGCAAATATATCGTCGATGGAGGACGCAGCTTGCGCTTCTCGCCCAAACATCCGGACAAGATACTGCAAACAAGTACGATAGACCTTGCCTTACGGGATACGCAAACGAGTTTCTATGCGTTGGATACGGAGACGGCTTACCAACAGTTTGAGGTAAACGACGGATTCAATCTCTTGGACCTCCCTATCAGGATTGCCGACAAGGATGGCGCCGTACGACGGGTGGTATCGACTTACGATTATAACGACAACATGTTGTATGACGGCTACTATGAGGGTGGCCGCAAGGTGGTTACGTTTGCCAATGTGTTGAAGAACAAATCGTATCCGCTGGCCAAGGTGATAGATACGATGCTGTCGATAGGCAGCCGCGAGATGGGTCGCCCGGTGGAGATAGAATTTACCGGCAACCTGCCCGACAGCGGGACTAAGGGACAAATCTACTGGTTGCAGATGCGCCCTATCGTAGATACGAAGGAGATGCTGCACGACGACCTTTCGCGCATCGATGACAAAGAACTCTTCTTGCGCAGCAACATGGCACTCGGGCACGGACGCATGAATAACATACGCCATGTGTTGTATGTGAAGACAAAACACTTCGACCACACAAATAATGGGGTGATTGCCGAGGAGATAGAAAAAATAAATCGTACCTTTACCGAGCGCGAAGAGCCTTACATCCTGATAGGACCGGGACGGTGGGGCTCGTCGGACAGCGCGCTGGGCATACCGGTGAAATGGCCCCAAATATCGGGAGCCCGCCTCATCGTTGAGGTAGTGCTGGAAAACTACCGCATAGAACCGAGCCAAGGCACGCACTTTTTCCAAAATCTTACCTCCTTTGGGGTGGGATACTTTACGGTGAATGCTTTTGACGGCACTGATGTCTATGACGAAGAGTACCTGGATGCGCAACCGGCGGCCTACGAATCGGAACACCTGCGGATGGTGTGCTTCGACAAGCCGATGTCGATACTTATCAACGGGCGGAAACGGAAAGGCTCGGTCGTAAAACCTCAATAATATTATTCTAACGATTGAAGACATGTCATTCTTTAAGAAATCACTGAAAGCTCTCGGATTCTCGGAGGAGGAGGAAGAAGAATACACACAACATCATACGGAACGGGATGTTGCAGCCACACCTCGTACCACGGCAAATACTGGCCCGGCTGAACCGGCAGCCCCGACAGCTCCGATAAACAGCGACGGGGAGACTCTTCCCGACAGCC
>UQMR01000050.1 GCA_900542255.1 uncultured Porphyromonadaceae bacterium
ATGTCAAATTTCCACCTGTGTTCTTCGGAATAAATTTTGCCACTACATTGTATGGCTTCTTTCTTTGTCAAGAGGCTCTCTATCATTTCTTTGGTGAATCCGATGGTAGCACACAATTTTTCCATTCTCAGCATCTCTTTAAGCATCGGAAACCACTTGAATGCCTTTTCAAGCAAGGTGTTAAGCCGGGAAATTTCCCTGTCTTTGGCTTCAAGTTCCCGATTATGTATTCCTTGAAGATTTGCGTATCTGCCTGCCGTGCTGTTCCTGTATTTGCCGCGCCATGATTTATGCTGCCGTGTGCTATCGGTAGTCATTCTTTCAATGATTTGTGCATCAAGAAATTTGTAAGTCTCAGTCGGTTGGCTTTCTGTCTCTGAGTTTTTATAACCGTGTATCCTTTTTTCTCAAAAAACGGTCGTGCCGTCAGGCTTGCTTCTGTGGTTATTTCAGTAACTCTAAATTGCATAGCTATATGTTCTACTCTGTGAAGGAGTTGGGTAGCTACACCTTTTCCTTGCCAATCTTTATGTACGAACAGAGAGTGTAAATATCCCTCTTCGTTCATCGACGAGTAGCCTATCATGCGGTCATTGTCATCGAACGCTCCTATAAAGCGATGTTGAGAGAGTAAGTTTTTCAGCTTGGCACTGTCTATACAAGATGTCCAATCCTCTGCTTCTTCCTGAGTGTAGTCCCGGATGTTGATATTTAGAATGGTAGAACGAAATAGATTTTGCATTTCGGGAATGTCTTTTTCTTCGAGTGAACGCATTTTGTATTTAGGTTGCGGTTCCTCTGTTTTCTTTACCATAATATACTCATCCATGGTTTCCTGTGTAATTGTAAATCCGAGTTTGAGGTACAAGCCCACAGCGTAATTGGCTTTTTGTACTGAAAGTGATATTTGGCGGTAACCCCTCTCTTGCAGCTCTCTGATTATCGTTTCCATCAGTCGGCGGCCGATGCCTTGGTTTCGGTATTCTTTGTATAGAGATATAGAAAGTGATGGGGTAGTGTCGTCTACATGGCCATAATCGTGCATAATTCTTGTCCATACGGCACCTATAACTTTGCCATTATAATCTGCTACCCAGCAATAATCGTCCCTTTTCGTGCCGAAATCTTCGATGTATATTTTCAGCTCCGGTAAATCAATCACGTCTCGCGGAGGAGCTTCCATTCCGTCGGGGATGAAGATTGCCTCATAAAGAAAATCTCTCAGTAAAGGCGTTTCGTCGGGCTTCAAGGGCCGTATGGTGTATGGCATTGCTTTATCCATGTTGCTTTATGTGGTATTAATGATGCAAAAAAAGGAGTTGTAATTTGTGTTGTGGAGAGGTTGAAGGGTTATTGAAGTGATGTTATGAAATGAGACTATCTCATGGTGGCTTTATAATCGGCCGTTGTCGTTCCATTCGCCGTAAAGGATGCCTTTGCGCGTGTTCTCAATCAGTTTGTCCAGCCGTTTCCTGAAAAGTTCCGGTTGGCGTCTTTTTATTTGTATGGTATCTATTCTTACGCGTCTGTAAAGTTCCGGCAGTTGGCAGAAGTTTTTCCATACCGTGGGGTCGGATTGCAATTCATGCAGAATATCAGAGTCAATGGTAAAGCCGGTGTCTGTCATGTCTGGCAGCAAGGCTCTCCCGGCATCGGTCATCAGTCCCATCCGTTCCATCCTGCGACACCGCTCCTTGTTCAGCTCCGACCATTGGCTGCGTGATTTTCGGGGACAGAGCTTTTGAGCCGTCACCCCGTCGGAAATTTTTTTAGTGGTGCTGTCTATCCAACCGAAGCAGAGAGCCTCTTCCACGGCATCGACATACCAAAATGTGCAGTCGTCAGTGGGTCTGCCGCGTTTCACCACCACCCAGCATTCTGTCTCCTTGTCGTGGTTTTGTAGCAGCCATTCCCTTAATTCCACCCTCGATTTAGCATTCAGCAAATTATTTATTTTCATATACTGTTGCCTGCTTTTGTCAGTCACTCATATTACAAAGATAGTGAAAGGCGAGTGTCGAGACAACCGGAAACAAAGTTTTCGGTTTGGCTATGCCGAGCCGCATCCTATCTTATCCAAAGATATGCATTATATCTCATTCGCAGAGATATTTTATTCTCTTCTCATACTCTTGTTTTATATGTGGAAATGTTATGCAGATATATAGCTGCATTGGATATGGTTTAGATACGATTATTTATCCTCGCTATTGAACGAGAAAAGAGGGTGTAGCAGCAGTGTGAGACTTTGTAATGGAAAGGAGTTATGTGGATTTTTCTCTTTCTGGAAAAAGAGCTGCGAGGGGTGTTGGCTAGGGTATGAGGCGTGGCAGAAGGTTTTTATACAAGAATTTTCTGAAAAATGCGGGAGAAAGTTTGGAGAATACGAAAAAAGAAGTTACCTTTGCATCGCTTTTGAAATGGTGGATGTAGCTCAGTGGTTAGAGCACCGGATTGTGGTTCCGGGTGTCGTGGGTTCGACTCCCATCTTCCACCCTTCTTAGTTGGTAAGAGCATCGCTTGCGCGATGCTCTTTTTTGTTGTCTCTCTTTTAGGTGATTGCAGGGCAGTAAAGGGTGGGCGCAGGCGTAGGGGCGGTATCGCCTCGGCAGAGAGGGAGTATTCTTCTTATGGCGGAAAGAGGTGTAGATTCGGTTGGTCTGTGGCTTCTCTCGTTGTACTTGTTTTGGGAGCCCTGCTCCTTGTTGTGCTGCACTGTCGGGGCGGTTGCCTGCGATGTGTGCGGTGGCTCTCAGTTTTTCGTCGCATGCGATATGGCGGGTGGGCGAATTGTGCGGGTGCATTGTTTGCCTCGGCCTGTATGGCGGGATAGTGCCGTCGGGCTGTTGGGTGATTTGTGCTGCGGGTGTCTTGGTTGCGTGCTAGCTGTGTCGCGCCGTGTGGCGGGGCGAGCTGTGTGCGGGAGGTTTGTTGCTATGCGGCGGGCGGGGGCTGTGTGTGCCTGTCGGAATGGGGGGATAAAAGTAAGAGCGGTTACCCGGGTGGGATAACCGCTCTTCTGTGATCCGCCTGGGGCTCGAACCCAGGACCCCAACATTAAAAGTGTTGTGCTCTACCAGCTGAGCTAGCGAATCATCAGTAGTGCTTTCCTCTAAAAGCGTTGCAAAGGTATTGTTTATATTTATATCTGCAAAATTATGGCGCGATTTATTCTGTTAACAAATATTAATCGGCTCATTCCTTGCTGTTTGCAGAGCCATTTTCTTTCTCTTCATCGGGCATGATAATGTAGTGCCGGTAGTATGAGAGCAGCAGGGAGGTGAGCGGTAGGGCTATTATCATGCCTATAACGCCCAGGAGCGAGCCCCATATCGAGAGCGACAGCAGGATGATGGCGGGGTTGAGCCCGGTGACGTTACCCATGATGCGGGGTACCAGGAATCCGTCTTGTATTACTTGTACGGTGAGATATACGGCAAGGGTGCATACGGCGAGCAGCCAGAAGTTGCTTCCTGTATCGGCTGCTCCTATGACGCAGAGTAGGGCGGCGGGGATGTAGCTGAGTATTTGCATGTAGGGTATCATGTTGAGCAGGCCTACGAGGAGTCCCAGCGGTATGGCCATGGGGAGCCCTATGATGAGAAATCCTATGCAGTGCAGTATGCCTACGATGCTTGCCACGAGGGCTTGTCCGCGAAAGTAGCGGTTCATGCTCTCTTTCACGTCGTTTCCTATGCTGAATATGGGCTTGCGGTATTTGCGGGGAATGAGGCGGCCGAAGCCGTTGATGATGTTGTCGTAGTCGAGCAGGATAAAGAATACGTATAGCAGGACGATGCCCCAGCTTATGATGGTGATGAGGCCGTGTATCGACGAGGATAACAGGTTGTAGGCTTGTGTGAGTGCGTTACGGCCCAGTTCGCTCCACTGTTCGCGGCTGAGTAGTGCGCCTATATTTTCGAGCGATATATAATTTTTGATGATTTCTTGGAGTTCTTGCGGGAAGAAGGGTATGTCGTGTGTAGAGCTTGCGTAGACCGCGGCGAGGTGGTAGAGGTGCTGGGTCTCGTTGATAATCATAGGGGTTATAAGTGCGATGATGGCCGCCAGTGCTATGGTTATCTCGGTCAGGGTGAGGATGATGGCTATGATGCGTTTGCGCAGCCGCATGATGCGTTGGTTCCATTCTACCAAGGGGTTGATCATATAGGCTATGAGCCATGCTACGAAGAAGGGCAGCAACACGCCTTTGAGCCGGTTTATGAGCAGTATGATGCCTGTAATGATGATGAGGGCAATGACGATGCGTACTACGCGGTCGAAGGTGAAGGGTCGCTTGAAGTAGTCTATCATTGTATTGCGGTATCGTAGGGTTGTTTTGTTCTTTTTGTGCTGTGAGGGTGTGTTGTGTGTCGTTGCAGAAGGGTTGTCAGGTGTGTGCCGTGTCGTTCTCGGCGTCTTTCTCCTTCTCGTGTTTGAGGTAGCATTTGCGGCACAAGGGCTGGTATTCGTTTCTCTCGCCCAGGAGTACGCGGCGGTCGCTGTCGACAAGTCGGTAGGAGTAGTTGGCGATGTGGCCGCACTCGACGCAGATAGCGTGCACCTTGGTTACGTCGTCGGCGATGGAGAGCAGGGCGGGCATAGGGCCGAAGGGGATGCGGCGGAAGTCCATGTCCAACCCGGCTACGATGACGCGTGTACCGTTGTTGGCAAGCTCGCTGCATACTTCTACGATGCCGTCGTCGAAGAACTGGGCTTCGTCTATTCCTACGACATCGACGTCGCTTGTCATGAGCAATATGCTGTGGGAGTTGTCTACCGGTGTAGAGTGTATGGCGTTGCTGTCGTGCGATACGATGTCTTCTTCTGAGTATCGCTTGTCTATGGCGGGCTTGAATATCTCTACCCGTTGGCGGGCTATCTTGGCACGTTTGAGGCGGCGTATCAGCTCTTCGGTTTTGCCGGAGAACATCGAGCCGCATATTACCTCAATGCAGCCTCTGCGGCTGGTCTCGTAGTTGTTTTCGTTGAATATCATTGTTGTTGGCAAATAGTAGGTTGTCGTATTGGGGTAGTTTGTCGTGTGCCGTCGTCAGGCAACGTATGGTTGTGCGGTTTCGGGCGGCATTGCCTGCGGCGGTTATTTTGTTACATAAGTCTCTATCCATTGTTGCAGGGTGGCGAGCAGCATGTCGTGGTAGGCAAACGTTTCGCGCGAGCCCCATCCGTGCCCGCCTGTGGGTACGATGTGCAACTCGGCCGGGATTCCTTTTTCGGTGAGTGCCTTATAGTATCGCAGGCTGTTTGCTATGGGTACGGCATTGTCGTCTTGGCTTACCATGATGTAGGCAGGGGGTGTGCCGGCTTTTACTTGCAGCTCGTTGGAGTATTGCCTTATCAGTGCGGTATCGGGGGTTTCGCCCAGCAGTCTGGTGCGCGACCCGGCATGGGTGATGGTCTCGTCCATCGATACGACGGGGTAGAGCAATATCTGGAAGGCCGGTTGTGTATCGGCGTGGTATGCCGTGGCAAGTGTCGTGGCCAGATGTCCGCCGGCCGAAGAGCCCATCACTCCTATCCGCCGCGGGTCTATGCCCCATACCCGGGCGTGGCCTGCTATGCCTCTCATGGCCTCTTCGAGGCTGGCCAAGGGTGCTGCGCTGTTGCCGTATGGCAGGGTGTAGCTGAGTACGAAAACGGTGATGCCGTTTTGGCAGAAGAAGGGGGCGAAATTGCGACCTTCGTAGTCCATCGTTTTATATTGGTATCCGCCTCCGGGGCATATTATGATAGCCGCTCCGCAGGGCTTTTCGGGGGTGTACATCTCCATGTACGGGCGGTTGTCGGTGTAGGCTTGGTCTATGGGGGTGCCGTCTAAGGCGATGTAGTTTGTGTTTTGCGCCGAGCCCGCGAGTGTGGCCGTGAGCAGCAGAGATGCAAGGGTATGTTTCATGCTGTGTATATCGTATATCGGTTTCCCTGTTGTGTGTATAACAAGTAAGGCATCGTCCCCTAGGAGTCGATGCCTTTATGAGAAGGGTCACACCGAAGAATGCGATGAAACTCCGAAAAACAGGATTTGAGTGCCTCCGCCCCTTTGTAATCCACCGTGCTAAGCATCTTCTCTCGAAGTGTGGCCCGCCATTGGAGCGCAAAGCTTTTCTCGGTATTTCATAAAATTTGATGAGTTTCCCAATCTACTTGAGTGCGACCCGAAATTCTCATCGTTTATGGTATTACAAAAGTAATATATGGTATCGTGAAATGCAAGTTTTCGAATGTTAATTTTTATATCGAATGGTTTCTTTTTTCTTTTTCTCCCTCTTTTTCAATTCTCTGATTTTGAGGTTTCGCTTGCGGCGTTGGCAATTTGTTCCAGGTCGTGCCATAGCTTTTCGTCGGGGACCGGCGCAACCACATCGATGATTTGGTGTGATACGGGATGCTCGAAGACTATGCGTCGTGCCAGCAGCGATATGCCGCCATCGGCATTGGAGCGTTCTGCACCATATTTCAGGTCGCCTTTTATGGGGCATCCCATGCGGGCGAGTTGGCAGCGTATTTGGTGGTGGCGGCCGGTTTTCAGGTCTATTTCGAGCAGAAAGTATCGCTCGCCGGCAGCCAGCAGGCGGTAGTTCAGCTCGGCGCGTTGTGTGCCGGGGCGTGCCGTGTCATAGGCGATGCTTTTGTTGTTTTTCTCGTTGCGTGCGAGGAAGTGCAGCAATGAGCCTTGGTCGTGGGGCGGCCGGTTCTTTACGATGGCATAGTAGGTTTTCTTTATCTCGCCTTTCTTGAACATCTCGTTGAGCCTCGAAAGGGCTTTGCTCGTTTTGGCAAAGATTACCAGTCCGCTCACGGGGCGGTCTAACCGGTGTGTAACGCCCACAAATACGTTGCCGGGCTTGTTGTATTTCTTTTTGAGCCACTCCTTCAACGTTTCGCTCAGCGGGGTGTCGCCTGTTTTATCGCCCTGCACTATCTCGTGGCAATTTTTGTTGACGATGATGATGTGATTGTCTTCGTATATGACTTCCATGTTTTTATAAAGAGAGCTGCTTGGGGTGTGTCCTGCTTATGGTGCAGGTGTAAAAAAGGCGCGTGCCTTTTTTGTGGCGACGCGCCTTGTGGAATCGTATGGTTTTTTACATGTTCATACCGCCGCAGCAGTGTATTACTTGCCCGGTGACATACGACGAGAGGTCCGAGGCGAGGAATGTAGCGACATTGGCAACATCTTCGGGTGTACCTCCGCGACGCAGGGGTATTTGTTTGGCCCACTCGGCTTTTACTTCGTCGCTCAGTTTGGCGGTCATGTCGGTGATGATGAATCCCGGGGCGATGGCGTTGGCGCGTACACCGCGAGAGCCCAGCTCTTTGGCGATAGATTTGGCAAGGCCTATCATACCGGCCTTCGATGCCGAGTAGTTGGCTTGTCCGGCATTGCCCGATACGCCTACTACCGAGGCCATGTTGATGATGCTGCCGCCTTTTTGGCGCATCATGATGGGGGTAACGGCATGTATGAAGTTGAATGCCGATTTCAGGTTTACTGTAATCACGGCATCCCATTGTTTTTCGTCCATGCGCATCATCAGGCCGTCGCGGGTGATACCGGCGTTATTTACGAGGATATCTATCCGTCCGAAGTCTTTCATGATTTCGGCAACTACGGCGTGGGTCTCCTCATAGTTGGCTGCATTAGAGGCGTAGCCTTTGGCTTTTACTCCGTATGCGGCAATTTCGGCTTCTGTGGCTTTGGCATTCTCGTCGATAACGAGGTCGGTAAATGCGATGTTGGCACCTTCCGAGGCAAATTTCAAAGCGATGGCTTTGCCAATACCGCGGGCTGCTCCTGTGATGACAGCCGTCTTTCCTTCTAACAATTTCATATTCATTCGTTTTTTAATAAACCCTTTCCCTCGGTAGAGGGTGGCGGGGTATGTTGGTATAATCAGTTTTCTATTTCATGATGCCGTATAGCAGGAAGTCGGCGATGAGGTTGCGCATTCGCGTCCGTTCCACTCCTGCTTTGGCAAAGTGGTTTAGTATATATGGTACGTCGAGCCCTTTGAGTGCGCTGTGCAGGATAAATGCAGCCACTGTGGTGTCGTGTACGATAAATACGCCTTTCGATACGCCTTCGTCCAAAATGCGTTTCAGCAAGTCCAGCTCATGTATCGACATCTTTTTGCGGGCACGTTCTACCTCCCATATATCGTGGAAAAATTCGGCGCGCAGCGAGCCGTTCCGCTCTACAACCTCGCGTATACATTCGAGCCGTGCCTCTATGTAGTTCTCGAATTTTTCACTCGGCGGCATCTCTTTGTTTACAACGGCCAGGAGGCGGTCGTACATCCGGTTGGCTTCTGTCGCCACTACTGCTTGATATATCTCCTGCTTGTTGTTGAAGTAGGTGTATATCGTGCGGCGGCCTTTCCCCGAAGCCACGGCTATATCATTGACCGTGGTGTTGGTAACGCCTTTTTGGGCAAACAGGCGTTGCGCTTCTTCTACGATATGTCGGTACGTGGCATCAGACATATTTTATTCAGTTATGTCATAGCGGCTTGCACAGTAAAACTGTTGTTGCGCAAAAGTAATACTTTTATCACAAATCCCAAGCTATTGTAGGCCTTTTATTGCATATCGCACCTTTTGTTTTATGATTGTATTTGTCTATCTGTTTATGTAAAGTATTGATTATGTACTTGTTGTGTGGTTGTTTATATTTTTTAATACAAAAAACAGGGCTATACTCTTGCATTGTGTGCCAATATGCATTACCTTTGCAGCCGTAAACATCGCGGGGTGGAGCAGTGGTAGCTCGTTGGGCTCATAACCCAAAGGTCATTGGTTCGAATCCTTTCCCCGCAACTAAGTAAGGCGTTCACTTCGGTGGACGCCTTTTTTATTCTCCTTTTGACAGTTGCCCAAAAGAAAACATCCTCCGAGAGTATTTCGTTCTTTCTCAGAGGATGTTGTCGGTCTCTTCCTAAGACGCAGGCCGCCTTTATGGCAGAGCCCTTATCTATTCTTGATGACTACTTTCCTGTTTTCTACATCATTGTCGACATATTTGATAGATTGTATATAGATACCATCTGTCGGGTTGACAACTCGTCGGCCGGTCAAGTCGAAATAGATGATTTCGCGCACCTCTTTCTGCAAGGAGGCTTTTGTGGCATCTACGGCCCCTGTCGAAGAGAATTTCAGGCAAGGAGTTATAGTCTCTGTCATGGTGTTTCCCGAGGCATCGCCGAGCGTGATACGCAGGTCGTACAGGGTGTTGTTCTCAGAGATTGAAATTGTGCTTAAATCGGTCTCGAAGATAAAACCGCAACATTCGTCGAGCTCATATCCTATTTGTGTGGTTGGCAATTCTGTCCACTGGTTATTTCCATGCAGTGAATATTCGACCTTTGCAGATTCGGGGGCTGTAAAGTTGTCGAAGTTGCCGGTGTTTTCATTGTAGTTCAGGTCTATGGTAGAGAGGTAGAGTCTGGCATTCTCGGGACTTTCGAATGAATATCCTACGTTGCCATTGGCGTCTTGTACCTGTATGCCGCTCAATGTGGGAGCCGTCAGGTCCTCCCGGGTCATGTCAATGTGTAAAATGGTTGTAGTTTCGCCCCCTATATTATCCAATGTATAGTTGCTGTTTTTGTAGGTGAAGTCAAGTATTCCGGCCGGATTTTGTTGTCCATACCACGACTCCATCTTTTTGTTCAGTTCCGTGGCCTTACACTCCTCGACGATTGTCTCACCGTTGTATGTTGCAGAAACCTTTGCAGAGAGAACATCGGCATGGCGTTTGTCTCCAAGTAATCCACCGCTACTGTATGAGTATTCACTGGCTGCCATGTTATATTCGGGCATGTAAAGCATCAGGTTATATATACCGGTGTAGGCGGGGCCCGAGCCATAGCTTTGACGCAACTGCGACGGTGTATAGTTCAAAAAAGATTCACTGTTGATACATTTGCCGAAAAGTGGTTCCATAGGATTGTATCCTATGATGTTTTCATCGTTTTCTCTTATATAAAAAGGTGTGCTGGTGTGATAGTTGTCCGTTTCGTGCAGTTCGTAGTTGATTCCCCAATGGTAATCAGGGTCCTTTGCATTATTCCCCGAGCTCCATACCTTGGCAAAGTCGGTATCAATCTCTCCGAATCCTACAAGAAATCCTCCGTTGTAGTAGTTGCCAACACTAATCATGTTATTGTTTTCGCGGTCGTAAGAGTCATATGCCGGGCTGGGTTCTATCACCGGATTATAGCAGGCATAGTTGGTGTAATCGTTGGAGATGGTGTTATTGCCCGATAAGGGTGTGGTACATATACCGGTAGTGTATATGTTGCCATCAGTTTTTTCCAGGATAGTGCTGTTGGTAAAGACGTAGTCTGAGTCGGATTCTGTAAGGTTGGTGTATATATCGCCGAAATATATGTCGGTGTTGGCGAAGGTTGAGGGTATATAAGGATATGAGTATAGTAGATATGTCGATATACGTTGGGTCTTGTTGTAGATGATAGTCATGGCCCCGCCATTCACGATATTCCCCTCTCGTATATATGATACTCCTCCATCGGAGGTGTTTTCACAAACCGGCCAGGTCAATAACTCCCCGTTGGTGTCTTTGGGGCGGAACCCGATGTAATTTGTGGCATCGGCGAGGTTGCATCTTACTTCTGTCGATACAGTAGGGTCGATATGGTAGACAAGCATATATAAAGCATTCTCGACAGGAGCGCTGATGAGTACATCGGAGCCACTTTCGGGTACCATTATGGTAATGGACTCACTGTTGAACGAGCCATACGTGTAATTGTTCCTGTCCATTAAATAATATGAGCATACCACTTCTAAAAGTTGCCCTTCGGCTTTTAATGTTACGGGAATCAGGCTCGCTTGTCCGTTTGCCGTCTGTTGCTGCATGTTGTTTTTATAGGGAACGGGAGCAGGAGTTGTCTCACCGTTTTTATTCATCTCGGCAATGCAGCCAGACACTATTACATTGCTCAGTTTCGAGTCTGGAACTTGTAGGACTTGACCTCTTTGTGTCGTAACAATGTTATTGACATTGGCTGTGGCCCAAATTGGCAGTGTGCATGCTGCCATGATGATAAGGAATAAATTTTTCATACTACATAGTTTTAGAATTGCAAGCCAAATATAAAGCGGCAAGCGTAGCATAAACAAATAATGCAAGTGGACAATAAGTGGACAGTTGTCGTTTTCTTGTTCATAACGCCTATTTTATCTACATTTGCGTAGAGATATACCATGAGTTTGTGCTATGTTGCGATGTATCATTGTTGTCGGTTGCCTTATATGTTCCTTGCCGCTTTTTTCGGCATCTCATTGGCCGTCGGTCAATGAGAAGTTCGATGTGTTGAATGATAGTATGGAGCTGTTGCAACAGAAAGGCCGTTCGTCTCTGCCCAAAATGGAGAAAATTTTGGTAGAGATGGGGAAAATGTCGGAGCTCGATGGTGCACCCGATGCCGAAGTCTTGCGTACCCAATTTTGGCGGGCGAATCTGCTTATTGCAAAAGGCGAAACGCAGGAGGCTAAAACTATCTTGAAGGAGGCCATCTCGGCAACAGATTCTGTAAGGATGCCGTATGATTATGCTCGTTTGTGGCAATCGTATGTATCTATAAATAACGGATACGGGCAACAAATAGAGGATTATATGCGTGTAAAGGATAATGTCAAGGTCTTTTCGGCTTACCATGATACGTTGAACCTTGCATTGTCGATATTTTCGTTAGGACATATCTCTCTCTTGGCAGAAGATGCCGAGCAGGCGTTGAAATATCTTCAAAAATCCGATTCGTTATTAGGAATATTGAAGATGCCCGGCAGGCAGCAGGTTAATAGGCTGTTGATAGCCGATGCAATGGATATGCTGGATAGAAAAGATGATGCTTATGTGTTGCTCAATGAATTGCTCCAATCAGAGTCGTGTCAGAAAGATACTTCGTTTATGGTCTTGGTATTATTCTCGGCGCAGGGGTATGCTCGCGATGCGGAAGAACAGTCGGAGTTGGTGCGTAAGGCGTATGAGCTTTCGCGAGGTCAAAGCGATAAATATAATTTTGCATTGGCAAGTATAAACCTGGCCAGTGATTATTTGAAGCACAATTTGGCGGACTCGGCTTTGTTTCATATGTACGGCGCGATAGATTATTTCAAGGAGATAGGTGCTTCTGAGATGTATTCCGTCGGCTGCAAGATTATGTCTGATATTTATGCCTCCAAGCAGATGTGGGATAGTGCCTACTATTATACATCGCAGCATATAAGTATCGATGACTCGCTCAAAGTTATCGAGCGGTACAATCAGGTAAAAATCGCCGAGAATCGCGAGAGCATACGTCATTATGAACAAACGCTGCAATACGAAAAGTCAATGAAGCAGATGTATGTTGTCATATCGCTCCTTGTATTGATGGCCGTTGTTGCGATTGCCGCCTACCTGATAACCTTTGTGCAGAATAAACGGAAGCGGGCCGAGATGGAGCAGCAGTTGAAGACGCTTGAAAACATGGAGCTGTCGATGCGCTTGGAAAACGAGTACCTGAAAAATGAAAATTACCAGCATGAAATAGAACGTAAAAACAGGGAGGCAACTTCGTCGGCCCTTTTGATAACCGAGAAAGACAGGTTGCTCGATGAGTTGAACAAGAGAATAAATATGGAGCGGGAGGCCGGGAACATAAATCCTTCGACGGCGACTGTGTTACGAAGCCAGATACGCTCTCAGATGAGTGCCGATGATGACTGGCAGTTTTTCAAGCTGCGTTTTGAGCAAGTGCATTCCCGATTCTTTGTTAAACTGAAAGAGCGCGTTCCGTCATTGACCGAGAAGGAGATGCACCTGTGTGCCTATATTTGTATAGGAATGTCTAACGAGCAGTTGGCGAGAGTCCTTTCGGTAGGCGGCGAGGCCATAAAGAAGGCCCGGTATAGGTTGAGGAAGAAGCTACCGCTTCAAGATAATGAGACGATAGAGTCTTTCATACGTTCCATAGATGCTTCGTGACAAGTTATAGAGGAGGCGAAGGGGGAGGGGCGTATATGATTATTGAGTGCCTGGGAAATTGTAGGGCTCTGTTTTCAATACGGCATCTGTTTCGGGTATATCGACAAATCATAAGGGTGTCTCCATAAAGCGGTCGGGCTTTGGGAGACACCCTTATAAATGATTGGCCGTGCCGTATTACTCTTCGGCCAGCGAGTTCCAGCCTTGGGCGCGCAACTCTATTTCGTTGCCGTCGCGTGTGATGAGGCAGCACCCCAGTGAGGGCGCTGTGATGTGGCCTATCACCTTCACGCCGGGTATGGCGCTCACGGTCTCGTGTAGTGCCAGCGGCACGGTGAAGAGGAGTTCATAATCCTCGCCCCCGTTCAATGCTGCGGTTACAAGGTTCATGTTAAACTCTTCGGCCATCAGGGCCGTCTGGTAGTCGATGGGGATGCGTTCCTCATAAACCCTACACCCTACATGGCTTTGCTTGCAGATGTGCAGTAGCTCCGACGATAGTCCGTCCGAGACGTCCATCATGGAGGTGGGTACGATACCGGCCTTGTCGAGGGCCTCCACAACATCGCGGCGAGCTTCGGGTTTGAGCTGGCGTTCGAGCAGATACTCGCGGTTGTCGAAAGCCGGTTTGAAATCCTTTTCGCCTGCAAAGACGCGCTTTTCCCGTTCGAGCAGCTGCAACCCCATGTAAGCAGCTCCTAAGTCGCCGCTTACACATATCAGGTCGTTCTCTTTGGCGCCGTTGCGATAAGCTATTTTGCCCGGGATGCCCTCACCTATGCAGGTAATGCTGATGGTGAGCCCGGTCATGGATGCCGATGTGTCGCCGCCTACGAGGTCAACGCCGTACGTTTGGCAGGCCAGGCGTATGCCGGCGTAGAGCTCTTCGAGGTCTTCGACCGAAAATCGCTTCGATACTCCCAGCGAGACGGTGATTTGCCGCGGCGTGCCGTTCATGGCATAAATATCGGAGAAGTTTACCACCGCCGATTTGTACCCCAGGTGTTTCAGCGGTACGTAGGTGAGGTCGAAGTGTACGCCTTCGAGCAGCAAGTCGGTCGTAACCAATGTTTCGTGCCCTTCGTAGTGGAGTACGGCGGCATCGTCGCCCACACCTTTGCGCGTCGATTCGTTGATGGGTGCCATGTCGGCGGTAAGTCTCTCTATCAGCCCGAACTCGCCGAGGGTGGCTATCTCCGTTCTGTTACGGTTTTCCATTTCGTCAGCACTCGGTTACAAGTTCTTTCATGATTTGTGTCATCAGCGGTTGGGCTGCGTTGGCGGCTTTCTGCACCTCTTCGTGCGAGCATTTCTCTACGATGCCCTCTACTCCCAGGTCGGTGATGACCGATACGGCAAAGACCTCCATGCCGGCGTGGCGGGCTACGATTACCTCGGGTACGGTACTCATACCTACGGCATCGCCTCCTATGCGGGCAAAGTAGCGATACTCTGACGGTGTCTCAAACGTAGGCCCTTGTGTACCTACATACACACCATGCTGTACCTTGATGTGGTTGCGGGCGGCTATCTCATCGGCTTTGTCGATGAGGCGTTTCGAGTATGCCTCGCTCATGTCGGGGAAGCGTGCGCCCAGCTCTTCGTAGTTTTTGCCGCGCAGCGGATGCTCGGGGAAGAGGTTGATGTGGTCGGTGATAATCATGATGTCGCCCACCTTGAAAGCGGGGTTCATGCCACCGGCGGCATTCGATACAAACAGCGTCTTGATGCCCATTGCTTTCATGACGCGAACCGGGAAGGTTACCTGCTTCATGTCATACCCTTCGTAGAAGTGGAAGCGGCCCTGCATGGCCAATACCTCTTTATCTCCCAGATGGCCGAAGATGAGCTTGCCGCTGTGACCCTCTACCGTCGATACGGGGAAGTGCGGTATCTGTTCGTAGGGAATTTCCACTTTGTCGGTAATATGGTCGGCGAGATGCCCCAGACCCGTACCTAAAATAATACCTGTTTCGGGACGATAGTCCACAAGAGCCTTCAAGTAGGCTGCCGTTTGGTTTATTTGGTTTATCATAACACAAAATGTTGATTGATTGTTTTTACATAATATATACCTCCCATCCTGCAAAAAATTGCGCGAGATGGGAAAGACAAATATAGTAAAAGTATAATGCCCTGCAAAATAATGCATGCATATTTTGCAGGGCGAAGAGTAGTCTATATACATCATCGGTATAGGAATAGTGTATTTATTCGAATGTACTATATATTTATGATGTATAATTTTATGGAATGGCAGAATTTTAAGAACTTGCAAAAGCTAATAATTACAAACAATGGTGTTTGAGTTAAAAATTGGGGAAATAAATAGATGCTAAGAGTTCTGTAAATGGCTTGGAATTTTCTGTTTTCGAGAATACTAAAATAGTTGTGTCAGCATGGTAATAATAACTATTTAGCCATACTGACACAACTATTTTATGCTGGAAGGATAAGTCTTTTATATGTCGTCAGGAATATAATATGTTCGTAAGATTACGAGTCCAAAAGGCAAGAACTCCTTAAAATTAGATAATTCTGAGTATGGATAGTATCCATAGAGCCTTATCTTATATCTTTTTTTATTTCTTATAGTTTGTATCTCTGCATATTCATGTTGTACTACCTTTATTTTCTTTATACGATCGCCTGTTCTTAATCCGTGTTCCATATATGCTTCGCTTTCGGGATGTATATAGTAAATCGTTCCGCTATCATAAGTTTTGTATTTAGGTTTGGTAAGGGATATGAGATAGTGCTGCGGTTTTAGTACTCCCATGATAGGTGTTTCTACATAAGAAGAGAGACTTTTATAGATATTCATGGCATCAATCTTCCTATTGGTAGTCCAGTCGTATTTTAATTGATAAATTATAGGAGGAACGGTATTGTCGAGTTTAGAGGCATCTAACATGCAGACTTCATAAAATATTGAAGATTGTGCCAATTCTTTTTCATATCCACCTTCTCTGATGACTTCTGCATCGTTGATGGTACGATACTCTTGAAATTGTCCTACCCAGTTATATACTCTTTTGGTGTGGCTCCCGGTAGTTACTACTTTACTCGTTGGAGGGACATAAGCGTATGATATACTCTCATTTGCTTTTTTTGATATGGTTATGATAATATCGGGATTATCGGTATCTCTTTTCATATTGCCGTTAGATAGGTTATTCGAGATAATTTCAAATAGTTCCTTATCGGTCAATGGGTCAGTTCCTCTCAGTGCTAAATCATACGTTTTATATTTTGACCAATCGACATCTTTGTCCCATAGTATAGACAATTTGCCCGATTCGTAATATTGATGTATGAGAAAATCACCTCGTTCATAATCGCTCAGAGTGTTACTAAATATTGTTTTATAAGTATCTGAATA
>UQMR01000051.1 GCA_900542255.1 uncultured Porphyromonadaceae bacterium
GCATCCTTCGTAAAGCGAAGCGGCCGTAAACGAATTGCACATAATCTCGTTGAAGCCGCAACCGGTCAGTTGTTCCGATATGATATTTTGCAGATGGTGGCTTTGGTCTGTTACGGTCTTATACGACAAATTGGCATGCAGCGCATCGGTAAACTCTACATTATTATAACCGTATATGCGCAACAGGTCTTCTATAACATCTACATCGCGTTGTACGTCTACTCTGTATGTAGGCACAAGCAGTTGCAATGCCTCGGGGGTCTCATGGGTGATTTCCATTTCGAGGCTTTTCAAAATAGATTTTACCGTTTCGGCAGGTATTTCTTTCCCTATGAGTTTGTTTACCTTGTCATAAGCAAGGGTAACGGGGAACGGGGGGAAGCCCTCGGGGCGCGTATCTACAATCTCACCGCAAATCGTACCGCCGGCCAACTCTTTCACCATCAGAGCAGCCAGTTTCAGTACATATACCAGGTTGTTATTGTCTATACCGCGCTCATAACGGAACGAGGCATCGGTATTGAGCCCTTGGCGACGGGCAGTCTTGCGTACCCATGTGGGGTTGAAATAGGCCGATTCGAGGAAGATATCGGTCGTCTTTTCGGTCACACCCGATTCCAGACCGCCAAACACGCCTGCTATACACATAGGTTCCACGGCGTTACATATCATGAGGTCCTTGTCGGTAAGGGTGCGCTCCACACCATCGAGGGTGACAAATTTCGTTCCCTCCTCTACCGTGCGTACAACCACCTTGCCGCCCTTTATCTGGTTCAAATCGAAGCAGTGCAAGGGTTGGCACATGGCATGCAGCAGATAGTTGGTTATATCTACTATGTTGTTGATAGGATGCAATCCTATGTTTTGCAGACGGGTTTTCAGCCATTCGGGGCTTTCTGCAACCTTTACGCCTCGGATGGTCAGGCCGGCATAACGGGGACATGCCTCGGTATTGCGTACCTCTACCTCTATGGCACCCTCGGGAGTATCTATACCGAAAGCATCCACCGAGGGACGTTTCAGCTGGGAGGGTTTGCCATGATGTGCCAGGTAGGCCGACAAGTCACGCGCCACCCCATAATGCGAAGCAGCATCGATGCGGTTGGGGGTGATGTCCATCTCTATGACATAGTCGCTCTTTATATTGTAATAATCCTTGGCAGGTGTTCCGGGTGCAACGGGCTCGGGCAAAACGATAATACCATCGTGCGAGGTGCCTATGCCTATCTCGTCCTCGGCGCATATCATACCGAAAGACTCCACGCCGCGTATCTTCGATTTCTTTATCGTAAAACTTTGGTCTCCATCATACAGTACCGTTCCTAATGTGGCTACTACCACATACTGCCCGGCTGCCACGTTGGGCGCGCCGCATACGATTTGTGCAGGCTCTCCGCTGCCCAAGTCTACTGTCGTTATATGCAGATGGTCGCTGTTGGGATGGTCTTCGCAAGTAAGCACTTTGCCTATCACCAAACCTTCAAGGCCTCCTTTGATAGATTGCACTTCCTCTACCCCACCGGTTTCGAGCCCGATAGAGGTGAGCGCTGCCGAAGTCTCTTCGGCTGTGAGGTCGAAATCGAGATACTCTTTCAGCCAATTATAAGAAATATTCATATTATGACGATTATTAATCCTCGTTATACAAGCCGTATCGGCCATAAAACAAGCGTAACAACGGGCTTGCAAAAATTTCCCCAAAGGTACAAAGAATTTTCGTGATTACAGTAGGCGTATTACAAAAACCTTGCATTGATATGAGGCAAACATCGGGGCTGTAACGTTATATCGTCCGGAGAGTTGTTTTCGCTCCATTTTTCGTATCTTTGGACATCTGACATATACCCCTGCCAAACAGGGACAAAAACATATAACCATGATAAAAATATATGGCATGGAGACCTGCCCCGACTGTACTTATGTAGAACGGCAGGTAATAGGCGACGACCGATATGAGATAATCGACATCGGCAAACATGTAAAAGCCCTCAAAGCATTTTTGAAACTGCGCGACAACAATGCTGTTTTCGACCCGGTCAAAAAGGCCGGCGCTGTGGGCATACCATGTTTTGTGCTCGACGACGGCAGTGTCACGCTCACTCCCGAAGAGGCCGGGCTGCAATCGCGCCCATCGGCAGAGGGGGCTGCATGCAACATAGACGGCAGCGGTTGTTAATTAAGCAAATCCCTAACAAAAATCTCCGATAGAGTTTCGGCAGATAACGACCCAAAGTTTGTTGGGGATATATTACATAACCTATTATTCGGTATGCAATAAAGCGCTACATTATAGGTTGTCGTACCCATACCATAGGCATGTATCTATACCCTTTTCAACAAATGGAGGGACTATTTCGTAACGTGTATATTTGCGACACAGCTCTTTTGTTTATAACTTGGTTTCTTTTATAAAGATAAATCCGGCCGATAATATAGTAGTGGCTATCGCCCGCTAAAAGCGGGCGATACCATGATATATAACAGAGGTTGTACTATGGATATGTGTTTTCTATCAACTTTACGGCTTTTTACGGACAGCTCGAACATGTAGGTTAACATCGCGTCTTTCCAGTATCGATGAACCTCCAGCCATATACTTGAAGGCATTCTCGTTGTCATACTCGTCCAACGAGTTGGTAGATGTCCAATAATCACCACTTAACGGATAGATTTCATCCGCCATCTGTATTGCTTCGTTTTTGGCCGGCAAGTACCACGTAATCTCATCCTGAGGAAGAACCGGTATTTCAAGAGTCTGGCCTCCTTGCTGCTCAGTAGTCTTGTGATACTTGTTTTTCATTGAACAAGCACGTGCTGCAAACTCTTCGGGATTCAGCGGCAAGGTCTGTTCCGGTACGCCACCCCAATTTTCAAGAATATCTTCCAAAGTAGATACATCACTTATACCGTTGAAATTATAAAGTTCCAACGTGTTCTTTAGTCCATTGTTTTCATCTTTGGCTACTGCTACCTGTGGTATGGCATCGTAGTTGATTGTAACTGATGTGATGCTTAAGAGCCATGTTTCCTTAGTGATAAATTGACCATAATCAGTAAACCACGCAAGATACGCATTTAAGAGTGCATTTCTTATCAAATCGCCCAAACCTGCATTCTCCATGTTATACTTGATTTTCATGCCTTTGGGCCACAGGAATCCCCATGGATAATCACCATCTTCAAACCGTTCGCAGCCAATGTCCCCGTTCCAGCTCGGACAGTGTTGAGAAATCTTAAAGGTGGCAGGTTTGGCGTCAGGCAGAGTGGTCGGACGAAGGGTAAGCTCTACCTCTCGCGTTTCTTCTGTCACATTTTCCGTGAGGAAGGCGTACACTGTAATATCTTCGCCCATGGCCGTGCTTGTGATGGACTGTTCCCCCTTATCTTCTTCAATCCAGAAACCGCGCTGGTTAAGTACCGTCAAATCCGTACGAAGAGTTACTTCTGGACTGGAAGAAGTCATCGTCCAACTTCCGGCCGGGACATCTTTTGCTTTAATCTTGATGGGGTAAATTACATAGTGTGCATCCTGCACTGCCGGTTCAGATATAAAATCCAGCTCATATTCCGGAGTGATAGATAGCTTGTAAGTGACAGTCTTTCCCATAGGCCATTCCATACCAGCGAATAAAGCTTCAAGTGTGCGGTCGGTGTTTGTTGCAGTACTGTGAAACACCACTTTTATTTTCGCTCCCTCCGGTAAAATCTGCGGCAGCATCATAAACGCACCTTCGGTTGTGGTGATTTCAGCCCCCTCCGTTTCCGTTCCTGACATGTCCTTATTCAATTCCTGTATAAAACTTTTTTGCTCATCGGCCAAGCTCCATTGTCCTGTTGCCATATCATAGCTTCCTGCATATCTGACACCTTCCAAAGATACACTTTTGATGATTCCCGGCTGCATTTCGGCACCAGTCACAAAGCGTACAGCGGTACAGATATGATTAAAATCAAGGGATACGAGTTTGTTATTGTCTCCCGGAATCTCTTCTGTGGTTGCTACGATAATATCTTTTTGCATAGTAGCATCTTCGGGAACAACATAACTTAACGTCTTGTTTGTGGGGATATCTGGTGTATTCAACCCATCGGCCTCTATTGGTGACCAAGCATAAAACTGTAAGCTATGATTTTTCCCGGGCCAATAATAAATTCGGTCGCTACTCCAAACATTGCCCCCTGTTGGGGTGATATCCTCATCCATATAGAACTTCTCAACCAATGTCCCGTCTTTCTTCCAATAAGCAAGGAGATGAAACGAACTGAAATTCTCTGTTGTAATCGGTGTACCGCGGGTGACTACTTGACTTTCGGTAGATACGGATGAGTCAATTCCATCGGACACAATAGCATGGACACAGAGTGTATCTGCCGAATCCTGCGATCGCAACACAAGCTGTTGGGTAGTATATTCTCTTTCGCTACCCGAGACACTTCCTCTTGTCTGTACATTTTTATCTGATGTAATTCCGAAACAAATATTATCGCATGCATATTCCAATCCATTGCTATTGTTTACAAAAAAATCCTCATCAGTGCATGAAAAAAACAATGCACATAACAGCAACGCCATCATGCTACTTGCCATATAACCAGTTCTTTTCTTATATCCGTCCATTGTTTCTTACTTTATTAACTTGTTTCTTACAGAACATCCGTTTTTATTAGTGAGTGTAAGGGGAACATTCAACCCCTTACACCCTGTGAGTCATTGCCTTTTAACTGAAATCATCATTTCATCCAGACAATATGGGCCATGTGCTGCTCCCGCAATCAATTACCTGCATTGGGAACATCCACGGTCGGTTCACCGCCGGGAGTCCATTCGCCAACACTGGGGCTAAATTCAATCGGCTTCAACGGGTTATCAGGATTTACGTTTTCCATAGAGATAGTTGCCTTGAAATCATAGCAGTAGCCGAGTTGCAGTTCC
Source organism: uncultured Porphyromonadaceae bacterium (assembly GCA_900542255.1). Lineage (GTDB taxonomy): Bacteria > Bacteroidota > Bacteroidia > Bacteroidales > Barnesiellaceae_A > Barnesiella_A > Barnesiella_A excrementipullorum. The sequence continues at coordinate 4,934 of UQMR01000051.1, forward strand.
ACGCCTGTAATTGAGACATTGTGAGAATATTCATCCATAAGAACATCGCCATCATATACCTTAATCGTGAAAGTTGCAGTATATGTCTTATCGGCTGCCGACGGAATCATCAACATTTCATTGTAAGTTTCGGCCTCATTTCCATTTTCTATGACATCAGCATTTGTATCTGTACCATCAGCAACCACATTGCCAAACGCCAATAACTGTACGCCTGACTGACTGCTCCATGCGTTTGCCGTTCCAACAGTAAGTGTACCTGAAGCCCATCCGTTGGTAATATTCACATTTTCGACGGTCATGTTATAACCTACGCCTAAATTGTTAACAAAAGAGAATTTTACTTTTGCCAACTGATGATTGAACGTCAAAGCAACTGGATCAGGAGCAACAAGGAAATCAGCATCAGCCGTAATCGGACCTTGCGCTGCGTAAAGCAGGTCTGTGGTACCATTGTTGGTAAAACTAATGGTCATGTCAACCTTGTTGCTATTGAGGACTGCACTTGTAGCAGTAACAGATGAAGGAGCAATGGCTCCGAAGGTATAAACGTGGTCTTCAAACCAATATACCGGGTTCTGATAGCCCCAAGTACCACTAGTGTTGATTACTTCAGTTCCATCAAAAACCATGTCACTATTTGAGAATCCATACACACGGAAATTCTGCAATGAACTTGTCGTAAAACTCGGATCCACAATACTACGGGTTCCTTTATCTACGAAAGCATTACTGAAACTGATAACTTTTGCTTGAGGCATTTTTACAGTCTCATCCTTACTACATCCTGCCAGCATGAATGTAGCAGCAAGTCCCATTAAAAATAACTTTTTCATACTCAATGAATTTTAATTGATTAGTGATAAAAATTTACATGATTATTCTTCAAAAAATAATATCTACATCTTCATATTCACCCCAATCGTTGATGGTCACATCAAACCCGGAGCCACCCTCCATACCGTCCTCGTCAGAAATTTCAATGCCGCTTACGATTAATACACCACCCCGCGGTTGTGTGGCAACTTGGTCGGTCACATCAAAATCAAACGACAAAATTTTCCCGTTCTTCAATCGGACTTCAAGATTCAGCGCATAGCTGCGCTCTGCCCGTGTCGTATATTGTCCGTTGGGATAGTCAGGAACTCCAAAAGAATATACCAGAGCCTCAGCCCCGAAATCCTGTAATGTGCAGTCGTATAGAACTGTTACAGTCTCTTCTGATGTACGGCCACTGTTCAGCCATACAGCTTCGGCCATACCGGCCAATGCTCCGCGTGCCAATGCCACATATTCCAGTCCGTGACTGAACTCGTAACGCACCAAATAAGTGAATACCAGCGGATGCATAGTAACGGGCAGCACGTCTGTTTCTGTCTTGCGCTCCGCCGTATAAGATTCCATATAGTTGCCATAAAGCATATCCGGTGCATTTACCGTATTCTCATTTCTGTTCTTCATATAAGAGTTCCCGATATACGACGAACGGCTTCGGGTACGGGTTGTGGCACGCGCCTTCGAATAGGACTGCATATTGTCAAAGACTATGTATTCCGTATCGTTGTTGTAGAACAATAGCGAATGTTCGCCAGGCCGTATTCGCACAATATCTCCTTCGGGGGCGATATTCATTATTGTATTGGTACCGTCTGTGTGGTACACCTGCACGCGCAACCCATCTGGTATGTCGGGTCGCAGAACGTCATAGCTCATACCAAACGAACTCTCCCATCCCGGATAGGTCTTCCATTCAACAGCTCCTTCTATAGTATATTGCCATTCCTGCTCATATTCGGCATCTATGCGTATGGTTGATTTCGGTGCATGCTCGTCGTGATTAAAGCACAAATCTTTATGTTCGCATGAAGATAATGTAGCAAGCATTCCTGTTATAAGGGAAATATATGTTATCGCACTTTTCATCTTATGCCTCCTTTCGATTTATTGCTGTTCCCATTTCCGAGTAACCAAACCAATGAGATTTCTGCTTTGGTAGGACCAAACCAATGTCTTTGTTTGGTAACTTGCCATACGTTGTGTCCATCGAGAGGTTCGTATTCATAATATTTTCCGCCCCAATAACCCACACCAATTGTAAAATCAATATTCAACCGTTTTGCAACAGGAAGTGAATAACCGTATTCTACACCAACAGCATAATTAGCGCTGTCCCAAAGAGTTCCTCCCGGTTCACCCCCCATATAACCGATACCACCCCATTCAAAGTCGTAGGTAAAGGCCTGTCCGTATATACCTATATGGTGCCCGGTAAGCGGTTTTTCGGATGCTTTTTGCCCCAACCACTTGCGAACGGCAATATCACCTCCGTATATGCGCCAATAACGACTTCTATTATCCGAATCCCACCATGCATACATCCAATTGCCGCAGATTGACCAGCCCTTCCCCAAATAAAATTCGATACCAATGTTCGGAACAGCAAGAACGTCATAAAGCATATTGGTCTTAACGGACATATAAAAAGGTTTCTTCACTTCGGGCTGAAGCAATACGATGTTTGTTTCCTGTTCTTCCGATACCGTATCAACCGTTGTCACAGACTGTGGTTCTGGCTGTTTCTCTTGTATTTCCTCTACTACAGGTTCTTGTCGCACTGTCACGAAGATAACACTGGCATTGCGTATCAGCGGGAAAAAATGTTCCTGCATATAATACCATGTACGTCCGTACTGTAACTCCATTAAGTGCTTCTTGCGGCTGTCTATAAGAATACCCTTATCATTATAGGTAAATTCCGGGACATTGCGTAGCACGTCTATGGCCTCATCCTTATACGGCATATCTGACTGTTCCACTAGTTGAGCCAATTGTTCCCATGCGATGACATTGTCACACCGGGTGATAATACTGTCTGGGATGGACATATTTTCGCATACATATAATTCCAATGCCGTTAAGCGGTTCTCCGATAGTCGGCGATTGATTGCATACGATCCTTCAGGAGAGGATACGCCACAAAAAGAAACCCCCACCAAATCGAGCGCAGGATCGTTTTTGACATTATTCAAGTACGTGATAATTTCCATCAATTTTTCGGCATTACCACTATAAGTTGTATCCAAAGTGTCATGACCAACACGGAATTCGATACTGACCTTCTTCCAATTCTCTTGTCCGAATATTTGTGTATATCCAAACAACATGATTACCACTACTATAAGTTCCCTAATACGCACTTTTATATCGTTTTATTCGTTTTATTTCTCTTCACAAGAGAAGTATTTCATCACAAAGATACAAAAATTCAATAAACAGCCCAAAAGAACCAGCTTTTTTTCTATGCCATAAAAATATTTATAACAGAAAGTCTGTAACGCAGCAATGGCAACGCTCTTTTCTATGTAGAAAATGTTGAGCAGATAAGAGACCTACTTTTCGGGACATATTGATATATAGCACAATATAATAAATACCATACATCATACCTCTCTTGTGAAGAGAATTTTCTCCTTTTTTGTTACTTTCTGACCTTTTGTATCTTTACATGAAAATACCTCTTTTTGAAAGAAATTATTTGATTTATTAACCCACCAAACTGGAATTAATGTAAAATTGGTAAGTATGGGGGTATAAGAATCACCGTAAACCGAGTCTTTGTTAGAAGAAACAAAGTCAGTTTACAGTATTTGTGTATTCCTGCCTTTTTTTACAAAAATTTAAATAAGGCTGTTTGCTTGGTTTAATACCGAGGTGTCCAAAAGACATTGTTTTACCCCTCATCAGCTGTATATGCCCATCCTGCTCGTTCGAGCCGAGAGATAAATTCTCAATCCGCCGAACCTCCTTGTGCAAGGAGTCTTGCAATGATACAAGATAACTTCGTCTGTTATTTTCAGCATTCAGATGGAATACAATCTCATCTCATTCTCACGGATATAGTATTTACCGGGCTGCGCAGTCGTTAATCACTTGATAGAATTGTGTGTTTTCATTTGTCTTTATGGATAAGACACGGAATTTTTCTTTTACAATTGCCACATTACTTTTTTATTTAAATATTTTGCAATGATTATGAATATGGCACACAGTTGTCGGAAATCATATTGTCAGATTCTACAATAAAAAGAGAATGAGCCTTTTATGCAACTGCATATTAGTACCTCTCTTTTGCACCGGGGGGCTTTATCCTAACATTCTCAAAATCTTTTCTTTTTCTCGCGCTTCCAACCGGATTCGAGTGGCAATAAAAAAGGGCGACCCTTTTGTCGTTACCGACTTGGGGGTCGCCCTCTTTGGTATTTTCTATGTGCGGTTGGGCATTACATCATGCCGCCCATGCCACCCATACCGTTGGCCGGCATGGCAGAAACCGGATTCTCTTCTTTCTTCTCGGCTATCACGCACTCGGTGGTAAGGAACATACCGGCGATGCTGGCAGCGTTTTCGAGAGCCACACGGGTAACCTTGGCAGGGTCGATAACGCCGGCGGCGAAGAAGTTTTCATATTCGCCCGTACGAGCATTGTAACCGAAGTCGCCTTTGCCTTCGCGAACTTTTTGCAGAATAACTGCACCTTCGAGACCGGCGTTGGCAACAATCTGACGCAAGGGAGCTTCTATGGCGCGTTTTACGATTTCGATACCGGTGGTTTCGTCTTCGTTATCGCCTTTGAGGCTGTCGAGCATCTCGATGCAACGGATGTAGGTAACACCGCCACCCGGTACAATACCCTCGGCAATAGCGGCGCGTGTTGCGCTCAGTGCATCGTCTACACGGTCTTTCTTCTCTTTCATCTCAACTTCCGATACAGCACCTATGTAGAGTACTGCCACACCGCCTGCCAATTTGGCAAGACGTTCTTGCAGTTTCTCGCGGTCGTAATCGCTGGTCGTAGTTTCGATTTGAGCCTTTATTTGAGCAACGCGTGCAGCGATAGCGTCTTTGCTGCCCAGACCGTTTACAATAACGGTATTGTCTTTGTTGATGGTAACCTTCTCGGCACGACCCAGCATATCGAGGGTAGTGGCATCGAGTTTGAGACCCTTCTCCTCAGAGATAACGACACCGCCGGTAAGTACGGCTATATCTTCGAGCATCTCTTTGCGACGGTCGCCAAAGCCCGGAGCCTTGACAGCACATACCTTCAACGAACCACGCAGACGGTTTACTACCAACGTAGCCAAAGCCTCGCTGTCGACGTCCTCGGCAATGATGAGCAACGGACGACCGCTTTGTGCCGATGCCTCCAATACGGGAAGCATATCTTTCAATGCCGATATTTTCTTGTCATAGATGAGGATGTAGGGGTTCTCCATCTCGCACTCCATCTTCTCGGTGTTGGTAACGAAATAGGGCGAGATATAACCGCGGTCGAATTGCATACCTTCAACAACCTCTACGGTCGTATCGGTACCCTTGGCCTCCTCAACGGTGATAACACCATCTTTTTTCACCTTGCGCATAGCCTCGGCAATGAGCTGGCCTATCTCCTCGTCGTTGTTGGCCGAGATGCGGGCTACCGACTCTATCTTCGAGAAGTCGTCGCCTACCTCTTGGGCCTGGGCTTTGATACCCTCAACCACTTTGGCAACAGCTTTGTCGATACCGCGTTTCAGGTCAATGGGATTGGCACCGGCCGTAACGTTCTTCAAACCTACGTTGACGATAGCCTGAGCCAATACGGTAGCCGTAGTAGTACCGTCACCGGCATCGTCGCCCGTCTTAGAGGCTACCTCTTTTACCAACTGGGCACCCATGTTCATAAACGGGTCTTCGAGCTCTATCTCTTTGGCAACGGAAACACCGTCTTTCGTGATTTGGGGAGCACCGAATTTCTTTTCGATAATCACATTGCGGCCCTTGGGACCGAGGGTAACTTTTACGGCATCGGCCAAGGCATCGACGCCGGCACGCAGCTCTTCGCGAGCCTGAGTATTGAATTTTATTTCTTTAGCCATAACAGCAATCTATTTTTTGAGTTATTCTGAATAGTATAAATGATTACAAAATTGCGAGAATGTCAGACTGACGCATGATGAGGTATTTTTCGCCATCGAGCTCGATTTCGGTACCGGCATACTTGCCATACAATACCATGTCGTTGGGCTTTACAACCATCTCCTCGTCTTTTGTGCCATTACCTACGGCAACAACCGTACCTTTGAGGGGTTTCTCTTTTGCTGAATCGGGAATGATAATTCCACCGACTGTTTTTTCTTCGGCAGGAGCGGGCAATACCAGCACTCTGTCTGCCAATGGTTTAATGTTCATTGTATTACTATTTTTAATGTTCATACTCTTTTTGTCTCCTCTGCATATAGCAGAATGCACTGAATATTTTACCAAATCCATGCCAAAAACAGACAGCGGGACGACATCGGACAAAATGACAGCAAAAAAGAGCCGCCGCCAGGCGCCGATGTGCCCGGCAGGCAGCGACCCGGCTATAACCGTGGCAGAAACGCCGGCCCGTGCCAACTCGCTCCCACCTCAGCATCAACGCCTTGCCGTCATCCTTCGCAATATGCCAAGCGGGTTGCGGCATATTTTTTCGCTATGCCACAACCCGCTGACAAAAAGTGACAAATAAACAGCTCTTTTGGCAGCCGTCACTGCTTGGGTGACAGCTTCGCTACTCGGCTCATCAGAAAGAGCGACCTTGATAGACCGACGACTGCTCTGTGGGCAACAGTGTACCGCTGAGCGTAATACGGTTGGAGCTGAAATTGGGGTCGACCGTTACAGAAGCATTATTGCCGCCTACGGGAAGGCTCAGATATACCGAGGCCGAAATGCCTGACCCCAAGACATTCATCGAGAAAGTGACATTGCCTTTTTTGTCGGTTTCTATCTTTATATCCGAGGCACGCCCCTCTACCGTGACGCCTCCCACTCCATTGGGGCCGCCTACATTATATGGTGCAACCTGCACGACAGCCTCATCGCCTTTGAGCGAGACGAAGTTGGTGCCGGACGATACATAAGCCGTCTCGCCACGCTTAAACATAAGCCTATCGGCCTCTAAGACGAAGTCGTGATTTTCGAGCGCCTCCACAGCGCGCACAAAGCTCACCGAGTCGAGTACGGCCTGCATACGCTTTTTCATAGCCTTCTTGTCGATCTTCTCCTGCTTGGCCGCATCCTTGTCGGTCTGTGTGGCCGCTTGTGCTCCTACTGCACCTATACACGATAACGCGCCTATGAGCGCCCATGCCAAAAATCTCTGCTTCATAATCATCTGTTTTTATAGTTCTACATTATACCGTGTCACTCATCATGACACGACAACCTTCCTTTTTATAATTACGACAAATACCATGCCACGCTCTACCAAATTTCAATAACAAACCACACGAAAAATAAAATTTCATGCAATACAACACTCGTATACTTACAAACGGTCGTGCTGTCACAAACCCTCTGTCCGGCATCACAAATCGAGCAGGCCCTCGGGGAGGTTCATGTGTATGACGCGTGCATCTTCGTCGACAGACTCTACAAAGGCCTCTTGGGCCGGGATGAGCAGCTCATCGCCTTCGGGTGTTGTTACGACAAAGAGGATATTGGCAGTGGCATCCTCGATGGCGACAATAGTTCCCAAAGCGCCTTTCTCTCCATCTACGACAGCAAAGCCTATAAAATAGTCGCCGGGGGTGGCTGTATCGTCGGGCTCCGTATAATACCGTTTGGGGTAATAGACATCGAGCAGGGTAAAGGCGGCGGCCTCTACTTCGTTGTTTACATCGCAGAGCTTGACGAGTGCGGTAGAGTCGTTTTTGAAACGGTACTCTTCGATAAAGAAGGGTACGAAGATGCCATCGACAAGAGAGACGATATAGGGCGAGTCGCAACGGTCGAAAGCATCGTCGGTAAAGGTCATGGATATTTCGCCATGCACTCCGTGCGGCTTGTTGAAACGCCCTATTTTTATGAGTTCGTCGCGACGTATCATATTACAATCGTGTTATGCGCGCTCCTATCGCATTGAGGCGGCGGTCTATGTCTTGGTATCCGCGGTCAATCTGTTCTATGTTGTGTATGCGGCTGGTGCCCTCGGCGCTCATGGCGGCTATCAGCATGGCTACTCCGGCCCGGATATCGGGCGATACCATATCGGCGGCACGCAGGGCATGGGCATGTGCCTGTCCTATGACTACGGCCCGGTGCGGGTCGCAAAGGATGATTTGCGCCCCCATGTCGATGAGCTTGTCGACGAAGAAGAGACGGCTCTCGAACATCTTCTGGTGTATAAGTACGCTGCCTTTGGCTTGTGTGGCTACGACAAGAAAGACGCTGAGCAGGTCGGGGGTAAGCCCGGGCCACGGAGCGTCGGCAAAGGTCATGATAGAGCCGTCGATGAATGTCTCTATTTCGTACGTTTCATGGGTAGGAATATGCAGGTCGTCGCCCTCTTGCTCTATGGTAACGCCGAGGCGGCGGAAACTGTCGGGGATGATGCCGAGATGCTCTACGGAGGCGTTTTTGATGGTTATATCCGAAGCGGTCATGGCAGCCAGCCCAATGAAACTGCCCACTTCTATCATATCGGGCAGTATGGTATGTTCGCACCCGTGCAATGCTCCTACCCCATACACGGTAAGGAGGTTCGAGCCGATGCCTTCGATACGTGCCCCCATGCGGCATAGCATACGCGACAGCTGCTGCACATAAGGCTCGCAAGCTGCGTTGTATATGGTGGTAACGCCTTCGGCAAGGACGGCGGCCATGAGTATATTGGCCGTACCTGTAACCGAAGCCTCATCGAGCAGCATATAGGTGCCTTGCAATTTCCCGGCCTTCACCTCATAGACGGCGGCTCCTGCGGCACACGATATGGCGGCACCCAGCTTTTGCATGCCGAGGAAATGGGTATCGAGCCGACGGCGGCCTATCTTATCGCCGCCGGGACGGGGCATACGTACGTATCCTTCCCGTGCCAGGAGCGGCCCCATGAGCATAACCGAGCCGCGCAGGGCGGCGCACCGGGTTATGAAGGCATCGCTCTGCATATAGTCCATATCCAGATGTGCCGCACGGAATGTATAGGTGTCAAGCCCGTCGCGACTTACTTCCACACCCATCTCGCGCAACAACTGTATGAGGTTGTTGACGTCGAGTATGTCGGGAACGTTGTGCACGGTAACCGGTTCGGTGGTAAGCAACGAAGCACATATAATCTGCAAGGCTTCGTTTTTGGCGCCTTGCGGGGTAAGCTCGCCCTGCAACCGGCGACCGCCTTCGATAACAAATGATGCCATAACGTGTGTATATGCAGGTAAGGGCTACGATTACTTATTTTTCTTTTTCTTCTTGCGCGATTGCTGTTGCGGTGCGGGATCTTCTTTGAGCTCTTTGGCACGCATGAGGGGTGCATCCATACGGATGGCGCCGTGGGTATATTCGTACACGTCTTGCCAGATTTTCTCATCCTCGACGTTGTCTTTATTCCATGCAATATAGGAACGCTTCATAAAATTGGCCAACATATAGGCCAACGCATCGCGTTCTTCACCGGGCGACATGAGACGAGCTTTTTGCAACATATCTTCGGTGATTTTTCCGTAGTGGCGATAGTGGATTGGGAAGTGACGATATGGGATGCGCTCGGGCTTTGTCACCAAGTTCTCGCGCTTCACAACGGGATAGGGATAGTCTATATCGAGCTTGAAATCGGACATGATGGCGAGATGGTCCCACAACTTGTGCTTGAAGTCGTCGATATCGCGCAAGTGAGGGAACAGGTTGCCCATGATATCTATGATGGCATAGGCACAACGGGTACGCTCCTGCCTGTCGGGAATAGAGAGGCAGTAATCGACCATTTGCTGCACATTGCGCCCATACTCGGGCAAGACAAGTTTTTTGAGTTGTGAATTATATTGCAACATAATACTTGAACAGATTGTCTTCGTTATATGATTTTGTTTTTAGGCCGGGTAGCCACGAACTCTTTCAGATAGAACGGTTCGTAATAGGCTACGTCACAAAAGTCGCCTCGCACGAAGGCCCGCTCGGCAAGTGCTACCATACCCGAGGCAAGCGGACGTATATCGTCGACAAAGACAGCATTGGGATGCTGTATAACGCTCTTGCACTTGGCTGCCCCATTGCCGCAGAATACGACCTTGCGCCGACTGAGCACATCGCCAAACGAGTGCTCATCCACCACATACGCCCCTACCGGAACCACGGGTTGCAAACGCTCGTCATAGACAGCGGCATATACCTCCATGCGGCGGGCGTCTATCATGGGGCATATCAAAGCATCGGGCTCGGCATCGGCACGAAACATGGCGGTGGTGCATAACAATTCGAGCGTGCTGACGGCTATAAGAGGCAGGCCTAACCCAAAGCACAGCCCCTTGGCCTCTGAGACGCCAATGCGCAACCCGGTATATGAGCCGGGGCCGCCGCTTACCGCCACGGCATGCAGCGGCAACTCTTTCAGGCGGGCATAGGTAACGGCATCTTGCACAAAACCTCCCAAAAGCGACGCATGAGAGGGACCGTCGAATGCTTCGCGATGAAATTGCACATATCCATCGCATGACAGTGCAACGGAACACACCTCGGTAGAGGTCTCTATATGTAGGATATTGGGCATAACAGTATATATACTTGCATTTACGGAGCACAAAAATAGCTCTTTTTTCTCAATGGATAGGAGAAATAACCGCGAAATAAATTAATTTTGCAGGAATAATACATTGAACCATGATACAATCCATGACCGGATTCGGCAAAGGAATAGCCGAATTGCCCAATAAAAAGATAATCGTTGAAATAAAATCGCTCAACAGCAAACAGCTCGATTTATCGTCCCGCATCCCCCCTCTATACAAGGAGAAGGAGATGGAGATACGCAGCGAAATAGCCCGGAGACTCGAACGAGGAAAAGTAGACCTGACAATACGCACAGAAAATATCGGAGGCGACACGCCCTCGCAACTCAATCTGAATGCGCTGCAAAGCTACTACCAGCAGATAAACACCGCTGCCGAGACGTTG
>UQMR01000052.1 GCA_900542255.1 uncultured Porphyromonadaceae bacterium
ATCTACGTGTGTCTACATCTATCTACGTGTGGCTATATCTATCTATCACTATCTACATCTATATGTGGCTGTGTATGCTATATGGTTGTATATGTTCGGTGCTTGCAACATTTCTGCATATAATACTCGAAAAGCCCATTGGCGACGCACCACAGCCTGTGAGCAACGCACGATCGCTCGGCTCTAACCGCAGGCTTCATTTCCCGCACAACCTATTCTCTATCCTATACGCTGCAATAGCGTTGTAGCTGGCTTATGCCTTCCCCTCTCCGGAAAGGATGACCTTCTAACGAAATATTGTTGTGGGGGCTGTACTTTGTGGTGCGCTTCGCGAGGAGTTATTCTTCTATTAAGAAGGCTCGTTTGCTTTTGGACCGGCGCAATATGGGCTTTTGCAGTTTGTATGGGGTAGGATGATTTATCTGTGCAAGATGCAAGGTCTAAATCTCTCTTATTGCGCCAGATGATGCAAGCTGTAAGGTTAAGGAGAGGCAGATACCATGATAGAATTGAGGGAGAAGGTTTTCGTTTGCCGTTATTGATAGATAAAAAAGGAAGTAAAAGTTTGCTTAACCCAAAAAAGCGAGCTATCTTTGTCGGCGCAAAAATGCGAAAGTAGCTCAGTTGGTAGAGCATAACCTTGCCAAGGTTAGGGTCGCGGGTTCGAGTCCCGTCTTTCGCTCCATTCGCCCGGATGGTGGAATGGTAGACACGAAGGACTTAAAATCCTTTGACCATTGCGGTTGTGCGGGTTCAAGTCCCGCTCCGGGTACAGGCCGGCAAGTAACAAAATGTTGCTTGCCGGTTTGTTTTTATATGGTGTGTGCGGTGTTGCAAACAAAGGAGAGGTGTCGATTGTTAGAGCAATAAAAATATATTGCTATGCGACGATTATTTGCTATACCGTTGGGTATAATTTTGTGTTTGTTGGTGGGCTTCTCGGCCTCTTTCTTTCAGGTAGAAGCACTTGCGGTGTGGTATCCGCTCTTGCAGAAACCGCTGTTGATGCCTCCCAACATCGTTTTTCCCCTTGCGTGGGGAGTATTGTATGTGTGTATGGGCATCTCTTTCGGGCTTACGCTCTCGGCTCCTGCCAAGGATAAGTTGGGGGTGATACTGCTTTTTGTGTTGCAGCTTTTGCTCAATTTCATGTGGAGTTGGTTATTCTTTTATTGGTGCAATCCCACATGGGGGCTCATCGATTTGCTGTTGCTCGATGTGATAGCGATACTCTATATGCTTCGCAGTTACCGGCTTAGTCATGCCGCTTCATGGCTCTTTGTTCCATATATATTATGGTTGCTTTTTGCCACTTACCTCAATGGGTATGTTTTCTGGTATAATTGATAGGTTGGTTTTGTTTATGGCAAAAAGTGCGCGGGGGGACAACAAGCATATTGTTGCTCCCCCGCTTGGTGTGTGGGGGATGGTGTAGGCATGGTCAACTCCGATGTGGCAGGAGTTGTTGCGGCGTAGCTGCTTCGCAAAGGAGGCGACAAAAGGGCGAGGCCGTACCGAATTTTTCAATCCGGTACGGCCCCGCAATTCATATAGAGGTAAGTTATTGTTTCTTTGGAGAGGAGATAGCGGCTCTCGTATTTGCCCGTTGGCTATATCTTTCTTCCTCGGGTTTTGTTTTATCGGCGGCAATTATTCCCTTCGGGAGTTCCCGGGTTTCTTCATGCCGTCGATGTCGTTTATGAGAGGTTAAATAGATATTTCGAGTATCTCGAATTTGATTTTTCCTGCCGGAGCGGCTACTTCTACGATGTCGCCCACGTGTTTGCCCAGCAGAGCTTTGGCAATGGGGGTGGCTATCGAAATTTTTCCGGCGCGGAGGTCGGCTTCGGTTTCCGATACGATAGAGTATTGCATGGTCATACCGTTTGCCACGTTTTTGATTTTTACGGTATTGAGCAATTGTATCTCGGTCGTGTTCAGCTTGCTGTCGTCTATGATGCGGGCATTGGCGATAGTATCTTTCAGTTGCGATATGCGCATCTCCAACAAGCCTTGTGCCTCTTTGGCGGCATCATATTCGGCATTTTCCGAAAGGTCGCCTTTGTCGCGAGCTTCGGCAATGGCGTGTACTACTTTGGGGCGTTCCTCGCTTTCGAGGCGGGTAAGCTCCTCTTTGAGCTTTTTCAGACCGGCTTCGGTCATGTAATTGAAAGCCATGTTTTTTTCTTCTCTATTTTTAGGTTAATAAATTATTCTGTTTTATTGCGGTATGGTATAACAAAAAAGAAACCCCGCCGTATGTGACCGGGTCTCCTTTTATGCTATCGTGCGACAAAGATAGGGGCTAATTTTGATTTTTGCAAATTGCGGAGCAATATTTTTGCGCAGTTTGCTTTGGAGTTTTTTAGCCGAATATTTTGCCTAATTTCTTCTCCAAATCCTCGTCGCTTGTCGGACGCAGGAATTGTTCGCCGTTCTCTACAATGATGAAACATGTGGGCAACGATTGTATGTTATACAGCTGTATCAGTGATGAATAGAGGCTCTCGGCATCGTGTACGCATATCCACGGCAGGTTGTCGGCCGAGACTTTCCAGTGGTGCTCGTCTATATCGAACGATACTTGGTATATCTCCAAGCCCTGTGTGTGGTATTTTTTGTAGAGAGAGGCCAGCAGCATGTTATACTCGGGCGAATATTCATATCCGTAGGCAGTGAAATCGAGCAGCACCGCACGGTGTTGTTTTGTGATGTCGCTGAGTCGCCGTTCGTGGCCTTGCATATCGTAGAGCGCTATGTCTATAAAGTCCGTCTCGGGCAGCGTGTCGGTGTCGATGCGTTGAGCCTCCTTGCGCTCGGCACGCTGGGCGGCAATGCCTTGCAGGGCAAGGTTGTGAATATATTCTGTGCGCGGCTCACCGGGAGCATATATGTCGTGCGCCGTAGCTACGGCTGCAATGATGCGGTTGTCGGCCGGGTCGAATGTGTTGAAGATAGGCATTCCGTTTACCTGCTGCATCACGATGAAGTATGCTACGGGTGACGACGGGGCTTGTAGTATCAGCTCGGTCATTCTCTCTTTGTATGCTTGCAGGCTGTCGGTCAGTTCGGCGCGCAGAATAGCCATATCGTTCCCGTCTGTACTTTGCATCAGGCGGTTTACCTGTGCTTTCAGTTGGGCGCCGGCAAGCGATACCTGTTGCATGATACGGCAATCGTCGCTGCCCTCTATGGTATATCGTGTGGCAAAATCCATTTTGTCACCCTTGTATCGCAATGAGGTTACAGTGCTGTCTACCAAGAGATTCACAACACTTTCGCCCAATCGCAGGCGGTAAAATTCGGGATGGTCGGCCGCCGTGTGTTTGAAGCGGAATGAACCATCTTCGGGCAATATCACGGAGTCGACCACTGCGGTCGGTGTCAATGTGTTGTTTTCCAGGTACAATGTGTCGCCGGCAGCTCCGGCTACCGTGCCCTCTATCGTAAACTTACGGTTGTTGCATCCTGTCATTACCAGCAACAATGCGGCGAATACTATGCCGGCAATATTTCTTGTCGTGTTATACATAATTTGCTTTTTGTGTTTAGTAAGGTGTCGCAAAATTACATATTTTCTGCGAATATTTATGCCCGCATGGCCAAAAGGCCGGGCCTCTTTCGAAGGTCTGATATTTGCCATGAGTTTGCTCGCGCCGCCGGCGGTATGCATGGGTTCTCTGCCGGGGGAGCCGGAATCGCTCTGCCGCACGTGCCTGTATAGATGTATGCAGAGGCAGCGCCATGCTGACGCTCTGGTTGGAGAGCCGGTAAAACATGTCGCTCTCTCTTAGGCAGTAGTCATGTAATATTTTTTATTTCATTCTCATAACGTTGCATCCGAAAATTATGTACCTTTGCATGATTTTTAATGGATAAGAAAAATAGATTTATGAATGTTGTAAAAAAGACCATCGATTTGGGTGATGGACGTACCATTACCATCGAGACCGGCAAGCTGGCGAAGCAAGCCGATGGTGCCGTAGAGGTGCGCATGGGCAACACCATGCTGCTGGCAACGGTTTGTTCTGCCAAGGAGGCAGGCGAGGGGGTCGATTTCATGCCCCTGCAAGTAGAGTACAAAGAGAAATTTTCAGCTTTCGGTCGTTTCCCCGGTGGTTTCACCAAGCGCGAAGGTCGTGCTTCGGATTATGAAATTCTTACGGCGCGCTTAGTTGACCGCGTGTTGCGCCCGTTGTTCCCCGATAATTATCATGCCGATACATTTGTCAACATCATCATGTTCTCGTCAGACGGCGTAGACATGCCCGATGCCCTGGCCGGCTTGGCAGCCTCGGCAGCATTGGCCGTATCGGACATACCCTTCAACGGTCCCATCTCAGAGGTGCGTGTAGCGCGCATCGACGGTAAGTTCCGCATCAACCCTACCTTCGAAGAGTTGGAACGTGCCGATATGGACCTCATGGTAGGTGCTACCTATGAAAATATCATGATGGTAGAGGGTGAGATGGACGAAGTGTCGGAGCAAGACCTGCTCGAAGCCCTCAAAGCAGCTCACGAAGCCATCAAAGTACATTGCCTTGTGCAGAAAGAGCTTGCCGAGGCTGTGGGCTCGACCGTAAAACGCGAATATTGCCACGAAATAAACGACGAGGAGTTGCGTGCCGACGTGAAGGCAAAATGCTATGACAAGACTTATGCCGTAGCCCGCCAGGGAAATGCCGACAAACACGCCCGCCAAAACGCCTTCGATGCCATATGCCAGGAGTATATCGACGCCCTTCCCGAAGAGGAGCGCGAGGAGAAAGAGCCGCTCGTAAAACGCTACTATCACGATGTAGAGAAAGAGGCCGTGCGCCGTTGTATCCTCGATGAAGGTATCCGTCTCGACGGCCGTACCACAACACAGATACGTCCCATCTGGTGCGAGGTAGATTATCTGCCCGGCCCCCACGGTTCGGCCGTATTCACCCGTGGCGAAACGCAATCTTTGTCGACCGTTACGCTGGGTACCAAGCTCGACGAGAAGCTGCTCGACGATGTCCTCAACCAAGGCCACGACCGTTTCTTGCTCCACTATAACTTCCCGCCCTTCTCTACCGGCGAAGCCAAGGCACAACGCGGCGTAGGTCGTCGTGAGATAGGACATGGCAACCTGGCCAACCGGGCACTCAAACGCATGATACCTGCCGACTATCCCTATTGCATCCGCGTCGTGTCGGATATCCTCGAATCGAACGGCTCGTCGTCCATGGCAACCGTATGCGCCGGAACACTGGCGCTGATGGATGCCGGTGTGAAAATCAAGAAACCCGTATCGGGCATCGCTATGGGATTGATTACCGACAATGAGAAATATGCCGTACTTTCCGATATCCTCGGCGATGAAGACCACTTGGGCGATATGGACTTCAAAGTAACAGGTACCCGCGATGGTATCACCGCTACGCAGATGGATATAAAGTGCGACGGTCTCTCCTATGAAATATTGGAGAAAGCGCTGATGCAAGCACACGAAGGCCGCATGCACATCCTCAATATACTTACCGATACGATTGCCGAGCCGCGTGCCGACCTCAAACCGCATGCTCCGCGCATCGAAACCATGGTAATACCCAAGGAGCTCATCGGTGCAGTCATTGGCCCGGGCGGAAAGATAATACAAGGCATACAGGAAGCCAGCGGAGCCGTTGTGACGATAGACGAGATAAACGGCGAGGGACACATCGAGATATCGGCCCCCGACCGCCGCTCTATCGACGAGGCCATGCGCCGCATCAAAGCTATCACCCAGCAACCCGAAGTTGGCGAGGTATATACCGGAACAGTGAAGTCGATACTTGCATTCGGTGCATTCGTAGAATTCATGCCCGGCAAGGAAGGTCTGCTTCACATCTCTGAAATTGCATGGAATCGCCTCGAAAACATGGAAGTATCGGGTATCCACGAAGGCGACGAGGTGACCGTGAAACTTCTCGAGATAGACCCCAAAACCGGTAAGTTCCGTCTCTCGATGAAGGCCCTGCAACCCCGTCCCGAGGGGTATGAAGAGCGTCGCGAGCGCCGCAACGACAGAGCTGAACGTCGCAACGACAAAGGCGAGCGCCGCAATGACAAGGGCGAGCGTCGTGAACGTCGAGAGAACCATAGCGAAGAATAAATAAATATTGTACTGATAGCGACGCCTCCCGCGACTACGGTTGCAGGAGGCGTTTCTTTTGCAGTGCAGCGGAAAGGTGCTGGCACGCATCCCCCCGGGACAATATCTCCACAAATAAGATTCCGTGCGAGCCACTGCGGTACACACCACCCGTGTAACGGTCAAAAAGATGGTAAAAAAGCCGAACCTATTTTCTTTTATACTATCTTTGTCTTGTCAAAAAAAAATATAAATAATCTGTCACGCAAAACCCTATGGCATGAATATGAAAGAGAAACTGAGAAAAGCATTGCCCTATATTGCTTCGGTATTATTTTTTATAGTTATATCATACGCCTATTTTACCCCCGATATATTCGAGGGGAAAGTATTGTTCCAGAACGATATACAGCAAGGTATCGCTTTGGGCGAAGAGGCGAGAGCCTTTAAGGAGGCTACCGGTGAAACCTCGCGGTGGACAAACTCTGCATTCTCGGGAATGCCCACGTTCCAGATTTCGCCCTCCTATTCATCCTATCCCATAGTACGGTTTCTCGACCATTTGTACAGCCTGTGGATGGCAACCCCGGCCTCGTACGTATTTATCATGCTGACAGGCTTTTTCATCTTTATGCTGGCAATGGGTGTCAGGTGGCATTATGCCGTGATAGGAGCCATAGCGTATGCCTTCTCTTCCTACTTTTTCATTATTATAGAAGCCGGACATATCTGGAAGTTTATCACGCTGGCCTACATACCGCCTACGTTGGCCGGTATCGTACTTGCCTACAAGGGCCGGTATTGGCTGGGCGGAAGCATAGCAGCGCTCTTCGCCATGTTGCAGATAGCCTCTAACCACATACAGATGACATACTATTTCCTCTTTGTCATCGTAGCCTTGGTGATAGCCTATGCTGTCATATTGTGGCGACAAAAGGAGATGCCCCGCTTCTGGAAAGCAAGCGGTGTGCTTGCTGTGGCGGCACTGCTTGCCGTAGGTGCCAACCTGCCCAACTTATACCACACGCAGAAGTATAGCAAGGAGACGATGCGTGGGGGACACTCGGAGTTGACCTCTGAGAATAAAACCGACGGAAATACGTCCGACGGCCTCAACAAAGACTATATCACCCAATGGAGTTATGGCAAGATGGAGACATTCTCGCTGCTGATACCCAATGTAAAGGGTGGGGCATCGGGCATGTTGTCTTCGCAAAAGGCTGCGGTAGATGCCGCTCCGGCACAGGTGCGGCCCTATCTTTCGCAAGTAAACAGCTATTGGGGCGACCAACCCGGTACTTCGGGACCCGTATATGCCGGGGCTATAATATGTATGCTCTTTATCTTGGGGTGCATCACGGTGAAGTCGCCGGTGAAGTGGGCTCTGGTAGCTGCAACCGTATTGTCGATACTCTTGTCGTGGGGTAAGAACTTCATGCCTCTGACCGAATGGTTTATCGACTATTTCCCGATGTATAACAAGTTCCGTACAGTATCGAGCTTCCTGGTCGTAGCCGAGTTCTGTATGCCTGTCTTGGCCGTGTTGGCCTTGAAGCAGCTGATAGAGAATCCCGAGAGTAGCCGTCGCCCCTTCTATATAGCCGCCGGCATTACGGGAGGCATAGCCCTTGTGGCCTATATATTCCCCGGCTTGTTCGGTCCTTTTACAAGCATCTACGAAGACCAGATGATAGGAAACGACTCGGCCCTGATGCAACTCTTTGCAGGTATAGAAGAGGCTCGCAAAGCGGTCTTTACTGCCGATGCGTTGCGCACATTGCTCTTTGTCGTGGCAGCAAGTGTGGCAATATGGCTCTATTTGCAGAAGAAATTGTCTTCGCGCTGGACCCTCTTGCTCGTGGGGGCTCTTGTGTTGGTCGATATGGGGTTGGTCAACAAGCGCTATCTCAACAGCGATTGTTTCGTCGAGAGCCGCCGCATGAGCAATCCTTTCCCGATGACCGAGGCCGACCGCCTCATCCTGCAAGACCCCGACCCCAATTATCGGGTATTTAATCTGGCCTCCCCTTCGGGACCGTTCAACGATGCACGCACATCATACTATCACAAGTCGATAGGCGGATACCATGCAGCCAAGTTGACCCGTTATCAGGATTTGATAGACCGTCAGCTCTCGAATATGAATCCCGAGGTGATAAATATGCTCAATACCAAGTACTATATTGTGCCGAGCCAGGATGGCACGACCTTGCAGGTTGTGCCCAACCCCGATGCCTTGGGTAACGCATGGTTTGTCGATGAGGTATTGTGGGTAGAGAATGCCGATGCCGAAATGAAGGCGCTCGATACCTTCGAGGCTGCGCGTACGGCGGTGGTCGACAAGCAATTCAAGAATCAGATAGATGAGGCTGCCGTGCATGCAACCCCCGGTGATACCATCATGCTGACAGAATATAAGCCCAACGAATTGCGTTATATAAGTCGCACGGCACAGCCTCGTGTAGCAATCTTCTCGGAAGTCTATTTCCCGTGGGGATGGCAGGCAAGCATCGACGGCAATCCGGTAGAGATAGCGCGTGCCGATTATGTGCTGCGCGCCCTTACCGTACCGGCCGGCCATCACGAAATCGTATTCCGTTTCGAGCCCGGCTCCATTGCCGTTACCGAGGGCATCTCGTTCGCTTCGATAGCCATTATCTTGCTCTCGCTGATAGGTGCGGCAGTATATGCGCTGGCGGTAAATAAAAAGAATAATACACCCTCTGCTACACTCGGGCAGCAAACGCTGTTGCGTGCTGTAAAAGCTCAAAAGATTCAGAAATAAAATGAGTACCGGCAAAAGACCCCGTATAAAGAGCTGGACACGGATGTGGCAACGCCGGGGATTCGGCGTGCACTCTCCTTATGCCTATCGCCTCATCACCGAGGTGTTGCGGGAAACGGCACGCTTTTATGCCTATGACGAGATACAAAACATATTGAAGAACTCGTCGAGTCAGACGGCCGATTATAAGGTAAAGAAAAAACGCGGCCGGTTGCTGTTCAGGATAGTCAACCGCTACCAGCCCCAACAAATTTTAGAAATAGGTTCCTCGGGAGGCATCACCACACTATACATGCAACGTGCATGCAGCAGGGCTGCCATTACAATCTTGGAGCCCCGGCCGTCCCGTGTCGAGAATACCCGCCAATGGCTGGCCGAGCGCAAGTGTGTTGCCGACGTCGTTGGCATAGAGACATGGAAAGAGGGTATAAAAGCCTATTTGCAGAAGACCGATAGGCCCTTTATCCTTGTCAATCACATGCAACCATATATGTACGAGGGCCTTTCAGAGGCGTTGCAAGAGGCGTTGCATCCCTATGCCGTGGTCATCGTGGCCGATATAGGATATAAGACGCCGCGCAGATTGTGGTGCAGTCTGATAAGCGATGCAAGGGTACGTGTGTCGATGGATATGAAACACAGCGGGTTGTTGCTGTGCAATCCCAAGTTGAACAAGCAGAATTATTATATTTAGAGATTGGCATTCTCCTGTGCAAGGATGCGTCGTGCCTCATGGGCATCATGCACAAGGTGAGTGCGCAACTCATCGAGAGAGTCGTATTTGCGTTCGTCGCGTATATAGTCTACCAGGGCGATAGTAATCTCCTGGCCGTAAAGATTGCCGCTGAAATCAAACAGATGAGCCTCGACCGAGAGCCTGTGGTCGCCCTCGATGGTAGGCCGGTATCCTATATTCATCATGCCGTTATAGCGCGTACCGTCGGGCAGGGTGGCCGTTACGGCATAGACACCTACCGGTGGCAAGAGTTTGTTGTGCCCGGCAAATTGGATATTGGCCGTAGGAAATCCCAATGAGCGGCCTATGTGCTGCCCGTCGACAACACACCCCGAGAGCGGGAAGCGGTACCCGAGCATGAGGTTGGCTTTGGCTACCTCGCGCTGCATCAGAGCCTCCCTGATGGCCGATGACGATACGGTATAGCCCTCTATCAGGAAGGGCGAGGCTTGTATCACCTCTATCCCGAATTCTTGGCCGTATGCCTTGTATTCGTTGATACCGTCGCTCCGATTGTGCCCAAACCGGTGGTCGTAGCCGATAACCAGTCCCTTCAAGGCATATTTCTCGGCGAGCAGGGCGAGGAAGTCATGGGCCGACAGACTCGCTATTTCGGGAGTGAAATCAAATACGATGGCATTGTCGAGTCCTGCGGATTCGAGCAGACGCATCCTTTCGTCGAACGTAGAGAGCAACGGTATGTGTGTCTCGGGATGCAGTATCTCACGAGGATGTTCCCTGAATGTAATTACGGCCGAACTGCTGCCTATGGTGTGTGATTTCTCGCGCACGATATCTATGAGCGAGCGATGCCCGAGATGCACGCCGTCAAACATGCCTATGGCGGCAAAGAGCGGTCTCTCTATTTCTTGTGGGCGATAAATGATATTCATAGGGCAGAGGGCAAAGGAAAAGGGTCAGTGCAAGTCGAATATAGCGGTATAGTCCTTATAAGGTTGTGCCCAATAGGTCTTGAAGCCCATTTGGGCAGCAACGTCGAGATTGGCCTGCGAGTCGTCCAGAAACAGTGTTTCGCCGGGAACAATCCCGCTCTGGTCTATGACAGCCTGGAAGCATCGGGGGTCGGGCTTGGAAATCCCCAGTTTGTAGGAGAGGAAGATTTGGTCGAAGTAGTCATGCATCGTAAGCCCTTCGAGGGTAAAGAGCTTGGGTATCTCGCTCTCAAACATGATGGCGTTGGTATTCGACAGCATTATCACCTTGTAGTGTTCGCGCAGGCGGCGGAGCATTTGCAGTTTATAGAGAGGGATGCCTACCAGAAATTGGTTATAGGCATGGTCTATGGCCTCATCGGTAATATCAAGCCCGGTAATTTGTCGTATTTGGTCATGGAATTGTGCCGGCGATATGCGGCCTTCGTCCAATTCGAGGAAGAGGCCTTGCTGGTGGGAGTTGTCCAAGGTGTTGCCTATCTGCTCGCACCCGATTGCCTTGAAAGCCTCTATGACGTGCTGGCGGTTGAGGTCTATGATGACGCCGCCAAGGTCGAACATTATATTTTTTATGCCGTTCATCAAATTGGAATCCATAACGTCTGTTGTTTGAAATTTGATGCAAAGATAGTGAAACCGAGGGCAAAATGCAAAGTTCGCTTTGGCAATTTGCCTCCATGGGTCACTATATCGGTCGGTAAGAGATGCTTGCGACTGTGGTTGCCGGAGAGGGTGCGGCTCACTCCCCCGGGCGTTTGAGGAAGAGGGTGAGCTCCTCGAAAGAGGTAAAGGCGATTTGTGCCGCGCCGTTGTCCCATACAATATCGTGGGGAGAGGCGATGCGCAGCAGGGCGGGCGTGCAGTTCTCTTCGGCCGTTATGTTGGCCGTATATCCGTTGCGGTTCAGCATATTGACACTCCAATGCAGCAAAGTGTCGTCGGGACAAATGACATTGACAAGGCGTTGGCGTGTCACGGTGGGGTAGAAAGAGCCGTGCAGCGGGTCGAAATGGATGGCTGCGTGCGGGAAGAGCCGGTCGAAGGCTCCGTTGAGGATGAGGTCCTCCGTCACGCCCGTTTGCAGTCCGTATTCCCGGGACAGGAGCCACAGCCTGTCGCCCAATACCAAGGCTTGCTCTATATCGTGAGTAGAGAGGAGTATGGCGCGGTTTTGTTCGGCGGCGATGCCGTGAAGCAGCGACATGATTTCTATGCGGCTCACCACATCGAGAAAAGCCGTGGGCTCGTCCAGTATGACGATGGGACACTCTTGCGCCAGAGCCTTTGCAATCATTACCTTTTGCCGTTCGCCGTCGGAGAGCGACGCCATGTAGTCATGCGTTTTTGCCGCAATCCCGCAAGCCGCGAGGGCATTGCGTACAATCGCATCGTCGGCGTCAGAGAGACGGCCGAAGAAGCCGGTGTGAGGCTGTCGCCCCAATGCCGCCACTTCGTAGGCCGTAAGCCCTCCAATCGACGTGCGGTCGGTAAGTACGACACCTATGAGGTGCGAGAGGTCGCGTTTGCCTATCTCATCCAAGGGTTTCCCGTCGACGGTAATGGTGCCGCCCAGCGGAGGCTGAAATCCCGACAGCGTACGCAACAGCGTCGATTTCCCGGCTCCGTTGGCCCCGAGCAGGCACGTAAGTTCCCCGCGATACAGGGCAATATCGAGCCCTCTTTGTATGCCGATGTTGCCCGCCTTTCCCGAGCGGTAACCGATGTCGAGGCTTTGAGCCGATATGGCGGGGGTGCGTCTCATCCGTTGAAATAGTTGATTTTCCTCTGGTTTACAATAACGTATATAATGACCGGCGCGCCTATGACCGGTGTAACGGCGTTGATAGGTATAATACCCTCAGACGGCAAGGTGCTCACTATATTGCATAAGAGCAATACCGCTGCCCCGCACAGCATGGTGACGGGCAGTAGGCGGTTGTGGTTGCTGCTGCGCAACAACAACCGGGCGATGTGCGGTACAGAGAGCCCGATAAAAGCCACCGGTCCGCAGTATGCCGTTACGGTGGCCGTGAGCAATCCGGTAGAGAGAAGCAGCAGGTTGCGCGTCATCTTTATGTTGATGCCTAAATTCTCTGCATATCGTGCTCCCAAAAGCATCGCGTTGAGAGGCTTTACCAGCAATGCCGAGATAAAGAGACCGGCCAGTGACAGCGAGGCGAATAGCGGCAGCTGCTGCAATGTGACGTTGCCCAAGTTTCCCAACCCCCACATGGTGTAGGCATGCACTTGTTGCGATGTCGCAAAGAAATTGAGCAGCGAGATAAGCGACGAAGCAAGATAGCCCACCATGATGCCTATGATGAGCAGCATGAGATTGTCGCGTACAAAGGTCGAGAAGAAGAGTATGACGGCCATAATGGTGGTAGCGCCTACAAATGCGCCGCCTACCGCAGCAATACCGCCCGGCATCCCGTTGGCAAGATTGAGCATGTTGCTTGCCAGCATGACGACGGCGACGCCCAGCGAAGCTCCCGTATCGATACCGAGTATAGAGGGCCCTGCCAGCGGGTTGTTGAAAACGGTTTGCAGCAGCAAGCCGGCAACGGCGAGCGCTGCGCCGGCCAGAAGGGCCGTGACGGCTTGCGGCAGCCGCGACTCCATGATGATATACCGCCAGCTTTCGACACCGGCATCCTCTCCCCACAGAATGTGCCACACCTCTTGTGGCGGAATCGATACCGACCCTACGAACAGGTTGGCAACCCACAATCCTATGACAACTACTGCAAGGAGTGATATCAGCAGGGAGCCATTGCGGCTATGAGAGGCTGGTGTGCGATTCATTCTGATGACAAGGGGTGGAAATAGTAGGGGGTATAAGCGCCGAAAAGTTCGGGGTGGAAGATGGCGGCAAAGTCTTGCAGCAATCTGTCGGGGTGGAAAGGCGTCTCTTCGTAATAGGGGCACTTGTCGGAATTGCAGGCAAAGATGCGCCGTTCTGCAAAGGCCTTGAAGTGTCGGTAAGGAGCATATTCGGCCGCGAGGTCGGCGTAGGTCATCTTGTCGGGCGCATTGTATTTGATAAACCAAAAATCGGCATTCCTGCCCTTTTCCAGTACGTTTTCAAAAGAGAGCGGCATGGAGCCTACGTCGTTATTGTCGTGCCACGGGTATGAGCCGCCGGCATCGGCAAAGAGAGTTGCCATGTAGCTTTTTCCCCCGGGCATATACCATACGGCACCCGTGCGACGTTCGCTGATGACCGAAGGCCTGTCAGATACTGTGGCAATGCGCTCTTTTACATCGGTATATGCTTTTTCTACGGTGTAGAACAGGGAGTCGGCTTGTGCGGCGCATCCATACAGAAGCCCGAAGAGGCGCATCCACTCGGCGCGGCCCAATGGCGAAGTCTCCAAGTAGTCGGCACACTCTATGACGGGAATACCGGTTTTCTGCAATCGGCCGTAGCCGCTGTTTTCGTATGGAGAGAGGAGTATCGCCTCGGGTTGCATGGCAAGGATACGTTCCATATCGGGTGTGAGGGAGCTGCCTGCATCGACGAGCCTGCCTTCGCGCAATCGTTTTTGCAGCGAGTCGCTATAAATATACCTGCTGTCGCATACCCCGCCTATGGCATCGCCTTTGCCTAACTCTTGCAGCAAGCTGCAATGCACCGACGAGAATACGAGCGTGTTTTCAAGAGGGACGCGCACCACACTCCCCTGAGGAAGACGCTCGGGTAGGGCGCTGTCTTTGTGTACGAGAATATATCTCTCCAAGAGGCGGGTTGTATCCCACGGGTCGGTCAGCTCGGCGCAGATATAGCCGTCGCCTTGCGAGAGCTTGAAGCCGCGGGCATACTTCACGGGCAATAGTTGTTGTGCGGTATCGTCACCCTTGCCCTCTTCGCTCTTGCGGGCCGAGCAGCCGCCGGTGGCGGCAAGCATAGATATTGCCGCGGCAAAGATGGCAAGACGTAAGGCTAATCTCTTCATATCGGTTTTATCGGGCGGTGATGTGGAAACATCCTTGTCTGACCTCATATTTGACATAGCAGCGGTCTGCTGCCCGCAGGTCATACAATACCTCGGCAAGTATCTCTTTCAGCCGGTACTCGGGCATGAAAGAGGTCGTGTCGGTGCGGTTATAATGGATGTAGGAAATATCGAAAGTCGTGCCGAAACGGTGTGCCGAATTTTCGCTCGCATTGCTGTTGCGCCGTCTCAGGCGTCGTATGCTGTCGTCGGTGCGCAGGAGACTGGTGACGATAATCTGGTATCCGGAGACATCGTGTGCGGCAAGAGAGTCTATAAAGTTTTTCCCTATGTTCATGAGCAGCCACTTGGCCTGCGGTGTGAGGTATGCTACCGAGTGCGTGAGCTTCTCAACCTTGTAGAACCGGCAGCTGTCTATGCGTGCCAGCGTCCAGAATCCCATACTGTCGGCTTCTGAAAGAGCTTCCAGCGGCTTTATGCCGTTGCGGATGGCGGCTTGCAGGTGAATGTCGTTCAAGTCGTTGAAGGTGCGGCGATAGCCGGCAGCCAACTTCTTGCGACGGCTCATATAGGGGGTTGTTCCCGTTTCGGCGTCGATGGTGTTGTAGAGGCTGTCGGCATCATATACAAAATTTATGTCGGCATACTCGGCAAGGTCTTTATATTTTTCAGAGGCTTGCATGGAGCATCCCGTCAGGCAACATACTGCGGCAAAGAGGAGTAGGGCGATGACAGAGCGAGTAGCCATTGTATTTTATCGGGAAGGGTATCCTACTGATTGTGTGAGCATTATTTTCTGAGCGGGGTCGAGTTTGAGCAGCGCTGTCAGAGCCTCGGCGTCGAATGAGCCCCTCACTACGGTAGCAAGCCCTGCCGAAGCGCAGTACAGGTAGATGTTTTGCGAAATG
>UQMR01000053.1 GCA_900542255.1 uncultured Porphyromonadaceae bacterium
TTATAATACTGTGTAAGTCCCCAGCATAAATCGAATGAGTTTCTTATCCCTATGGCATATCTTACCATCAGCTGTGCCTTTCTATTCGGCTCTGTTATAATATTCATACTCTGTTCTAATGAATACATCTCCCGGGCGAAGTCATACCTGAAATCGGATTTCATTCCAATAGCCTTCGGGTCGGCACTGAACGGGTCGTATTTCATATAGACATTATGATGGTTTTTGTATGCACTGCTTACTTTCCCGAGATACTCCAAAGCCTCTTTATATCGCATATTACGAAGGCATTGTGTCCCCACAATATCATTCAGATAATCCTGCCCTGTATAACCACGGCTATTCAGAAAACGGTCAAAATCGCCTTGCGGATTACTTACTCTTCCGACATATTCGATTGCCTTATCCACTCCTATGCTATCTATCATTTCAAAAAAGTGATTGCTGTAATCATATCTGTTGAATCTGTCAGAATAGCGATAGCCATTCATGGTATAACTCTTTACATTCACACAACTGCAACTCATCTTATCATACACATCTTGCTGATTTACAAGGTTAAGCAACCTATTATCGGCCATATTTGCAAGTTGCAATGCACGGGTTGTCTTTCCGGCCTCAATCATTCGGGGGCACACCTCTGCCAGCAATATTCTACGCATCACATCGTTCCAGTAGTAGTAGCTCTCGCCGCTTAGCAACTTATATCCGCCGGCCGTTTCATCTCGGACATTATCATCGATACGATCCTTGATTTTTCTGTCCAACCAATGCAGCTGAGCCAATAATCTGTTTTCGTACGATGCGTTATAGGGCCGTAACTTGGCATCCAAATATATTCTGAACACCTCTATCGACTCGTCTATGTATGCCGATGATTTGCTATTCTCTGCCAATCCCAATAGATAAGATGCTTTTGTCGCATTACCTTCCAAATCTGTCAAGAATGCAGCCGTGTAATACCACATGGCCGGATTATTGCTTTTACCTCCGCGAGCCATTTTCAGGCATAAGGCATACAGTCTCCCACAATCAGCCGTTTTAATGAATTTATCTTTCCCATAAAATTCGCCCAACGGTTCGAGCTCTCTCACATACGATTGCAACGTCTTTTCTATATAATTGCTATTGGGGGCATGCTCGCACACCATTTCCAAGGCATCGATAACCGATATTTTCTCTCCTGCCCGCTCCATACAATACAGCATAGACCGTATATCGCCTATTTGAGCAAAATACTCGACAGCTCTCCGGGCATGGCCGGTATGAAACTCCGCACCGGCTATATACGGGCGGATAAGTTGTCGCATCAGATTATCCTCGGGCAAATGCGAGATTTCGCTCTCCCAAAGTTTTATACACGCTTCATATTCCGACAAGGAGAACAAAGCTCTTACCCCCTGCAACAGATATCTGTCTCTGAGCCGGGCATTTTTTTCAGACAGTGCCTTTTCCGCCACCTCGGCCAAAGTCATTCTTGCGCCAGTTTTCATGGAAGGATAATACCAACGCGAATGGCGTTTCAAACGTATATACTCATTTGTCTTTGCCAGAAGCAGGAAATCCAGGATAGCAGTATCCTTCTTGGTAATCCATTCTACAAATCCATTCTCATATTTAGCGTTCTTATTGTTACAAACAGCCTCATATTCTTCTAATGTCATTTCATATACTACCCTATATATCTCCTCCAACGATATGGTCTCAGAGGTCAGTTTCTGCCACTCTTCGCAGTTCTTTCCGGCACCCGGATAACATCCTTCAATCGCCAGTTCGGGGTCGGGCCGATTATTGTAAACCCTATACATATAATATCCCCGCGGTGTGTACCATGCGTCCCAACAAGCCAATGCGTTATTGGCCGTAAGTAACGATATGAGACTAATTAAAAAGTATCTGAGAGATTTCATGGTCTGTATAATTTTCAAGTTGCATTTCATCCAAGTGATATAATATATTTCCGCTGGCAGGTTTACCCAGATTCTGCTCTACGAGTCTCTTTACTTCAAGAATCTCGGCCGATGCAGGTCTTTCATATCTGACAAACTCATTATCCCGGCACTCTTTGTCATCGTATGGTACAATAGACACAAACTTATTGTTCCGGAACTTTACACCCCATCCGAAAACGGGATATGAGTAGTCTAACGGAATGGCATATCTTCTATGCTTCATATATGGCCTTACATCGTCGATATGCAGAATTGAATTACAAGTCTCCGTATCCTTCAATGCACCTGTATTATACAGCATCAGTACACCTCTATCTGCGGGAGGAGGAGTTTCCTGCAACTGGTGCAGCCTGACAGTTATGCTCAAATCCATACCCTTTGAGGACAACGAGTCTTTCACAATCCCGCACAATTTGCTGTAACTCTCTTTGGTAGTGCTTGTCCAATCGCAATCGAGCTGCATCTCATTGATTTTTCCGCATTCATTATAAGACGACATTGCCAACAATCGCTCCACAATCAGCGATGCAAACTCGGCTTCCCTACCGGCCATAGCCCGCAGCGCATCTATTGTAATGTATGTAACAGGGACGATTTCAAGATTACCCGGGACAGTGGTGGCAAATCGTGTTGTAGCGACAGGAACTATCTCGGAGCTGCCGTTCAGAAAGTCTGGCTCCACAACAACATCGAACATGCGCAGGTAGATACGGCTAATATCGTGTCTTTTCATGAACGACACCGCGGTTGAATCGAGGTCAAAAACCGTCTTCCAATAATAAACCGAGTTGCGTTTCACCGCTTCCGTATAACGGTCATCCTTAGAGGCGTTTTCCCTATTTCCACATCCCGTAAGAAGGGCTATTACAGCCCCTGTCAGGAGGACTCTGAATATATCTCTCATATAGTCTTGCAATTATTTTTCATGCAAATTTATAAAACGGAAACGGCACAGGCTGGTGCTTTTCATCCCGACTGTATGAAATCATTTTGCGGGTGTATGAAATATCCTTCACCGCATCATTTCATCATGCTGCCATTTTTGCGAGACTGCATCTATCCCGTTATCATCATCGACTCGGTCCGTTTTGCCATCAGCATTTTGCCGAGCCGACTCTCCGGGTATCGCAAACTCCCGGCTCTTCAATAAGGATATAAAGCAAGCGGTGTCGGCAAGGAATAGAATGCAGCCTCTGCCAACACCGCTTTTACGAAAGAAGATTTGATTTCGGGCCTGTGAAGGAGAAAGCCCGGGAAGAGTCGCACCCCTCAGCGGCTGACGTGCCACAGCCGGTAAGCCCCTACTGGCGTGACGCAGCCTATCTACCCCTCAAAATAGGCCTACACGTATAATTTATCTCTTCCTCCAAACAATATAACTTGTATTCTCGGGCAATCTTCTACGCCCCGTGTAATAATTTTCATCTCCGAATTCGTGGGTCGTACCGTTCTCGTCAACTGCCCAGCCATAAGCCGATGACCCGACAAGATATACCGCCTGATTTACACCCATATCGGCCAATGCCTGCGCAAAATCGTGGAACGACTCGGCCGTACCCGTCTCTACCATAAATATCTCACCGAGACGGTCGCATATCGCTCTTCTGACAGACTTCCCCTTGGGCTCATTATCAATCACCTGCCCATCTTTTACGAGGGGATACTGTCTAAAAAAATAGCCACCGCACTCGGTCGCCTCTTCAAAAAGAGAGGTATTATCGGCCACCCCGACAATCACCTTGCCACGGATAGATGCACAAAATCCCTTTTTCGACAAACCCCACGCCTTAGGCTCGCCATTCAGTACAAAGGCACCTACAATTCCGCCATTATCGGCTCTCACATCTGCTGCCTGAGCTACATATACGACACTTGTATCGGCTTTATCCATTCGGCCAATGTGCAACGACATCTCGGCATTATGAGGAATATATATCCTGATGGGAATATCATTGATTAGAGTATCGCGAATCTCTGTAAATCCTGTTGCCAACGAATCGACACGCCGCCCTATCCATTGCTGTGGTTCTACCGGCTCGGGCAATTTCACAGGGTCAAACAAGGCCGGTTCGGGTTGTTTCAATTCCACAACCGCCTCCTCCTTATGCCTTATTGAAAACAGCATGATTACACCGATTGCAACAACCCCCAGAACAGAGAGGGTGATAATCCATATACGGCGCGGCCAGTGATTCTTGCTTTCTCCTTCACCTATAATGCGAATTTGGTCATCTCGGATTTCTTTAAGTTCTTTCATAACTATTTCATCTCCTTTTCCAATAGCTCTTTCAACTGTTTCAGTGCCTCTTTGGATGCAGTCACGGTATGATTAAACGAAGCCACATCCGAAAGTATCAACTTCTGTTTGGGAATATTGATGTAGTAGATGTAGGAGCGGTTAATAATAAGACTCTTACCAATACGGATAAAACTATTTCCATCGCTACCCAACTGGGAAGAAATCATCTTTTCGATTTGCCCCAACTGGTACGAAATCATACGCACCTCATTATCCGTCTGTACAAGCGTAGAATAGTTTCCGTCCGATGCTATATAGACGATTCTATCCGATGCTATACGAACCAAGTCGAGAGAGGTCGATATGACTAATTGTTTTTTCATTCTATTGATATCCCAAGCAAATGTAGCCAGGTTTATCCACATGGCAAAGCTATATTCGTGAGAATGTATGAAATAACTCTCTAAGTGTACGAAATAACATTATCTCCCCCAATTACAAAACGCAATTCCTATTTAATCAGCCCCCAAACCTTGTTTCTAATCCTCGCACCGCTCACCGGCTCTCTATATTTCTGATTATCAATATATTCAACATGATTACATACAGCCTGTGGCCGAATTACTGTAACACCCCAAATGTTGTGATTGGATGAATTTTTGTATCTTTACATAAGATTGGAGGCGGCTCGGCATAGCCATCGCTGAAAACTTCGTTTTCGCTTGGCTCTGCTCTCTCCTTTCACTATCTTTGATGTGATTACATACAGCGAGGTGTTTGGCATGTCTATTAATACAGCAGGAAAAGCAACAGCAGGCCTATATGAAAACTGCTCCTGTCCCCACCATTGGTCACACCATTGTATGTCGGGGCATGCTGATTTTATACGCTCTTGCAAGTCCATGAAGAGGCGTGAGTGCAAAGACTGGCCGTCTTTGCATTTTGAAAAACATGTACAGTTCATGACATTAAAATTTTATTTAGTTCTCGTTCTACAATACCTGCAACCTTGGCTGTAAGCTCGCGGCTATCTCCCATGAATTGCCTTCTGGGTATGATGATATTATCTCCCACTCTCTTGAGCGCGAGAAATTTGTACATCTCCGTGCCTGTATCCTTGAATCGTGCCCAAAAGAAGCGTTTCATACGAGGCGTGACGGTGATACGGCCTCCGAAATTGTGTATCGCAGCGTATGTAGCATCGTTATATGCAATAGCTTTGAAAGGCTCGTACCGGTGCTTATTGGCGTTCATAAGATTTTGTTCTCTCGATAGCAACGGTGTATACTTCGCGTCAGCTCCTTTGCCATACTTTTGTCGCAAAGTAGTCTTCCAAGGATGCAGACCTCCGTCTACAAAACCGCCTTGCCGGAAGTTGTCTTTTGCATGGTTTTCCATAGCCACTGAGACCTTTAGCGGTATGGTACGGCGCAGTGCTTTCTGTATTTCGGCGGGCTTTTGTGTTAAAAGTCTTGAAAATTCATCGGGTGTCATGATTTTTTTGCGATTTTGTTTGGTTTGTAACGCAGCATATGCTATATTTGTGACATGGGCGGGTAAGGATTGGTAACGGTTCTTACCTGTTGTCCATATCCGACCTACTCTAATTTTGAGAGGCCGGATTTTTTTATTTCATATATATCTATTATACTCGTTTGAGATACACATATGATGTTATCTATGACTATTTCATTATGTGTAAATTGAATAAACTTCTCCCATTGGTCCTTAATATATTCGGAAGAATATATTGTAATGTCGTGAAAATACAATAGTACTGTACGCGCCTCTTGCTTGTTGGCTTTTTCAAGCGCGTTTTTTACCGTATATTTACCTTGTTTTTCGATTCCTTTGATTTCTGAGTTTACGCCATCAACTGTTGCGTCATAACTCTTTGTCCCCATCGGTTTTTGTTCGTTCTGGAATATTATTCTGTGTCCTTTCTTAAAAAGGACATCTGCAATATTTTTTTCGTAGTCTCCTCTTTGGATACCCAAATCTCCTATAATACTGTCAAAGTTATGTCCTTTGTGTATCCCGTAAACGCCTCCGCTTACTTCGTCATATTTTACATTGTAATAATCCGGATTTTTGAGCAACTCATTATATATATCCCTATTTTTATTTTTTTCGGTAGATATATTTCTATCTATTTTGACACACTCATAGCAGTTCTTTTTCCTCCTGCCGAGCAGTGCGAGGAGTTTTTTACCGGCGGCTGCGAAGGGACAATCCGAGCAGGAGCGCGGAAAATACGGGTGGTGGTCATTGAATAAGATGCCATCTTTCCCGGGGTTATTGTCGAGACCGGGTGAAGGCGAGTTGGCGGCATCGTTGATGGGCACGGATGGGATATCGGTGGGATCCTCATCCGTCTGCCGGAGGCTGCACTGGCAGTTCCATCGGTCACCCGGTCTATGTATATCCCAAAAAGGAGCATTTACAGGTTGTATTACACCCGTTGTGATTTGATGAATTTTTGTATCTTTACATAAGATAGGAGGCGGTTCGGCTTAGCCATCGCTGAAAACTTCGTTTTCGCTTGCCTCTGCTCTCTCCTTTCACTATCTTTGATGTGATTACATACAGCGGTCAAAATTTTGGCTATTTTATCTCCGCCGTTGTGATTTGATGAATTTTTGTATCTTTGATGTGATTACATACAGCATTTGACCAATTTTGTGCATCGCCTTGGTAGTTGTGATTTGATGAATTTTTGTATCTTTGATGTGATTACATACAGCACGCTATCGAATTGAGCCCCGAACGTATTCGTTGTGATTTGATGAATTTTTGTATCTTTGATGTGATTACATACAGCGTCTTGGGCCAAGTAATTTATGGCCGAACCGTTGTGATTTGATGAATTTTTGTATCTTTGATGTGATTACATACAGCAAGGCGATAATAATACTCAGAAGGCAACGTGTTGTGATTTGATGAATTTTTGTATCTTTGATGTGATTACATACAGCAGCTCTATTTGTTGAGAGCTTTGATCATCGGTTGTGATTTGATGAATTTTTGTATCTTTGATGTGATTACATACAGCTTTGGCGGTTGCCGCCGTTGTCACTATATGGTTGTGATTTGATGAATTTTTGTATCTTTGATGTGATTACATACAGCACAATGCGTGTATATAGCTACACATCAGAAACTTACAACAAGAAATAGAATAAAAAAACGACCGTATGTAATACAAAGAAACCTGCCATCGGGCAGGTTTCTTTGTTTCAGAATAGTTCTAATTGTTGACAAGGTGCAACCATACTCTGCGGTTTGGCTGCATGATACAACTCTATTTCGCCAAATTGCTTATCGGTAATACACAATATGCCCACATCGCCATGTTCGGGTATAAATGATTTTACCCTTCTGATATGCACTGCGGCATTCTCGCGGCTGGCACAATGACGCACGTAGATAGAAAACTGAAACATGGAAAAACCATCGCCTATAAGCCGCTTACGAAAGTCGGTATACCGCTTACGCTCTTGCCGGGTATCGGTAGGAAGGTCAAAAAACACTAATACCCACATAATTTGGTATTTACTAAAACTACTCATAACATTCCCGGGGTGTCTTACATCACAGGATAGGCTATCTTGCGCTGCTCTCCTGCAAAACATGCTGCCAATGAAGCTGTGGTACGGGTAGCGGCTATCATCAAAGGACCACGCTTACCCTCTATCACTACATCGAGCACAGGGATGGTGAGTAAACGCGCTTTCAACTCGGTAGTAAGTACATCTATGGCTATACCTTCGGCAACAATACCGGCCACCAATTCATCGACATACGGACGATAAGGTTCCATAATATCATCGGCCAGACAATAGGCGTTATAGCGGTTATGGTGGTGTATGCCCCATGTAGGCAACAAGCCCGACCCCACCAACGAACGGGCTATAACAGCCCGTAATATGGCATAACCATAGTTGAGCAGATTGTTGGGTGGCATCGCTTCACGGGCTCGCACAAAACCGTCGATACCGGGGAAAATGCACGACCAATAGTAGGCTGCTGCACGTGCTTCATAATTATCGGGGTCGCCACTACGCACCTCCCGTGCCCACGAACGCATATTCCCCACCTCACAACCCTGCAAGCGATGCAAAGCTGTTGCCTGATTGGTTATCTTGGCTTGCACAGTCTGTTGCCACAGCTGTTTTTTCAGCGGTAAAGAGGCATTGAGCTGATACCGGAAACGCTCGCTCTGCAACGTATGGCCTTCCAAAGGCAGCATCAACCCCACAGGCATGTGCGAAGCATCGCAAGAAATCACGGCACAATTATTCTCTAACAACGCTTCCAAAACGCCCTGCGTTATGGTAATTTGCCGATTGTCGAGCAATACTACTCCTATATCTTCAATAGGAATCGTACGCATAGCCTCACGCCTGAATGCCTCAGGCAACGTGCCGTTACACTCCACCTCGGGCAGCTTTATCACAAGCTGCCCATTGGCAAGGCTCAGATAGGCAGGATTGCCAAAACAGAGTGTTTTCTTTATCATACTACTCTTCTCCTACATATATGATTTCACCAATATGATTGATACGCACTTTTACAATGCCTTCAAGGGCAGCCGTATTTTGGATAAGTCGCCAAGTAATATTTTTTAGCTGTTTCTCTTCATTGACTGTCGTTTCCAAATGATGCCTAAACATATAGTTCTTAGTAGCTAACTTCTGCACCCGGAACAGATGCGGCGAAATACGGGCATAATTTTCGGGGTCCGACAGGTCTATTTCTTGGGGATTGAACCCTGACTTCTCATCGGGGAATAGGAAATATTCATTCTGTTTCATGGTGAAAAGGAATGTCCAACCCACCTCTCTGTTGTATGCCTTATCTACGACCGGCAATCCTTGCACGCAACGTGCTACGGCCTCCATAAAAGAAACGATATGCTCTTGCAACTTACCATCGGCATCTCTAAAAATAGCTACATGATGGTTGTTTCCGGTACTTACATAATCGGCAGGAATGCGGCGGCCGGCGGCATCGGTAATATATCTACCGGCATAGTCGCATTTATCGTGCAAAGGCACAGCATTGTTCAATCCTTTTACCGTAACTTTTTTAATGGTTATCCCTTTCTCCTCATCAAGATAGATAGGATGCGCTTCAAGGTCAGAGAATGAGGCCTCGCCGTATTTGTCGATATGCTCTTGTAATTTTTTTCTGACGCCACTATCAACAATTTTCTCAATATTCAACTTATCGGCAACACTCTTGCGCACAGTATATATAACCTCATAGGTAAATATCTTTACAACCATAGGAACAGAATGCTGATGTGCCTCATCGCAATATACGGGATTCTTATCGAGACGGTTTTTGCCGGTAAATGCCTTCTTGGCATCGCCATCGAATTGCGCCAGCCGTTGCAGTAACGCTTCGCGATACCGTCTGTTTGTCACTCGCTGTATCACATCGGCAGTAAACGCAGCACCTATCGTCTTGGTTATCACCGAGACCTGTCGTCGCATACCATATACCGTCTCTTTATGCAGGCTGCCACGTGGTGTCAGTTGCATGCGCCCTTTATTACTGCCCTTGCATTTTGTTTTATTAAGATTGAGTGTAACTACCTTGTTTTTAGCTTTAATCGATACTAATACCGTTTGCAAGTGCCGCAAGGCCTCTCGCCTAAAATCGGGGATAGGAGGATTGAAACGCAGTTGTCCGCCATTACCCGACCTACTTAGTTCGGCCTTTTCTATGGCATAGATGCTCGACGACTTGTCGCTACGGGCATTCAGGTTGTTGAGATATTGCACATAGGATGATTTCGTAAATGCGACCGTCAGAGCATCCATGGCATGATGGCGATGGTCGTTGCGCTTGCTCCAATCTTTTATTTGCCACAATAGACGACCATCTTTGTCGCGATAATACTCTACCAACCCCAATCGTTCGTACTTTTCGCGATTGAGCTCTTTCATCACATCTACCAACTGCCAGTCTTCACGTAATCGGCTTGTTACGGCTCCAACCGTAGGAACGACGACTCTTACAACATCGCGCAACATACTCATCGCATATCGGGCTATGTACTGCGTGTTGCGTAAGTCCCTGTCGATAAAATCATCAGGAATATCGGCCTGCTTCATTCTCAGCTTCTTCCATTTACCCTCTGATATTTTTTTCTTTTTATACAAATAATCGACCCGCCCTTCATAAGCCGTCAAAGCCTCGGCTCCCAACGTGGCTACATAGTCATAGGCCGTCATATCGCCCTTCTCTATATTCGCCTTGCGCACCTCTAATGTCTTGTTTGAGAAAGAGTCGTCAAACAAGCGCGCTTTCGGTATAATATGCTCTATGTCAAACTCTTTACTGAAAATACTCTCACGTGGTATATAAGTATCGGTATATAATGTCTTATGCCCATTCATTTCGAGCTCCTCATACAATTTATATCGTATAATATCGTTACGGCTCGGATGCTCAATATGAAACTCTTCACGTAATATCTTTCGTATCGCCTCGTGCTTGTGAGCCGCGTCGTTCATGGCTTTATACTTGTCCTCACGCTCTTGTGCCGAGCTTTTTATCTCACGTGCCATCTCTACACGTATCTCATCCAATGGGCCATACCTGTCTATAACGGCATTCACAACATGTACCATCTGGTTTAGTATCTTCTCAACCACCGGATTACGCAGTGAATTGCGGGGCAACAAATCGAGATGTGCTTTGAGTGACCTATTCTCGTTCTCTTCCTTGGTCAATGAATTTCTGGAATGTCGGTATCCGGCATAGCAGCAAGCCACGCTGTAATCGTTGCCATCTTTCATAAAAGGCAGTATTTTCAGCATAGCCTTGTTACTCAGGCTACCG
The DNA here is from genome assembly GCA_900542255.1 of uncultured Porphyromonadaceae bacterium. Classification (GTDB taxonomy): domain Bacteria; phylum Bacteroidota; class Bacteroidia; order Bacteroidales; family Barnesiellaceae_A; genus Barnesiella_A; species Barnesiella_A excrementipullorum. The sequence goes on from UQMR01000053.1 coordinate 11,044, forward strand.
TAATCCGACTCGAACGAGACTCCTGCAATCATGGCAGCGTACTCTCGCTCCATCCTTGTCAATTCCATAATTTTTCTTATCAACCCCTCTATCCCCGACTTGGAATTGTCACCTTCATATGAGTATAACAGATGCCACAACATATAGGCCGGCTGCAAATAGCAATCATGAGAAGGCAACGAAGAGTCAAAGTGAAGAAGTCGTGTCTCGTAACTACACGTATCGAAAACTCTCTCTACTGCCTCTATCTTCTCTCGGGCTGTTTTACATTTCGACATATTACCCCCTGCCAGCTCGGCAATTTGTCGATACTTGGCAAACAAGGCGCTAAATGTCTTATTGCCGTCATACTCTTTGAAGTTCAAATCATAGTTTTCAGCAGTTCCGAAAAGCAACTTCAACACATCTTCTTTTTCAAGCCCACCTACGATAGAGAGTTCTGTACACAATATATTTTTCTCCTCTATCGACAGTTCTCGCACTATACGTTCTATACGGTGCGTAATGGGATGTCGCACTATCTCAGTAAGACGGGTATCATTCAGACGTTGCCGTATCTTAAACTCCTGAAATATGGGCGACGACTTGGGGGATACCTTCGGTCCTACCGTCCGCTGCACTTTCTTGCCATCTTTATCTATCTCTTGGATATGGCCTTCCAGCTCACATATACTTACCAATCCCTTTGCACTTTTCAGCGGCCGCTGATAGAAAATAATTGTGTCGCGCACCTTCTTTTTCAACGCATACGTGAGTTCGGGATGATACTTACTCTGTTCTTGCCATACTGCCTCAAACTCATCTAAATAATCCTGACGATAAAATACCAGATTCTTCAAAGAGTTGTGCCTGCTCCGACACAACAGATTATACAAATACTGCCCGATTGTCTGCTGGTTGAAATAGAGTTTCTTACTCCGGTCGCCTATATTGCCCAAATAACCACTCGAAGCATTTATTTCGCCATTCAACATACATATTACCAGCGCAACCTCACCTATATCGAGCTTATTGGAAATAGCCTCACTCCGCCACTTGTAATATTGTAGTTTTTTCTCTTTCCCTTTATTCTCGGCAAGATTTATACCGCACTTGGTCATAATGGCTACCGATTGCTGCTGCGACTTACCGACGAGTTGCTCTTGCAATTGGTCGGTGAAAATATCGGGATAGAAACAACGTTGGTATGACCATATTTTATCCAGCTCTACTTGTAAATCTGAGCGGTAGAAGTCGGGCAATTTCTTTTTCCCTTTTTGCAACAACTCGTAACAATAGTGTCCCGGAGTTATTTCTCTATCATATAATTCTTTTGCTACCGACATGCTATCTATGGCCACACCATCTTCTTTATTGGCCTTACGGTTGCTTTTATAACCTCTCTTCTTGTTGATGGCAAACAATATCCTCGCAAACTCCTCTAAGGTTACCGGCTCGGTTACAGCCTTCGCCCTTAGACGGTATGTTTCGTGGGTAGAACCTTTGCCTTGCTCTGCACACACCGTTTCTGGCGTAATCACGCCTCCCTCTATCAAAACTTCACGCAGACATTCACGACGCAACTTATAACGCTGCAAGTTACGCCGCGCCGAGCGATTGGTTCTCCTATCGGCTTGTGTCGTAATAGACTTTCCACTCTCAAAATTATTTTTTTCATCTACCGTCAAGGGATTTACTCTTACCCCCAGTCTTATAATAGACGATTTTTCATCACAATTTTCTGCCTCGTTTACCACAGCCCACCCTATACTGTTAGCACCTAAGTCTAAACCTAAAATTCGTTTCATGGTACTCTTTTTATAACGTTATTCGAATATTTCTTCGTCAAATATACAAAATTTTATTCCGAATGTTTGTATTTATAAAAAGATTATCTATTTTTGCAACATAAAAATTCATCAAATCACAATAAGGATTATTCCGTTGTGAAAACATTGAGTTGGGGGAACTCCGATTTTTCGGGAAGTTCCTCCTCCTTTTTTAATATGGCAACAGCAACAAAGCAAGAGCATGGCTATATAAATCGCTTCACCAACAGCAGTTGCATATAAACAAGCGGGAGCTGCCCACGACACCGTGAACAGCTCCCTGTTTTATTTCCTGCCCACGAGCAGGAATGTAGATTGGGGTTATGCGAGACTTAGAAGTTGAAGAAACGTTTTGCGTTGTTGTAGCAGATGTCTTCTACCATACGACCTACGAAATCGAGTTCCGAAGCGGGTATTTCGCCATTCTCTACATCGCGACCCAAGAGGTTGCAAAGGGTACGGCGGAAGTACTCGTGACGCGGATAAGAGAGGAAGCTGCGCGAGTCGGTGAGCATACCCACAAAGCGACTCAGCAAGCCCAGCAACGAGAGGGCATTCATCTGCTTCTCCATACCGTCTTTCTGGTCGAGGAACCACCAGCCCGAGCCGAATTGTATCTTGCCCGGCACGCTGCCGTCTTGGAAATTACCCAACATGGTAGCTATCACTTCGTTGGCCGACGGATTGAGATTATACAATATCGTCTTGGTGAGCTTGCCCTCGCTGTTGAGGCGGTCGAGGTATTTCGACATAGCTTTGGCGGTTGTAAACTCGCCTATCGAGTCGAAACCGGTATCGGGACCGAGTTTCTTGTACATCAACGTGTTGTTGTTGCGGATGGCGCCGTAGTGAAATTGTTGTGTCCAACCGGTTTCCCAATCCATTTCGCCAAAGGCTACGAGCATGGCCGACTTGAATTTGAGAATTTCTTCGTGCGTAAGCTCCTTGCCCCCATATACTTTGTTGAATATGGCGCGTATCTCGGCATCGGTATACTCTTCGGCATAGAACTCTTCGATACCGTGGTCGCTCAGGCGGCAACCCATCTCCTCGAAGAATTTGTGACGACGACGCAGGGCCTCGATCATATCGTCGAAGGTGCTGATGGTCACGCCGCTTACCTCGGCAAGTTTCTCTACGTATGCACGGAATTCGGCAGGTACCTCTACGGCCATGGCCTTGTCGGGACGCCATGTGGGGAGCATTTTTATCTCGAAACCGCTCTCGCGTGTAGCTTTGTGATATTCGAGGCTATCTACGGGGTCGTCGGTGGTACATACGCACTCTACGTTGTAACGGCGCATAAATCCACGGGCTGTGTAACCGGGTTGAGCCAACTTCTCGTTGCACTCATCGAAGATTTCACGGGCAGTCTCGGGTTTGAGTATCTTGTTGATACCGAAAGCCGTTTTCAGTTCGAGGTGTGTCCAGTGGTAGAGGGGGTTGCGCAGCGTATAGGGTACGGTCTCGGCCCATTTCTCGAACTTCTCCCAGTCGGTCGTATCGGTGCCGGTGCAGTAACGCTCGTCGACGCCGTTGGAACGCATGGCACGCCATTTGTAATGGTCGCCACCCAACCAAAGCTCGGTGATGGAACGGAAGCGATAATCGTCTGCTACCATTTTAGGGACAAGATGGCAGTGATAGTCTATGATAGGCATTTTGGCCGCATGTTCGTGGTATAACTTTTGTGCAGTCTCTGTTTGCAGCAAAAAGTTTTCGTCCATAAAAGGTTTCATATTCTGTCTCTTTTTTAATGTTTGACGGCATGCAACCCGAAAGGCTGCATGCCGGATTATTCAATGATTTGCATCACAACGTAACGCCTGTCTTGAAGATGGCTATCTCGTGATAGCCCTTGCGTTCGTTGTTGGTGAAGCGGCCGCTTGCCACTTCGATGATATAGTCGATGAAGCGGTTGCTCAGCGACTCCATGCTCTCGCCCTCTACCAGCGTGCCGGCATTGAAGTCTATCCAGCCGGGCTTGTTGTTAAAGAGGTTGGTATTGGTAGATACTTTCACCGTGGGGACGTAGGTGCCGAAGGGTGTGCCGCGGCCTGTCGTGAAGAGTACCATGTGGCAGCCTGCCGAGGCCAGTGCCGTGGCAGCCACAAGGTCGTTGCCGGGGGCACTCAGGAGGTTGAGGCCACGGGTTTTGAGACGGTCGCCATACATCAGCACATCTTTTACACCCGATTTGC
>UQMR01000054.1 GCA_900542255.1 uncultured Porphyromonadaceae bacterium
ACTCGGTAATCTCAGTTGAAGGCGTTCCCGGATAGGCATATACACCCGAAAGACCGGCATGGATAGCCCCTAAGGCAATCGCCTCGTCGCCTAAAAGTAACTTCGTGTTTTTCATATTTCTTGTTTTTTGAGGATTTACAAATATACTTAAAACTTTCATGTCTGCCTATATAATACGGGAGCCAAAATGAGAAATATTCTACAAAAAATTCTTAACGGGGCCATTTTGCCCACCACTATCCCGTAACCAGTTATTACAGAATTGCTTACAAAATAAAAAATTGTTACCTGCATGTCACGTGACAGCGCCCGGTGATGCTGTGGGAAGATGCAGCCGGAGAGTGCAACCGCGTCATAGCGACATAAAAGCGGCGGCATGAGGGCCGCCCGGATACATTTTGTCACTTGCCATGCACATTCTTGCAGTAGGCCATTCATTCTGTCCCCGGGAAAGTATCTTGCGTTACACCCCGAAAGCCTCCTGCGGTTGCAGCCGGACTTTTATCTTGCCGCACCAAAGGCGACAAGCCCCAAATTTCGCCATTCTATAAAAAAAATGTAATTTTGCCTGCTATATCATTAAACCGTTTCATCATGGAACTACCCAAAGACCCTGCCATGCTGCTGAGCTTTGTCAATACAAAGCTACGCGACGAATACCCCTCGCTGCGTGAAATGTGCCTCAGTATGGACATAGACAGCAATGCGCTCACGTCGGCCTTGCAAGCCATAGGCTACGAATATGACGAGCGACTCAACAAATTTATATAATCGCATTATCTTATGATAGAATATATCAACGGCACGGTAGCAGAACTTACTCCCGCATCGGCCGTCATAGAGACGGCCGCAGGCGTAGGCTACTTCCTGAATATCTCTCTCGGGACCTACTCGGCCCTGAAACAGGGTGAACACGCCAAATTATATGTATATGAGGCAATCCGCGAAGATGCGTATGTATTATACGGATTCAAAGGACGACGGGAACGCGAAATTTTCCAGTTGCTTATCTCGGTATCGGGCGTGGGCCCCAATACGGCGCGCATGATATTGTCGTCGCTCTCTCCCGACGAAATAGAGCAAATAGTGGCTACCGAAAACATAGGCGTGCTGAAATCTGTCAAGGGCATAGGCGCAAAGACAGCACAAAGAATAATTGTTGACCTCAAAGATAAAATAAAACCTACCACCTCTACGTTAGTAAGTAGTATGCCGAGGGTATCGGAGATATACGAAGAGGCGGTAGCTGCGCTATCGATGCTCGGATTTCCCCCGCAAGCCTCGCAAAAGGTGGTGCAGAAACTGTTGCAAAATACGCCCGGCATACAGGTCGAAGAGGTTATAAAACAAGCACTTAAATTATTGTAACGCTCGCGGCCGCTTATTGATTATGGCGTGACGCATCAATGAAAAATAGAGAAAGAGTCTTTATCACCCTTTTATTGTTATGTGCTTGCATAGGCTTTATGCCGTCGCAGGCCAAAGCACAGGCGGCTACCGGAACTGCGGCGGCCGACTCGACCATGCTCTTTCCCGTATCGAAAACCATTCCCGAAAACTACGACGAGATAGGCGAGAAAGAGGCTGTCGACTTGCGCACCCCGGGCAATATAAAGACCGTCATAGAATACGACCCGAAAACGAATTGCTACATCGTGCATACCCGGGTGGGAGAGATAGACATCACCACCCCCTTCATACTCACGGCCGACGAGTATAACAACTACGCCTTCCGCAAGTCGATGGAGGAGTACTACAAGGAGAAGAACAGCATAGACCTGTCGAAAGACGAGAAGAATGCCTTCGATTTCCTCGACATGAATTTCAGCTTGGGCCCGTTGGAGAAAGTCTTCGGCCCCGGCGGCGTACAACTGAAAACACAGGGTACGGTAGAGCTGAATATGGGGGTAAAATATAATAAGGTAGATAACCCGGCACTCTCGGTAGAGGCTCGTTCGAAAACCTACTTCGACTTCGACGAGCAGATACAGGCCACCGTCAACGCCAAGGTGGGCGACAAGCTGTCGTTCAACATGACCTACAATACCGATGCTACGTTCGACTTCGACTCGAAAAACCTTAAATTGCAATTTGAAGGCAAGGAAGACGACATCATCAAGAACATCGAGGCCGGTAACGTAAGCATGACCACAGGCTCGTCGCTGATACGAGGCAGCACGTCGCTCTTCGGGTTCAAGACGACCATGCAATTCGGCAAACTCACAGCCACCGCCCTTGTATCGCAACAACAATCGGAGTCGAAAACCGTAAGTACCAGCGGCGGTGTACAAACCACGCCTTTCGAGTTCAATGCCGACAAATACGACGAGAACCGCCACTTCTTCCTCGCACACTATTTCCGGGACAACTACGACCAGTTTGCCTCCAAGCTCCCCTACGTACAGTCGGGTATCACCATCAACCGCATAGAAGTATGGGTAACCAACAAGCAAGGCAACTACGACCAATCGCGCAACATCGTAGGTTTTATGGACCTCGGCGAGAATACCCACATATACAACAACCACTGGGTGGGAAGCTCTGCCAACGACTTGCCCACCAACAACTCGAACTCGCTGCTCAACGAAATAAAGACACAATATCCCAATGCCCGCAACATCAGCATGGTATCGCAGGCATTGGAGCCGCTGGCCGTCTATGGCATAGAGGGCGGACAGGATTATGTGAAGATTGAGAGCGCGCGCAAGTTGGAGACGAGCGAATATACGCTCAACAGCTCGCTGGGATACATCTCGTTGCGGGTAGCCCTCAACTCAGACGAAATGGTGGCCGTAGCCTACGAATATACATACAACGGGCAGGTATACCAAGTGGGTGAATTTGCCTCGGACGTAACGGCTACCGACCAGTGCCTCTTCCTGAAACTGCTGAAAGGTACCACCGTGTCGCCCCAGCTTCCCACCTGGGACCTGATGATGAAAAACGTATATTCTCTCAACGCCTACCAGCTGCAAAAAGATGAGTTCAGGCTCGACATCAAATATCTCAGCGACACCACCGGCGTACTGCTCAACTACATCCCGGCCGGCAACATCGCCAACAAGACCTTGTTACAGGCCATGAATCTCGACCGCCTCGACGCCAACCAGCAAAGCAATCCCGACGGTATCTTCGACTACATCGAGGGGTACACCGTGCAGTCGAGCAACGGACGCATTATATTCCCCGTCGTAGAGCCTTTCGGCAGCCACCTCGAAAAGGTCATCGGCGACCCGGCCATTGCCGACCGCTACGTATTCAAAGAGCTCTACGACTCGACGTTGACGGTGGCACAACAAGTATCGGACAAAAACAAGTTTGTCATCTCGGGCGAATACAAAGCATCGTCGGGGTCGGAGATAAGCCTCGGCGCCATGAACGTGCCGCGAGGCTCGGTAGTAGTCACGGCCGGCGGCGTGACGCTGGTAGAAAACAGCGACTACACCGTAGACTATACGATGGGTACGGTAACCATCCTCAACCAAAGCATTATAGACGCCGGCACCCCTATCAACGTCTCGCTCGAAAACCAGTCGCTCTTCAACATGCAGCGCAAAACGATGCTTGGGCTCGACCTCACCTACGCATTCACCAAAGACTTCAAGATAGGCGGTACCATCATGCACCTGTCGGAGAAACCCATCACCAACAAGGTGAATACCGGCGACGAGTTGCTCAACAACACGATATGGGGACTCAACCTGTCGTACAATACGCAATTCAACTGGCTGACGAACTGGCTGAATGCCATCCCGACGGTCAATGCCACGGCACCCTCGACACTTGCTGTCTCGGCCGAGTTTGCCCAACTCATCGCCCATAAGGCAAAAGAGGGCAGCCAGAACGGCATGTCGTACTTAGACGACTTTGAGTCGACACAAACCGGTATAGACCTGCGCTCGCCCTACTCATGGACTTTGGCATCGACACCCTCGATGTTTGAAGAGTCGAAACTCAACGACAACATCGACTATGGCAAAAATCGCGCCCTGCTGGCATGGTACTATATAGACCGCCTCTTCACCGACAAGAACTCGTCGCTTACGCCGTCGCACATCAAAAACGACCTCGACCAGCTCTCAAACCCCTACATCCGCGAGGTCAGCATCCACGAGATGTTTCCCAACCGCGAGCTGAGCTACGGTGAAAGCACCACGGTACAGACTCTCAATCTCTCGTTCTATCCTGAGGAGCGAGGCCCGTACAATCTCGATGCCGACAACATAGACTCTGACGGAAACCTGCTCAACCCCGAGAAACGCTGGGGCGGCATCATGCGCAAGATGGATAATACCGACTTCGAGACCGGCAACATAGAGACCATACGCTTTTGGCTTATGGACCCCTTCCTCGACCCCGAGAACAACAACACCGAGGGCGGCGACCTCTATATCAACCTGGGCGAAATATCGGAGGATATTCTCAAAGACGGCATGAAGTCGTTCGAGAACGGTCTGCCTATCGACGGCGACACCACACACCTTACAACGACCAATTGGGGACGCGTATCGCGCAACCAGTCGCTCACCTATGCCTTCGACAATGCTGCCGGCGCCCGTAAAAAACAAGACGTCGGATTGGACGGTCTGCAAAACGACGAGGAATACAGCTTCCACTCATACCGCGACTTCTTGGAGAAACTCAACACCAAGTTATCGGCCGATGCGCAAGCCCGCATGAGGGAAGACCAATTCTCGCCCTATAACGACCCCGCCAGCGACAACTACCACTTCTACCGGGGGGTCGACTACGACAACCAGCAACTGAACGTACTCGAACGCTACAAACACTACAACGGCGTAGAGGGGAACTCGGCATCGAGCGAAGACGTCGACGACCCCTACTACCAATCGGCACGCAGTGTCCCCGACGTCGAAGACATCAACCAGGATAATACACTCAACGAGTATGAGCGTTACTTCCAATACCGCATCTCTATCCGTCCCGAAGACCTTGTCGTAGGCAAGAACTTCATCACCGACTCGGCATCGACCGAGGTGACGCTGCGCAACGGAGAGACGGCGCGCGCCGTGTGGTACCAGTTCAAAATACCCATCTCGGAGTACGAAGAGAAGGTAGGTTCTATCAACGACTTCAAGACCATACGTTTCATGCGTATGTTCATGACGGGCTTCAAGCGTCCTACACACTTGCGGTTTGCCACCTTCGAGCTGGTGCACGGCGAGTGGCGCAGCTACCAATATAACCTCAACTCTACCGGCGAAGTTCCGGCTCAGGGCAGCCTCGAAATGGGGGTTGTCAATATCGAAGAGAATGCCGGACAGCGTCCTGTCAACTACGTGTTGCCGCCGGGTGTAACCCGTATCATCGACCCCAGCCAGTCGCAGGCCACGCAGCTCAACGAACAGGCCTTGTCGCTGAAAGTGACCGACCTGCAATCGGGCGATGCACGTGCCGTGTACAAAAACATCAACATGGACTTGCGCTACTACAAACGCATACAGATGTTTGTACACGCCGAGCGTCTCATCGACGACTACACCAACCTGCAAAACGGCGACCTCTCGGTATTTATCCGCATAGGTAGCGATAGCCGCTCGAACTATTACGAATACGAAATTCCTCTTACGCTTACACCCGAGGGACATTACAGCACCTACAACGCAAGCGACCAATATACCGTATGGCCGATAGAAAATATGTTCGACTTCGCTTTGGAACGGCTGCCCGAGCTGAAAACGCAACGCAACCGAGACAAAAACACCGAGAACTCGACCGTATCTTTTACCGAACCATACTCTATCTATGACCCCGACAACGAACAGAATAAGATGACCGTCGTAGGTAACCCCTCGCTCTCAAACATACGTACCATGCTCATAGGTATCCGCAACAACTCGGGCTCGGTGAAGAACGGTACTATATGGGTCAACGAGCTGCGCCTTACCGACTTCGACCAAAGCGGCGGATGGGCTGCCAAAGGGAACATCAACCTGGGCATCTCTGACATCGCTACCGTCAATATAGGCGGACACATGGAGACATCGGGATTCGGCGCCATAGACCAAAGCCTGACGCAACGCCGCATGGACGATTACTACCAGTACAACATCGCCACGCAGATAGATTTCGGCCGCTTCCTCCCCGAGAAAGCGCAAGTATCGGCGCCATTTTACTACTCCTACTCAGAACAAATCACGTCACCGCAATACAATCCCATAGACGAGGACGTGAAGCTCGCCGACGCCCTCGATGCCGCACAAACGAAACAGGAGAAGGACTCCATATCGAGCATCGCTCTGGACCGTGTGAAAGTAGAGAGCCTCAGCATCACCGGCGTGAAGGTCAACATCAAGAGCAAAAACCCCATGCCTTACGACCCTGCCAACTTCACCCTCGGCTACTCATACAACCGCCAAAGTAACGAGAACCCCACCACTCAATACGAGAACACCTACGACCACAGGGGCAGCCTCCTGTATTCGTATACGCCCTACGTAAAGCCGCTGAGACCGTTCGGATGGATAAAAAGCAAATCGAAGAACGCCAAATTCTTCAAAGAGTGGGAGATAAACTATCTGCCTACCAATATATCTTTCAGCACCAACATATCGCGCTACTACTACGAGGAGCAGGTGCGCGACCTCAACTCTATCGTATCGGGTGTGAAAGGAATAGAGCTGCCCGCCTCGGTGAGCAAAAACTTCTTGTGGGACAGGCAGCTGTCGGTACAGTGGAATCTCACCAAGACGCTCAATTTCTCGCTGCAAACCATGACCAATGCACGTGTCGACGAACCGGCCGGGTCGGTCAACCGCTCACTATACCCCGACGCCTACAAAATATGGCAGGACTCGGTATGGAACAGCATCAAAGGGCTGGGTACACCGTGGGAATACAACCAAGTATTCAACGCCTCATGGACAGCCCCGTTCAACAAGATTCCGGCTACCGATTTTCTCTCCTTCTCGGCAAAATACAACGCCACTTACAACTGGGAGAAGGGTACCGAACTGGAAGACGTAGATATGGGCAACTCTATCTCAAACCAGTCGCAGTGGAACCTCGACGGGCGCGTCAATATGGAGCAACTCTACAACAAAGTCCCCTACCTGCGCAAGGTGAACAAACGCTTTGCCGCACGCAGCAGCAACAGTCGCGCAACCCAGGAGAAGCGCAGGAAATTTGAGCGGACCATCACACTGAAACAAGATACCGGCGTAGTCATACGCCATAACCTGAAAAGCAAAAAGGTAAAAGTATCGGCCACCAACTTGGGCGGACAACCCTTTGCCATAGAGACGCGCGTCATCGACGAGAACAGCGTAGAGATACTTACGCGCGGCAACCGGCAAATAAAGGTTCTGGCCACACTACCCAAGGAGAAGGTCAACTTCTGGTCGGAAGCAGCCCAATATACCAGCCGTTTCCTTATGATGGTGCGCAATGTGAGCAGCCGGTATCGCGAGACACGCTCCATGACGCTGCCGCTCTTCAAACCCACCATCGGCGACGGATTCGGACAAACGTCGGCCTACGGACCTATGGCTCCGGGTCTCGATTTTGCATTCGGCTTCACCGACGACAGTTACGTACAACGTGCCCTCGACAATGGCTGGCTCATACAAGATGAATTGATGACCAACCCGGCCATCACCGGTATGACGCGCGAACTGAACATCGATGCCGATATAGAGCCCATAACCGGACTGAAAATCAAACTGACGGGTAATTGGAGCCGTACCAACAGCAACCAGATACAGTTTATGTACGAAGGCTCGCCCACCATATATGGCGGTAGCTTCACCAAGACGCACGTTGCCATCCTCACGGCTCTGCGCCCCTCGTCGGTCGACAACGGCTACCAATCGGATGCCTTCGATGCCTTCTTGCGCAACCGGGAAATCATTGCAGCCCGCTACGAAAGCCTCTACGAAGGCACCAAGTATCCCACAACAGGTTTCATGCAGACACACTCTCTTGCCGGGCAACCCTACTCGTCCAACAACGGAGGTGTCAACAAATCGTCACCCGACGTCATGATTCCGGCCTTTATTGCCGCCTATTCGGGTATGAGTGCCGACAACATAGCGCTGACGGCATTCCCCGCCATATCGAGCATACTGCCCAACTGGCGCATTACCTACGAAGGACTGATGCAGATACCTGTATTCAAAAAATACTTCAAGAGCTTCACCCTCAACCACGCCTACCAATGCACCTATTCGGTGGGTTCCTACTCGTCGTTCCTCAACTGGATAGGCATAGACGGTGAGATGGGTTATACTCTCGACGAACTCTCGGGCAACCCCGTACCCTCGTCGCCTTACGACATATCGTCGGTATCTATCACCGAACGCTTCTCGCCCCTCATCGGTGTAAACATGACGATGAAAAATAACCTTACCTGCCGCGCCGAATACAATGACTCGCGCGTACTGACGCTCAACTCATCGGCCGGTCAAATCGTCGAGGCCACCACGACCGACATCACGGTGGGATTGAGCTATAAGATTGCCAACTTCAATAAAATCATCAAGATAGGCAGTACCCAAACGGGTATCAACAACGACTTGGACATCACGGCCGACTTCTCGTACCGCAACACCATGTCGCTTATACGCCGCATCGACGAGAACTACACGCAAGCTACCACCGGAACCCGTACGCTTGCCGTAAAAGCCACGGCCAACTATGTGCTGAGCCGCCGCATCACGCTGGGTGTATACTTCGACCATCAGGTGAACACGCCGCTTGTATCGTCATCGGCCTACCCTATCACCAACAGCAACTACGGTATTTCCATACAGCTGTCGTTGGTAAAATAGTCGCCCGCGCCTCGCCACAACAGGAACTTCATGGCGCGACGCAATCATAATAACGGGGCTGTCAGGAAAACAAGGCTATATAGAGCGAGGGATGCTGTTCTGATAACAGCATCCCTCGCTCTGTTTCTATAAATTATGCGGTTGCCTATTCTACTGCTCGCTTTGCAAGCGGGCGTGCATGGCAGCAGCCGCACGACGGCCGTCGCCCATGGCAAGTATGACTGTGGCTCCGCCCCGCACGATGTCGCCACCGGCATATATGTCGGGCAGGCACGAACGCATCGTAGCCTCATCGACAACGATAGTACCGCGACGGCTTATTTCGAGACCCGATATAGCATTGGGTATCAAAGGATTGGGCGATACACCCACGCTCACTATCACAGTATCTACGGCTATCTCTTCTATGGCACCTTCAACGGGGACGGGCGAGCGACGGCCGCTCTCGTCGGGCTCTCCGAGTTCCATCTTTTGCAGACGCATGGCACGCACGCGGCCATTCTCGTCGCCAAGATACTCCACAGGATTGTGCAATGTCATAAACTGTACGCCTTCGGCCTTGGCATGCGCTACCTCCTCGACACGGGCGGGCATCTCCTCCTCGCTGCGGCGATAGACTATCATGGCCGTCTCGGCCCCCAGACGCAATGCCGTGCGCACCGAGTCCATGGCGGTATTGCCACCACCTATCACGGCGACCCGTTTTCCGCTCAACACAGGCGTATCCCAGTCGGCATGCGAAGCTCCCATCAAGTTGACACGCGTCAGATACTCGTTGCTCGACATGATGCCGATAAGGTTCTCGCCGGGAATATTCATAAAGCGGGGCAGACCGGCACCGCTGCCTACGAAAATGGCTTTGAATCCCATCTGGTGCAAATCGTCGTACGACAGGGTCTTGCCTATGATGCAATCGGTTACAAACTTCACGCCCATGCGCCGCAACGTATCTATCTCGACATCGACCACGGCATTGGGCAGACGGAACTCGGGAATACCGTATTTGAGCACACCGCCTATCTCGTGCAATGCCTCGAAGACCGTCACGTCATAACCCAACTTCACCATATCGCCGGCAAACGAAAGCCCGGCAGGACCCGACCCTGCCACGGCAACTTTTATACCATTGGAGGGCATCACGGCCGGCAGCTCGCCGGTATCGTGCAGCCGCGAATAATCGGCGGCAAAACGTTCGAGATAGCCTATCGCGACGGGTTGCTTATGCAGCTTTTTCACATAAAAGCACTGCGACTCGCACTGCTTCTCCTGCGGACACACGCGGCCGCATACGGCCGGCAATGAGCTGGTCTCTTTCAGCGTAGCGGCGGCCGCCATAAACTCACCTTTCTCTATATGCTTGATAAACGTGGGGATGTTTATCTCTACCGGGCAGCCGGTCATACAGGTGGGCTCGGGACAATCGAGGCAACGTTGTGCCTCTACCAGTGCCTGCTCTTCGGTAAGGCCTTGGTTTACCTCCTCGTTGCACGTCACGCGATAGGCGGCATCGAGCTCGGGCATCTTCACGCGCGGTATATCGGTACGCTCTTTGGCTTTTTTGCTTTTACGCAGCTCCTCGCGCCAAGCCTCGGCACGACGGGCGGTTATATCTTGTTTATCCATAATAAATACTCTTCTCTTAACGTTACTCCAAACTCTTATACGACCTCAGGCGCATCATCAGCTCATCGAAATCGACCTGATGCGCATCGAACTCGGGACCGTCGATGCACACAAAACGCATCTTGCCGCCCACTGTGACACGACAAGCCCCGCACATGCCCGTGCCATCGACCATAATGGCATTGAGCGAAGCCTCGGTGGGAATATTGTAACGTGCCGTGAGCTGTGCCACAAACTTCATCATTACGGCAGGACCTATCGTCACGCAGGCATCTACTTTCTCGCGCAGGATGACTTTCTCTACGCCTTGCGTCACAAGCCCTTTTTCGCCATAGGAGCCGTCGTCGGTCATGATAATGACCTCGTCACTGCTGCGTCGTATCTCCTCTTCGAGAATAATGAGGTCTTTACTGCGGGCTGCCAAAACGCTCACCACGCGGTTTCCGGCCGCCTTCATGGCTTGCACGATGGGCAGAAGCGGAGCTACTCCCACACCGCCGCCGCAACATACTACGGTGCCTACTTTGGAGATGCGCGTAGCCTGTCCCAGAGGGCCTACCACATCTGTGACGTAATCGCCGGGGTTGAGGGCACACAGCTTCTGGGTAGATTTACCCACAGCCTGTACGACAAGCGTGATGGTCCCCGCCTGTGTATCGGCCTCGGCAATCGTCAAGGGGATACGCTCGCCCTTCTCTCCTACTCTCACAATTACGAAGTGCCCCGCCCTGCGGGCTTTGGCAATAAGCGGAGCTTCTACAACGAGCTTCACCACTCGTTCAGAGAAGTATTCCTTACTGATGATTCGATTCATACCTATGCTATATGATGTGTTAAAGTGTTTTTCATCGGCAGGTTGCATGCGTGCCGACGGTATATCTGTGATGCGGCCGACAGCGTCATGCAATCGCATCACAAAGTTATTATTTTTTTATTATCTGCACTATCGGCCCGCAAGAAAAGTAGTAGGGCCCGCCGCGATAATCGGACGGGAGCAACAGATAATTGTTTTTATGAAAGGAATAGATTAACTTTGTCATCATATACTTACATCCGATATGAAACGATACCTGTCAGGAGTTCTGCTCGCGGCTGTTGCCACTGCGTCATGGACAGGGTGCAACAGGCAGCCCGACTACCGCATACAACCTCAAACGGCAATAGAGCCCCAAATCGTACGCTTCGACTCGCTGCTATTGCAATACGATACTCTTACCGACACGGCCCAGTACCGGCAAATGGCTACCGGCCTCGCTCCCTTTTGGCGTATTTACGGGCAACACATACTGGGCCTTAGCGATGCACCATACTTCCGCAACGGCATACGCCGTTTTCTGCAAGACACTGCCATCGCGCAACTCTATACCGATACGGAACGGTCTTTTACCGACCTTGCCGATGAAGAACGGCAGCTTGCGGCTCTTGCAGCACGCTATGCGACGCTCTTTCCACACCGCCCTGCGCCCGTTTTCCAAACCCACATATCGGGGCTGAACCAATCTATCGTCACCGTCGACAGCCTGGTGTCGGTTTCGCTCGACTGCTATTTGGGCAAAGATTACCCCCTATACGGGCAACGCTACAACAGCTACGAGCTGGACAGCCACAACCGCTCACGCATCGTACCCGATGTGGGCGAGGTATTGCTGCGCAATGCACTGCCCGCGCCCCACATGGCCACCTTGCTCGATGCCATGATATACGAGGGCCGGATACTCTATCTGCTTGCCGGCTTGCTCGACGACAACGACGCGGCACGCCTCACCGGATATACCCCCGAAGAGATAGAGTGGTGCATCGATAACGAGGCCAACATCTGGAATGCCATTGTAGGCAGCAATCACCTCTTTGCCTCAGACAACATGACCCTGCGCAAATATATCGCACCGGCGCCGTTTACCGCGCCACTCTCGCAAGATGTACCGGGGCGCATAGGCCGCTGGGTAGGATGGCGCATCATAGAACGCTATGCCGGCAAAAAAGGGATGTCGCCCGCACAACTTGCCGCCGACACTACATCGGCGACCGACGTTTTACGACTCTCGCACTACACAGGTAAATAAGATATAGCCATGACACGCAAATTCGGACTGATAGGCTATCCGCTCGGGCACTCTTTCTCCCGGCAGTACCACAACGAACGCTTCTCGCGCCTCGGCATCGATGCCATATACAACAACTATGAGTTGCCCGATATTGCCCTGCTGCCGCAGCTCATCGCATCGGACAGCAGCATAGAGGGTCTCAATGTCACCATCCCCTATAAAGAGGCCGTCATCCCCTATCTGGACGAAATGGACGATGCGGCCCGCGCCATAGGCGCCGTCAACGTGATACGCATTGTACGCGACGGCGGGCAAGCCCGCCTCACAGGCTACAACAGCGACTATACGGGCTTTGCCCGCTCGTTTGCCACACTGGCGGCAGGCCGCAGGCCCGAGAAGGCATTGGTATTGGGTACAGGAGGGGCGTCGAAAGCCATTGCAGCAGCCCTGCAAGATATGAATATCGTCGTAAGAAAAGTGTCGCGGCATCCCGCTGCCGGACAACTCTCCTACGGTGACCTGACCCCCGCCGTAATGGCCGCCCACACCGTCATCGTAAACGCAACGCCATTGGGCATGTATCCGGCAACGGAGGCCTGCCCTCCCATCCCCTACGAACTGATTACCCCGGCACATATCTGCTACGATGCCATATACAACCCCTCGGAGACGACATTCATGAAACTCGCCGCCCGGCAAGGCGCTACCGTAAGCAACGGCATGCAGATGCTGTACGGACAAGCCGATGCCGCATGGGAGATATGGAACCGATAACTACCGCCCCCTAACAGAATGCAAATACCATGATAGATTTCAGGTTGAAAGTTTTTTGCAGCGTAGCCCGCAACCTCAGCTTTACCAAAGCGTCGCACGAGTTGTTTATATCGCAACCCGCCATCAGCAAGCACATACAGGAGATAGAGCAAGAGTATGGCGTAAGGCTCTTCGACCGCAACAACAACCGCATCACGCTCACCCACGCGGGCGAGGTGCTGCTGACACATGCCGAGGAGATTTTGGGACGCTATCGCCAGCTCGACTTCGACATGCACATGCTCTCGCACGAACATGTGGGCGAGCTGCGGCTCGGAGCCAGCACCACCATTGCCCAATACGTACTGCCGGCCTACCTTGCGACATTCTCGGCCAAATTCAGGCAGATAAAACTCTCGCTCATCAACGGCAACACGGTCGACATCGAACGCGCCGTAGACGAGCAGCGCATAGATGTGGGGCTGGTAGAGGGTCGCAGCCGGCAACAACACCTGCGCTACACCCCCTTTATGCGCGACGAGCTGGTACTGGTGGCCTCTACCCGCAGCAAATGGGCCTATACCGAGGAGGTCACGCCCGAGGAGCTGCAACGGCTGCCTCTCGTCATCCGCGAAAACGGCTCGGGAAGCCTCGACGTCATAGAACACACCCTCAATGCCCACCACATACGTCTTGCAGCCCTCAATATCGTCATGCAACTGGGCAGTACCGAGAGCATCAAGCAATATATCATCCATGCCGACTGCCTCGCCATCATATCGGTGCAAGCCGTGCTGAACGAAATCACGGCAGGCAAACTAAAAGTTATAGATATTGCCGGCATCACCTTCGAAAGGGAGTTCTCTTTCGTGCAGAAGATGGGAGAAACGGGCGGTATAGCCAAAGGATTCATCAGTTATATGATAGAAAACGGGCAACGCCTATAACCTGACGTTATAGCACATAAAGATTATTGATATACAAGGTCATAAAATATATACTACCTTTGCCCTCGGAAAACAAACAACATTTATCAACTCAATAATCTTTACACAATGTCATTTGTCAATCTCCTCAAACGCTACAACAGGATACTGTTTATCGTACTGTTGCTCGTCACTCTTCTGCCTCAGGTAACCCCGGCCATAGCACTCTTTATGGGCCTTGCCTTAGCCCTCGTAGCCGGACAGGCATACCCCAAATTTGCCAAGAAAACATCGAAATACCTGCTGCAAGCATCGGTCGTAGGATTAGGATTCGGCATGAACCTGCACGAGTCACTGGCCTCGGGCAAAGAGGGAATGCTCTTTACCATCGTATCGGTAGCCGCAGTCATGATTATAGGATTCTTCGTAGGGAAATGGCTGCGTGTAGACCGCAAGACCGCCTACCTCATATCGTCGGGAACAGCCATCTGTGGCGGTAGCGCCATCGCCGCCGTAGCACCGGTAGTAAAGGCCGACGACAACCAGATGTCGGTTTCGTTGGGTACCATATTCGTACTCAATGCCATAGCACTCTTTATCTTCCCGCCTATCGGCCACTGGCTGGGCATGACACAAGAACAATTCGGCGAGTGGGCCG
Source organism: uncultured Porphyromonadaceae bacterium (assembly GCA_900542255.1). GTDB lineage: Bacteria > Bacteroidota > Bacteroidia > Bacteroidales > Barnesiellaceae_A > Barnesiella_A > Barnesiella_A excrementipullorum. The sequence goes on from UQMR01000054.1 coordinate 14,795, forward strand.
CCATAGCCATTCACGATACGAGCTCGGTAGTAGGCGCAGGCGAAGCCTTCGACCGCAGCTACTTCCCCGATGCCGAAGGGAAAGCATTGCAGATAGCCACCCTCATAAAATGTACGCGGGCCTTGTGGATTATACCGCTGGCACTCATCACCACACTTATCTTCAAGGAGAAAAACA
>UQMR01000055.1 GCA_900542255.1 uncultured Porphyromonadaceae bacterium
CTGTTATATCGTCACCGGAGCCGGCGGAAGCATCGGATACGCCATCGCCGAAGAGCTGGCACGCCAAGGGAAGTGGGTCGTCATGGCATGCCGCAACCTGCAAAAAGATACCCCGCTGCGCGACCGCCTCAACACCCTCTACAACGGCCGCGTATCTATCATGCAACTCAATCTTGCATCACTCGACAGCATAACCGCTTTTGCCCGCCGCATACACGACGACGGCATCCCGGTGAAAGCCCTCATCAACAACGCCGGCGTCATGTGCAAGCACTTTTCCCTCACAAGCGACGGATACGAAACCACCATAGGCGTCAATTTCGTGGGCACATACCTGCTCACCCGGCTGCTCCTCCCGACCATGACAGAAGGGAGCAACATCGTATTCACCACCTCCATGACACGCCATATAGGCTCGGTAAACAAAGACTTTTTCGATACCGCCGCAGCACACTACGCACGCTTCAAATATTACTCCCGCTCGAAACTGGCCGTCACCCTGCTCACGGCCTACATGGCCAACCGGCTGTCGGAGCGAGGCATCCGCGTCAACGCCACCGACCCGGGCGTGGTAAACAGCAACATGATACACATGGACGCATGGTTCGACCCCCTTGCCGACCGCCTCTTCCGCCCCCTCATCAGCACTCCCGCACAAGGAGCCATAGGAGCCGTTGCCGCAGCCACCACAACCGATGTGACACAAGCCATATACAAACGCTCGAAACATACCCCCATACCCCGCAACATACGACAGCACCCCTACCTCACGTGGCTTATCGACGAAACCAATCGCCGCCTCGCACCTTGGCTGCAACAATAACCCGCCGCTGCAAAATCATCACCCCTCGCGAGAGCCCAACACCGGCGCAGTTACGAATCAACTTATTTTAACACACACATCCGCCGTACAGGCATAATTTTTACACAAAAATAACACGAATTGAAACGAAAAGCACTATTTTTGCGGCGTCAAAAATTGATATAAATATAACCCATAATAAAGAAAAAAACTATGTACTGGACACTCGAATTGGCATCGAAACTCGAAGACGCTCCATGGCCTGCAACTCGCGAAGAATTAATAGATTACGCCATGCGCTCTGGCGCACCGCTCGAAGTAATAGAAAACCTCCAAGAGATGGAAGACGAAGGCGAGACATACGAATGTATCGAAGACATCTGGCCAGACTATCCCAGCAAAGAAGACTTTTTCTTCAACGAGGAGGAGTATTGATATCCTTCGAATAGATTAAGCCATACACCACCGGCGCGGCAAACAACGATTCTGTGTTTGTCGCGCCGGTGATGTATAATCCCAAACGGTGTGGGATTCTTGTCAATGTAAATTTCATCTACAACAAGAGGATCGATGGGTATTGGAAAGAGCTATGCAAGCATTCTGCAACCCCTACAAAGACCTTCATTTCTCTACTTACTGGCGAAGCCGTCTGTACGGGAACTGATCTACTCCATTGCAGATACAATCTGCAAGCAGAAGCAATGTAATAGTCTAACTAATATGAATCCTGTATTCCGTTTTTGTTGAATGACCTAGTAATACATCTCGATATACTGATATGCTTTATCAAAGATATCCTGATCTTTAATCTGATAATTGACCCATAAGATAGAACGAAGCTTCTTTTTAATTTCGCGTCGTGCCGTTACGCTCTTGAATGCATCCTTGAATTTACGAACAATCGCCACGACATTTTCATCTATATCGTTCACTACGCGTTCAACAATGATGGGGGTTTCCGGTGTTCGTACGCTCTCGAAAAGCTCTGTTAAGGCTGCGCGTGCTTTAGCTCGCTTGTCTTCGGGCTGATTCTCACGCTTTTCCTCTTCAAGCAGCTCTCGCGCTGTGGCCAAAAGATCCCGAAGGAAATCGATGCTTGTGATGAGATTCTCCTCCATCCGCTGCCGAAGTTCATTCAGTTTCTCGGCAAAATGCTTATATCGAGGATCTCCCTTGTGCTCACCCAATCGAAGCCTGAGCATTTTCTCAATCTCCACGGCTTTTTGCTTGGCTTTCTTGGCGTCGCTGATTACGGAATCTATCACATCGGCATCAACCACCAAATCTTCCAATGGCGTGCCAATATCGATAGTGTCGATGTTGTTATGGACGATTTCAATAGTCTTAGCACCCAACAGGGTCCAAATTAGTGCACCATCGTTACCTACCGGACGCACGCTTTGATATACCTGTGCCAACCAGATGTAGTCGGTCTGATATTTGAAAAGTTCCGGATCTGGGCTGACTGTTTCCCATGCTTTCGCCAATCTAGCAAAGTGTCGAGCATAATTGGTTTTTACGGCATCCTCTTTCAGACACTGTTGTGCTGCCTGCAACCCTTCCCAGCCACCTACCGTGCGATCGACGCCAGGGAAGAACGCAATACACTCATTGATAAACTCCGGAATACGTTTCTTGATCTCCTCGATATTTGAGATGATGGTCTTGATACTCTCTTCATCGAATGCGAGCGCACGGGCCACGTTGTCGAAGACGCCGACAAAATCGACAACCAGTCCGCATTTCTTGTCCACGGTATATTTGCGATTGGTGCGGCAAATTGCCTGTAACAGCGTATGATCCTTCATGGGTTTATCGAGGTACATACACTGCAAAATGGGCGCATCGAATCCGGTCAGCAGCTTCGATGTGACGATGACAATTTTCAAGGGTGACAGCGGGTCTCTGAATTTGTCGAGCAACCGCTTCTCTTCATCCCGGGAGCGTTTGTAGGGTTTGTACAGGTCGGCTTTGTCACCTGCGGTGTGCATTACGATGGTTGTTGCATCTTCTGTCCCCAGCAACGCGTCGATGGCCTTTTTGTACTTGACGCAGCACTCCCGATTGTATACCACGACCTGCGCTTTCATGCCTGCCGGCTCTACGTAATCGCAGAAATGCTGTACGATATATTTGCAGACGTCGTTGATGCGCTTGTCCGACGTGAAGAAGGCTTCGACTGAGGTTCTTTTGACCAGCTCGGCTTTCTCCTCCTCGCTGATCTGGTCGGTCAGTTCGTCGAACTCCTCCTGCAATGCCTTTTCATTCAGATGCATCTCTACCGGAACCGTTTTGAAGTTCAACTCCAAGGTGGCTCCATCCGCTACGGAGTTCTGGAAGGTGTATTTCGAGAGGTAACGCTCTTCGTCCTCCTCGGCGCCGAAGGTCGCAAAGGTGTTGTGGTCGCGACGATTGATCGGCGTACCAGTCAGTCCGAAGAAGAATGCGTTGGGCAGGGCCGTGCGCATCTTGGTTCCCAAATCCCGCTCTTGGGTACGGTGTGCCTCGTCCACCATCACGATGATATTCGAACGGTCGGACAGCATGCCCTGTACATCGCCGAATTTGAAAATCGTGGTGATGAGAATCTTTCGCTGATCCTGCTTGAAGAAGTTTTCCAGCGACTCCTTGTCGGGTGCCGATTCGATGTTGGGAATCTCCGCACGGGTAAAGTCTCCGGTAATCTGATCCTCGAGGTCGATGCGGTCATCGACAATCACGACCGTCGGAGCCTTCAGCTCATTCTGCTTGCGGAGCTTCTGTGCAGCAAATACCATGAGCCACGACTTTCCTGAACCCTGGAAATGCCAAATCAAACCCTTTTTCGGGCCATATCCATTGCGGAACGTAGTCAACACACGCTGCACAATGGCCTCTCCACCCAGATATTGCTGATAGCGGCAGACGACCTTGATCTTGCGACCGGTCGATGTTGCAGAAAATACCGTGTAGAAACGATAGATGTCGATCAATCGCTCCGGAGTAAGCAGGTGCCGGAAGTTGCGCTCCACATCGTTCAAGGTCCCGTGATGACGCTCCTCGTCGGCGAACCACGGGCCCCACTTGTCCGCCGGAAGCCCTACACCGCCATACTGCAACTCTTTGCCTTCGGAGGCAAAGCACAAGATGTTGGGCACAAACATCTCCGGAATGCTCCTTTGGTATTGAAGCATGTCGTTTGCCCCATCGGCCCACGTCACCTGCGGCCGCACGGGAGTCTTGGCCTCGCCGATGACCATGGGAATGCCATTGATGAGGAACACCAGATCGAGACGCTTTCCTCCGTCGCGGCTCGGCCGGGGAAACTCCCACTGATTGGTCACCACGCAATGGTTCTCGGCCGGGTTCTCGCTGAAGAAGCGGATGTTGATGTTATCGCCGTTTTCGCCGAAAGGCTCGGAATTCTCCTCGAAGAGCAGCCTGCGGAATCGGTCATTGGCTTGAATCAGCTCATCCTGTGAGTTTCCACTCATGATGGCCGATCGCAACTTGTAGATGACCTGCGCAGCCTGGTCGGCCGTAATCCCGTTCAGTCGGATCAGTGCATCCTGCAGCCACGGCTCTACCAGTACGGAGTCTGTCGAGCGGGGAATATCGTTGCTCGCCACATACTTCCAGCCGCATTGAGCAGCCTTGGTCAGCAACATTTTTTCAATCGTATTCTCTTCGTTGAATATCATGGGTTCGTCGTCTTATGATTCATGCATCGGTTTGGACTTCGATTTTTACTGCATCAGACTTTTCATCACCCGGTCGATTTTCTCGATTGCCTGGCGTAATTCCGATTTGGATTTTTCGGCTTGACGGGTAATTTCAACAAGCTTACGTTGCTCTGCTAATGAAGAGGGTACTATAATGGGCATTGTATCATATTGATTTGCGCTGATGTTCGGCTGTGCCCCAACCTTCTTTGTCTTGTTTACCCAATTATAATATTGTTGGGTATGAGTAAATGCAAATGCAAATTCAGGAAGTATGAGTTCTTCATTAAGCTGGTATCGGATAAGATATCCTGCAAATATCATTTTCCCGCCTTTGTGTAAATAAGTCTTACCTACGGTATTTCCAGTTCTTGCAAAGAGTAAGTCGTTAGTCTTTAGTAGATATTTTTCATCGAATATTTTAGGACTAACTTTATCATCATTTAAGCTTCCATCATTCGTAATATCGGTAATTCTTATATATCTGACATCTCCATTGAACGTATCAGCCTGAACATTTGCTCCATATTCACCGTTTTTAATAGAGACCTCTCGAAGTGTCTTTATAGGGGCATCTTCAAACATTTCGATAAATTGGGCTTTGACCATTTCATCGGTTGCCGCAATCATCTTTTTGTAGGCCTCTTTTAACTCATACGCCGCCCAGAGTTTATCCGCCAATCTCCGCTGTTCTTCCAGAGACGGCAAATCAAATTCATAATCGGCAAGATCAGAGAATAAGACATACGGGTTGGTAGAACCTTTTGATTTACGGATAGACCATTCTGTAAAATCATCAGAGAGCATTATAAACGGAAGAAGCCGTTGTGAAAATTCATCCTCATTTTTGGTTTTAAGCACAAAAGTTGTGTTGGCTGTGATCCCTTCAAAAGGCGCAACAACAATCTTTTTTAGGTATGTACGCCGTGATCCATACAGAACCTGTCCGGGTTTAAATATTCTGATAAAGGCAGGACCGACATCGTCTGTAGCAAATGATCCCCAGCGATGTAATGTCAGATCCTCTGAATCCATATGATCTCCGGCTACATATATGTCATACGGGTTATTTTGTCGATCGACATTTACTTTTATGTCGTTTACAACATCTCCAAATCTAACTCGCGTCATATTACTCAATTTTTTTTATTAAATCTTCTATTTCGGAATGTATGCCGGGAATGGTATATTGCCAATCTTGCAGGCATCTGTCAAAGTTTAATCGGTCGGCTGTTTGTTTTTGGTGCACGTATAAAGCGATTCTCAATTCCGCATTATTTTTGAGAATATCTTCTTTTCGAACAACTTGTGCAAAGCCATCGATGTCGCGATAGTCTGTGTAGGCATTCAGTATCTTTTGTATATGAGCTTCCTCGAGATAACTCTCTGCGTTTTTTCGAGTAACTTCATTTTTCGCATCAATAAATAATACCTTATCTCGTTTTATCGCAGGTTTGTTGTTATTGCATATGATTATACAAGCCTCCATAGAAGCGTTGTAAAATAAATTTGCACCCAAACCGATTATACAATCAAGGATATCCATGGAAACAAGTTGTTTTCGCATCTCTTTTTCTTCTTCTCGGAATAGAATTCCGTGTGGAAAAAGAATGGCGCATCTACCCGTGTGTGGATTCATAGATGCGATGATGTGCTGAAAAAACGCGTAGTCGGCACGGCCCTGCGGCGGTGTGCCCAGAAAATTCCGGCCCCACTTGTCGTGAGCAAACGCGTCACGGTCCCATTGTTTGATTGAGTAGGGCGGATTTGCAAGGACGATGTCGAATTGACGCAGCCGGCTGCCGTCGAGGAAGACCGGGTGGGCAAGGGTGTCGGCACAGACAATCGAGAAGTCCTCAATGCCGTTGAGATAGAGATTCATCCGAGCAATGGAGGATGTCAGACCGTTAATCTCCTGCCCGAAAACGTGGACTCCCTGCCACTCTTCACCTTTGTCCTTGAGGTAGGTGAGGCATTTGATAAGCATGCCTCCTGAACCGCAGGTCGGGTCGTAAATACTCTCATTGGGGCGCGGATTCAGAATCTCGGCCATGAGGGTGACAACCGTGCGGTTGGTGTAGAATTCCTGTGCTGTATTGCCGGCATCATCGGCAAATTTTCCGACCAGGTATTCATACGCCTGTCCCATCTCATCGGCCGGACAGGCTGCCAGTGACAGGTTGTGTTTAGAGAAATCCTCGATGAGCGACGTGATGATGTGGTCGGGCATCTTGGCTTTGTTGGTCCATCCGTCCTTGGGACCGAAGATGCCTTCGAGACCTCCGATGCGGCGACCGTCGCTCTCAACGGCCGGATTGGCCTGTTCGATGGCGATGAAAGCCTCGACCAGCCGTCGCCCGACGTTCTCGGTGACCTGGCGCACGTCGTTCCAGTGGGCTCCGTCCGGAATCCGGATAGCGAGGTCATGGGCCTGTTCGCGGGCATACTCTTCGCCTCCTTCCTGAACGAATGCGTTGAATTGTTCGTCGTAGACGTCGCTGATGCGCTTGAAGAAGAGCAGCGGAAAGATATACTCCTTGTAACCTGCGGCGTCGATCTGTCCGCGCAGACGGACTGCAGCACCCCAAAGGAACGTTTTAAGTTCCTCGAGTGTCAAGGTTGTTATATGTTGATTATCAGACATTCCTTATTGGTTGATCAGTTCGACAAAACGTGTTTCGCAGCGTTTCAACGTTTCGTAGGTAGCCAAAAATTCTGCTTTGACCTCGGCATAGGCTTTTACCTCCTCGCGATGGTATTCCACATAGCGGTTGGGCGACAACGAGAAATCTTTGGCTTCGATATCGGACAGGGTCACCACCTTTGCGAAATCCTCCACGTCGGCATAATTGGCATAGAGTTCGTACAGGCGGTCGACATCGGCATCGGACAGTTCGTTCTGGGCCCGTTTAGGGGTAAGAATTCGACTGCCGTCGATCATCAAGATGCGAGCGGAGCGGTCGGTGGGCTTCGTACGGCGCAGGATCAAAAAGCAGGGAGAGAGCTGCGTGCCATAGAAGAGCTTGTCGCCAAGGGTCACGACAGCCTCCACAAGGTCGCTTTGAACCAATTTCTTGCGAACCTCTCCATCTTGATTCCCGCGAAACAGAACGCCTTGTGGCATCACGACTGCCATGCGCCCTTTGCCGAAGGACATGCTACATACCATGTGCTGGATCCATGCGTAATCTCCGCATGAATCGGAAGGGGTTCCCCACAGATTGCGTCCATACTTGTCCATTGACCACTCTTTTGCGCCCCACTTTTCCAGCGAGAACGGCGGATTGGCAATCACACAGTCGAAGCGGGCCAGTGTATCGCTTTGCAAGATTTTCGGATTGCGGAGCGTGTCGCCCTGCATGATGTTGAAATCGGATGCGCCATGCAGGAAGAGGTTCATCTTGGCAATGGCTGCGTTGACTACGTTCTTCTCCTGTCCGAAGATGCTGCCGCAACAGAGATCGTCGCTATGCATATAACGGATAGCTTCGATCAACATACCTCCCGATCCGCAGGCTGGGTCATAGACGGTTTCACCGGGTTGGGGATCCAGAATGCGCACGAGTAACCTAACAACAGTGCGTGGCGTATAGAACTCTCCAGCTTGCGCTTTGCTATCGTCGGCAAATTTCTTGAGCAGTACCTCGTAGGCATCGCCCATCAGGTCGGCTGGGTAATCTTTGTTGCCCAAACGCCGTTTGGACAAGTGCTCGATAAGATTCCGTATACGTTCGTCGGAGAGTACCTTTTTGTCGGTCCACTTCTGTGCCGAAAAAATAGACAAAACCCCATATAGTGTATCGGGATTGGCTATTTCTATCTTGCGCATTGCCTCGACAATGGCAGAGCCAAGGTTTTCCGAACGTTCGCGGATGTCCTGCCAATGACATCCGTCCGGTATAACAAATCGATGCTGCTCCGGAAGAGAGGCGTACTCCTCATCACCGTTGCTGGCAATAAGGGCCTCTTCAACCTCCTCATCATACACGTCGGAGATGCGCTTGTAATAAAGTAGCGGTGTTATATAGTCTTTGAAATTATCCTGGCTAACGGGGCCTCGTATGATATTACAGGCCTCAAACAGAAAATTATACAAATCCTGGGCCCCGGACAACTCCTGCTGTTTAACCTTTTTTGCCATCGTTCCTTCTTACTTTCTCTCTGCGAAGGTACAAAAATATGTTTATAGGCCTAGTTATAACGTTTCTTTTAACTAACATATGAACATTTCATAGCGAACGAATATTCAACATCTTTTTTGATGCCAATATTACAGCCCCCTTCTCGTCACACATATAACGTAAGATGATTCGGTTTATTCTTTATGTTGCGTCCTTTTTAATCTTAGTACAAACTTATTCTTTGTATAAGGCAGTTTATTAATATAAGTTGGCGAATCTCCAGGAGATATATAAAAATCGCCATTATTTAGATGTGTCAAATATTTTATATAATACATTCCGATACCATTACCTGATTTTTCTGCTACATGGGACCATTTACCAGAATATCCTTCTTGGAATATTTTTTCGATTTCGTCAGTTTCTATATAGAGACTGTAGCATTCAATTTCTACATCAACACAATCTTGGAATTTTGAAAAATTAATATTAATATCAGTTCCCCCACATGTGTATTTAATTGCATTACTCCAAATATGCCCAAGCACTACTGAAATTGAAGGATAATCAATTTCTACTGTTTCATAACACTCTCCAAGTTTTGGGGAAATACGATTTTCAACAAAATCCAAAAAAAAGGGTTGTAATGATAATTTTACGACTTTGTGAATTGAATGTCTAAAAAATTGTATTTCGCCATCTGGGTTCTCCAAAAAATCGTAGACATTCATCTCGGAATTTACAAGAGAGATATTTTTGGCAATTTTCAAAAGTACTACTGCGGCTTTTCGGGGATTGTTTTCTATAACTTTTATTGTATTTTGTAGAATGTTAGCCCATTCACTCATTTTTGTATCTTGGAGTGAAATAAGAGAATCTATATCATCTTGAATTTTTGCATTATACGAATTTACATTATGTTGTAATCTATGTAAATCATTTTTGGCTAACTCCTTATTTTGACTTCGAATATATTCTATTTTTGTTGCGAAAGAATTATATAAGGAATATAATGCATCAAAATAGTGTGCAAATGTTTTTTTCGTTAATAGCGGATCATATGAGCAAAAATATACAAAACCGTTCCCGTCAGGGGTTTTTAGCTTTTTTTGTCTTTTAATTAGCTGCCTTATAGGACATTCTTTGTATTGAGTTTCAGCTGGGCAATCAAAAACTTCCGGTATAAGATCTTCTGGTAAATTTGATAATATAATTTCATCGTTAATAACGATATGATAGAATGCATCATTCATATTTTAGGCTCCAAAAGCAGTTAATAATAGTTGAATTATATTGGCAATAGAGCCAACATTATCTAAGCCAAAGGCTTTAGCTATATTAGAAGAATCTTTGTATTTATTTTTCGAATATAATATATTAATTACATTTTTAATTTCTTCTTCCGTTTTTGATATTCCTAGTTCACGTTGAAATACTTCACGTATATGAGAAACACAATTGTCTAGACAAAATGCTTCTTTGGCAAATCTTTCTATAGTGTTTTCAAATTCATAACGGCTGGCTGTTTTTCGTAGCCGATAGTCAACAAGATTCCCCGCAGGGTGTAGTCCATCTATTTTTCCTTTATTTTCAGCACTATACATGATGATTTTTTTCTCGGGATATTGTTTCCGAATAGCTTGGATTAGTTCAAGTCCTTCATCATTAAATCCTAATTTCTTGCCAACACCTTGTATATCTACAAATATTATATGTGCTTCTTTAATCTCAAACTGAGAAATTGAAGATGCATCTGATATTCGAGAAATATTTTTCCAACCATCTTTTTCTTTTAATGCATCTACGTAATTAAATTTTTGATCATCGATAAATAAAATTTTCGTATTTGCTTTTAAGTCATCTAATGATCTTGCAGGCAGACTATTAAGCTTCTTTTTAAATGGCCACATATTCGTAATAGATAACATAATTTTAAAAGTTATTTCAAAACAAAGATATAAATAAAAGTATTAGTATCAAAATAATATCATTTTAAAACAATATAATTGCCATGTTTTATTACCATAATATTTCAGTATTCTAATAAGGATACATTTATCTGTCCATAATTATTGCTACTTCGTCCCTATGCATCTCAGATGGTACAGTTTTTTACAAAAATTTCATTGATTACGAGGTAGGAATATTAATATCAACACGGATAAATCCCTTCAATGAGGAGGGAGATTCGTGCGTTATAGGCACTGAGTAGGAGTATCAGGTTCGTGTGACCTTACCAGACTACGTGAGCTTGATAGTTTCTGTTGCGGAGTGTGCCTGTGAAAAAACAAAAAGAGAGGCCGTCTCAGGTTTTTCTGGAATGCAGCCCAAAAGTTTTGTCTCTAACTTTTGGGCTGCACTTCACTATCATGAGACAGCCCCTTTCTTGTGTAACAAAAGCTGAGTATGGTATTTCCCGCAGTTACGGGTTATTTTCGGGGTTTGATGGCAACGCGGCAGGGGTTCTCCAACTCTTTGCGCCAGCTCTCTACATAGGAGAACCAAGCCTCGGGGGTTTTATACCCGAATGTCTCCTTCATCGATGTAAAGTTAATATAATAGCGTATCGAGGTGGCTCCGGGCGCGCTTATCTGGTACAGATAGTTGCTCTTGTCTTTCTTCTCGCCTACCACGAGGCCGGCGGGCAAATAAGTGGCAAGCCCTACTGTCTCTTTGGCATATTTGATGGTATCGTTTACAGGCCAATCTGTTCCCCAGCAGGCAATGAGCCCTTTGTGGTCGCTGTATGATTGTGAGCCTTTGATGTCTTGCACTCCGGTGCAGAAGACCTCGTTTCCGAGGGGGGCATCGAAGAGGACTTCGACCTCGGCATCGCGATGACCGCCGTAGAGTGTATAGCGGCATGTCATGTTGAGGTAAGAGTCGCCATATTTCCACCCTTTTACGGCCATCTCGACAACGGTGCGCACCGGTCCGTAGGCAAGTATGGTGGCGCGGCGTTCCGATACGGGGTCGATGTGTATGGCTTTCTTCCCGTTCCATCCTTTGAGCGTGCCTACACCGCAGCTGCCGCTTACGCGCAATACGTCGTCGCCGAAGCCCTGGGCGAGTTGTTCGTCATTGGGATACCATCCGCTGGGCTCTATCTCAAAGCCTTTGTTGAATTTGCCGTATATGTCGACGGTCTGTTTGCGGTCGAAATAGAGTCGGTATGCTACCAGCTCGCTTTCGAAGGCAGGCCCGTGGTGGTGCAGGTAGTTATAGAGGTTGCCCGAGAGGGTGGATATGGAGTTGATGGGGACATGTTTCTTCTTTTTTCGCTTGCTTTTGTCGGCTACCAGCATGTCGGCATAGACGCGCGACTCATAGCGTTGGGCGGTTACGAGGGTGTCGCAAAGGACGACTCTCGCCTCTACCTTGCCCGAAGGAGCCACATCGACGAGGAATGCAATCTCATCGGCCTTTCCGTCTCCGTTGAGGTCGTCGGCTTGCGAGGCTATCTCCTTGCCGCCCACATATACGGTTGCCGAGCGTACGGTAAACGGGGCTTGCAAGTCGGCAACCGATAGTTCTACCGGCACATCGGAGCGTGTAAGGCTTGACGGGTTGGTTATTTCTGCCGTCACCTCGTATGTGGCGGCGTGCAGTGATGCCGGCAGAAGGCAGGCTGCAAGTATATAGAATGCTTGTTTCATAGCGGTTTACTTGAATTTTACGGTTTTGGAAGATACGCCTTCGGCAAAGGTGACATTCTCTTTGTCGATGTCAGATTCTTTGATGGTGATGCTGCTGCACCCGCTCTCTACCAGGGCTGAGGCCGAAGAGGTGGAGGTTTTGAGCCCGTCGATACTGATGTTTTCGGCATCGGCAAGGCGTATCACGCTGCCTTTGAGAGGTTCTATGCGGCAATTTTCAATCTTTACACCATCGGTTTGGTTGATAACAATGCCCGATTTGGCACCGAGTATGGTTGTGTTGGTTATGTTTACGTTACTGATTTTCATCTCGGGCAGCCCGTTGAAATACATGGCGCGTCCCGAACCGCGGCATACGACATTGTCGATGTATATATTGCGGAATATGGGGGTCTCTTCGGTGACAGGGGGAAGCTGGTCGGCTGTCGCTTTGCCTTTCTTGCCGTAGAAGAGGTCGAAGAGGAGCGGTTCTTCGGGTATATTTATCATGGCAATGTTCTCGATATATATGTTTTCTACCACACCGCCGCGACCGCGTGTGCTCTTGAAGCGCAGGCCTACATCGGTACCTATGAAGCTGCAATCGGCGATGTAGATGTTGCGTGCGCCGCCCGACATTTCGCTGCCAACGACAAAGCCTCCGTGCCCGTGCAGTACCGTATTGTTGCGTACTATCACATTTTCGCAGGGTACGCCCCGGCGGCGACCGTCTTCGTCTTTGCCCGATTTGATACAGATTGCATCATCGCCGGCATCGAAGATGCTGTTGATGACGAGGGCGTTGCGGCAAGATTCCAAGTCGAGGGCATCTCCGTTCTGTGCATACCACGGGTTGTTTACCTTCACGCCGTCTATGGTGATGTGGGTGCATTGCAGCGGGTGGAGGCACCAGGCCGGCGAGTTTTTGAACGTGGCGTTTTCGAGCAGTACCGTATCGCAGTTTTGGAAACTCAGCAAGGTGGGGCGCAGCCATCGCTTGATGCTCTCCCACCCTTCGTCGGTGGTAATGTTGTCGGGTACATTGAAGTCGTAGCATGCTTCGGCTCCTTTTTTAGAGGCCTCTGACGGATACCATATATCGCCTTTTTCGTTGGTTACTTTGCTCTTTTTGAGCAGGTTTTTCCACTGTTTCGAGGTTACCTTGCTCTTTTTCACAGGCCGCCAGTCTTCGCCGCAACCATCGAATGTGCCATAGCCCGTGATGGCTATGTTGTGGGCGTTGCGGGCATAAAGAGGCGATTGGCAGCGACGGGTATCGAGACCTTCGAACGAAGTCTCTACTATCTCGTAGGCATCCAAGTCAGAGGTGAAGATAACCAACGCACCGTATTCGGTATAGAGGTTTACATTGCTCAGCAGACCTATGGGGCCGCTTATCCATAATCCGGCAGGAATCACTACCGTACCGCCTCCTTTTGCATTGACGTGTGCGATGGCGTTGTTGATGGCTTCGGTACAAACGGTTTTGCCGTCACTTACGGCTCCGAAGTCACGGATATTTACTTTGTAATCGGGGAAAGTCGGTCGTGCAACACGAGGCATGTCAAAGGGTACCCCTTCGTAAATGGCATTATCTACGCTTTGTGCTACGGTTGTGAGGCTGCAAGCTACAAGCAGGCTCAGCAATGTGGTTTTTAATTTCATGTCCGGGTGTTTTTGGTATGTGTTGGTTTAAGTAATTTTCCTGAAATAAACGGTAAGGCAAATGCCGTTTTCCACTTCTACAAAGATAGGTATTATACCATGAGCATTATTGTAGTTTTTGCCTTATTGTGTGTAATATTTCATCTAAGAAACACAACCGCCGATGTGCTTTGCAGGCAACACCGGCGGTTGTAGATTTATGAAGAGAACTGCCTCTTACTTGCGACGTTTGGCATTTTGGCGGCGTTGCTCGCGCAATGCTGCCTCTTGCTTGCGCTGTGCCTCTTCGAGGCGAGCCATGAATCCGCTTTTTTTGCGGGGTTTCTTGGCATTGGCTTCCAATTGTGCCAAAACCTTTTTCTCGTCTATCAGTTTGCGGAAGAGATAGGTTTGTATGATGGTTATCAACAACGAGAGGAAGTAGTAGTAGCTAAGACCTGCTGCATAGTTGTTGAAGAATATCATGAACATGACAGGCATGAGGTACATTGTAATCTTCATACCGGGCATCGACTCTTGTCCGGTCTGCGACATGGTCACCTTGGTATAGAGTATA